>NZ_JAWRWI010000001.1:0-512896 GCF_046535585.1 Bacillus sp. SIMBA_005 | reverse complement strand
GCGCCGGTTGGACCAGTATCTCCAGTTACACCAGTTACTCCTGTTGGTCCGATATCTCCAGTTACACCAGTTACTCCTGTTGGTCCGATATCTCCAGTTACACCAGTGGCGCCGGTTGGACCAGTATCTCCAGTTGCTCCTATGCCTGTTGCACCAGTGGCGCCTGTATCTCCTGCAGCTGCTAACAAGGTATAATCTGGAGACGTACCTGGTGTACCTGTTGGCGACGCTGAATTCACTACATACGTACTTCCATCGAATGTCACCACTTGACCTACTGGATAGGTTGGGGCTACCGCTGGATCAAATGCCACGATGCCTGTTAAACCTACGCCAGTCGCTCCAGTGGCTCCTGCTGGACCCGCCGGACCTGCTGGGCCTCTTCTTCCTCTTCCCCCTGGGGGTCCTTGAATGACACAAACACAAGGATCTTTTCCGCAGCATGGATTTTTTACTGGTTTTCCTGGTTTGCCTGACTTACCTTTCTTACAACTATCACATTCCCAGCCGTCATCCTTATAAGAATCATACCATCTTCCTCGTTTGTTATAATGCGAGTTAGATGTACATGATTTCCCACAATACCGGCATCTTTTCACATCAATCACCTCTGTCTTATTTTATGTAATTTGTACTATTTGGTGTTTTCTTAAAAAGAATGATAATAAAATCTAATTTTAGGTGTTAAATTACTGAACCTTCTTTAACCTTGATAAATTTGAGAGGAGATTTTTTCTCAGGTGGGGTGAAATGATTCTTACGAGTTTGAGAACAATGCACTATATTTTTATTTGGACGTATGAAAAAGATGATTATAATATACATAAGGATGCGCCTCCAACACTCGCTTATAGAAACCCCCACAAAAATAAAAACCCCCTGAAGCCAATGGCTCCAAGGGGGTTTCTTTATTAATACTGAGACATATACTGATGCGTTCCCATGGGTGTACTTGGGTTCTAATTATAACCTATACTGTCTTTACATGTCTTAGTGAATCATCAACGTTGATTTATAGAGATTTTCATCTTAAAAAAATAATACAAAATCATAAAATATTTTTAAATTGTGGGTGATTTGTGGGTGTTTCCTAAAAGAATGAGAATTCATTATAAACCAACCTAGTTTGATAAAAAATAACAAATCCTTTCTATAAAACAGACCATTTAGGTCTGTTTTAATTTTATTCCGAAGTCTAATTAGAAAAACCTGATAAACCTTCATCTTTAATGGAATTACCGTACCTAATTTCTTCATATATGCTTCAATCAAGCTCCCCGTCCCTTACCCTTTTATTGCTTACACTTTGACAGACAATATTCTTCTGTAAATTACTATCCCAATTTAACTCTTTCCTCCACCACTTAATTAAATAGTGATAGCAATCATTAAGACGCTCGTCAACTTTCGGCCCTTCAATGATTTTGACTTTCAACTCATATCACCTCCTACAAGAAAAACAAGTTTACCAGTAAATATAAAAAAGACCTGACTGAGTGTCAGCCAGGTTCATGAAGGGGTCAATCTTATTCTTATTATAACGAAATCCAAATCGCTAATCAAACATTTGTTCTCATTTACTTTTCAAAACTCCCCTAAATAAAGTAAAGTGTAATTGTGGATTTTTGATAGAAAGTATTGACTATGAAGAGAAAAAAGAAACTTTTGATAAAGCAATAAAATGTATAGGGAACTCCTAATCTAATGAAAACTATAGTAATGATTAGCCCTATCCGTCCCCATAAAAAAACAGACCATTCAGGGCCTGTTTTAATTTTGCCTATACGTTTTGAGAAGTTGTGTTTTGATCAATTGAAACAGCAATGAAAATAGCAGATAATGTTCAAATAAAAAAAGCCCCGAAAAGGACTTTTTTATTAATAGACTTCATGCTTAACCAAAGTAGCCGTTTTCTGCGGTTTGAATATCATTTGAGGAATTTATATGTACAGTGGTTGTGATCCCCATTAATAAGGTAAGGCTTAATATCATAACTTTCAGGTGCTTCATTCAGCTTCCTCCTCCATCCATGTCAATTTTTTGGCCTGTGATTCCAAACCTTCATCAAAGTATTTTGATGCCAGTTTGTAATTATCCTGCTTTTTATAAAATCTTGCTGCCATAATTGACAATTCTGCGGCATCTGTCCAAAGTTTTTGATTTTTCAGTACATCAAGAGCTGCGTCGAGCTGAATTTCATCATCTGTTACATATATTGAATGTATGATATTTAACTTAGCAATATACGCATTGTCAGCTAATTCATTCGCTAACATGAGTGACTCGTTGTGTGCATCCAGCCCTTCAGCTTTTTTATCTAACTGGAAGAGTACACGTGCTAACATGTAATTTGTTCTCATATACAGTGGTTTGTGTGGCTTTTTTAATTCAACCGAAAAGACATTTTGTAAACATTCTAAAGCTTGCTGAAGCTTTCCTTGACGCTCATAACATATCCCAAGATTGAAATACCCTAGCGCTTGTGGAAAATCAATTTTAGATTCTGCTGCTAAATTGATAGCATCCTTATAGGTGAATTCAGCTTGTACAAATTGGTTTAAATCCATCTTATTTGATGCGATTACCATTAGAGTAGTAGCAACCCGACTCTCTTGTAAATCTGCTGATTTAAAGCTTTCTAAAGCTTTTTTGGCGTGGTTAATGGAGAAATGATTTTGTGCGATTTCGTAGTATGCAATTGAAAGCTGATAATTAAATTCAGCACGTTCTAAATCGTCAGGAACGTTTCGAAGTCGGGTCTCTGCAATATGATAATAGTTGATAGCGTCTGAAAAGCGCTTTTTATAAAACTCATACATGCCATTGAAGAAGAAATAATAATACTGAATCATGTCATCCGTTTTCTGCTTCTCTTCAATGTCTATTTGCTTCAATATATCTTTTGATCTCTCAAACTCCTGCGCCAACATTTTGTATCTGGAATCAATCAAGTTAAAGTATAATAAGACATTTTGATCTTCTTCCATATTTTCAAAGGCTATTACGATCTCTTTTCTCTTATTTTCAGCCTTTAGAATGTCCTGTTTCTTGATATATCCGTACCAATCACCGATCATTTTAGCAACAAATGGGCTGGCTACTTTTTCTCCCAAACAAACCTCCCCCTATCCATTCCTTTATTTTCCCTATAATTACATATATTATCATCCGTTTGAATATTCCACACCGAAAAGAAACCGCAAAAAAGAGAGACGAATTCGCCTCTCCTATATGCCTTTATTATTTAATACTATCCCAAATCGATCTTTCACCAGTATGACCTGTCTTTGAGTGTTCAAAGCTTAATAAAGGAAACTTGTTTCCATAGCAATATTTTCTCCGAGATTCACTAATAGTGGATCATCATTTTTCTCTAAGAATTCAGCTATTTGATGAAGAATCTCACTAATTTTTTCGTTGATCGGCATATTTTGATTTAATAAGAAAATGCAGAGAATCGTATCACCTACTTGATAAAGCGTATCTTCATCTTTTGTTTTTTCAATGTGATATTGCATCTTTTTAAAAAACCATTCAATTTCGTTCAAATCAACCATCGGGTAATATTGAATTTTATAAAGATTCTCTTCATCAAGGACGTCCAATTCAAATATGGCTTCAAGTTCTTCTTTACTTAAATGAACTTCAGAAAGTTCATATTCACCTTCTGCTGCTTCCTCATCAATTGTGTACTCAGCTGTATAAAGCCCCTGAATGAATTCATCAAAGGAATCTGCTAATTTAAAGTCTTCTTCCATCTCAACATCAAAATAATGAATTGCAGGATTCTCTTTCGTTTTTCGATAATCCATCGCTACCCAAGTATGGCCATCCCCGTTAATCAAAACAAGCCCTTCTGGAAGCTCCCACTCTTTTATCAAATAGGCACTATCCATAATTCCTTCATCTTCAGCAATTCCCAGCAGGTGATTAAATTGAATATGATCCTCAGCCCATGAATTAGAGTGAGTCGTTGGAAAAGCATTATGAACTGTATAACCACCATTCTGTTCTAATATGAGCTTTTTATATGTATCTGGCAAAGTGACCCCAAGTTTATCTTCAGCTTTAGTTATTTCTTCTGCGTTGATCTTTTTTAACGTATAGTAACCTTCCTCGTCTATTTCCCAAAATAATTTCAAGGTGATGCCTCCTAGTAAAATATGCACATAAGTATACCATCTTGATGAGTATATTTGACAATTTAGTCAAAATAAAAGAAGAATATTTGTTACTTAGTCATTCACAATGTCTATTTTTGTCGAAACGATAGTAAAAAGAAGGTACTTCATGTAAAATTTCCTTTGCACCTAAAAATCAGGAGGATCCAATATGAAGAAATTATCTATATTCATCTTTATTTGTTTAATGATCCTAACAGCTTGCAGTAGCACAGCATCAAATGAAAAACAGCTCACGACAGCCAATATTATTGAAGCTTTTAAAAGTGCTGGGCTTGAAGCAGAAAAACCATCTGATCTTAAACAAAAAGAGTTTGGAAATATAAGAGAAGAAGGAAAAAGAATTCTCGTTCCTTCCTTAGGTGAAAATGCTGGCGGAAGGATTTTTAAATTTGGAAATGAAACTGATTTACAGCAGGCGAAATCTTATTATGATGAGTTAGGCAATGCTGGATCTATGTTCTTCTCTCACACCTATTCAAAAGGAAACTTTTTATTACAAATGAACGGTGAAATGAAAGATTCTGAATTTGAAAAGTATAAGAAAGTAATGGATGAGGAAATAAAATAATTTCATATATTTTTAAAAGAAGGAAGGTCAATAAATGTCATCATTTTGGCTGCTAACAGTTATCCTTACGATCGTTATACTTGTTGTTTCTGTTATCTTTAAAAGAAAGAATGCACCTTTACAGTATGGAATACCATCGATTCTCATCATCATAAGTATTATCTTATTATTAATAAGTTTTTTCGTAGGAAGTTGGGAAGGTTTAGGATTGGGTGCAATCAGTATATCTTTACTGATTGCATCTGTGATTACTTTAATTATAAATGCCATCTTGAGTTATTCTAGTGGTAAATAACATAGAGCAACTTCCAATTCAGAAGTTGCTTACTTTTTAATCTTTATAGTACTCAAAGATATCCAGTATATCTTTTTCATCCATAAAAAGTATCGAAAAGGGGCATTATTGTACATCCTTATCAATCTGTTTCCTGAAAGAGATGGGTACTAGAACTGCTGCTTCTTTTTCTCACATTTTTCGAAAAACATCTCAAATTATTTAAAAGTGCTTTAACTTTCCATCAAGAAATTCCTTAACATTTTCGACATTTTGATCCTCTTTTTTATTCAATCTAAAATTGACCTCTTTTACAAACGGTTCTGGGTTACCCAATAGATCACTGAAATTTATATCAATTATGTCATTTTCTTTTTGTTCAAGCTCTTTTCGAATTCGCTTAAGGTTATCTTCATATATTTTTAAAATAAAATCGGCAGTTCGCTCACCAAAACCCTCTCTTAAAGCAAGTGAAGAAACAGATTCTTCAATAGGACGCCAAACAAATATAAAAGTGATATCAGAAATTTCCTCAAAAAAAGGCTTCCAAATATCGAAAGTTAGTGCTGTGCGAGGATCTTTTACTCCCCACACTGGTTTTACTTGATGACTAAGAAAAGAACGAATTTGATCTTTAGAAAATTGGTTAGAAAGGACACTTGATCGTGAAGGAGGCGCAAACCAAAAAGAGTTTAATGACTCCAATATCTTGTCATTCATGATGACAAAATGAATATTCTCAAAATGTCCCTTCAGGTTTGAGCTAGATGGGCCGATTAACTGTTCTCCCATATGTATACCTAAATGATGCAACACCCCAGCTACAGCACTAGATCCAGACCGATGATTACATAATACTAAAAACAACTTGCTGTCCATGTTACTCACCTTCTCACAATGTAATGATATTTAAATGAATGTATTCAATCAGTATTCATTCCATTACACATTTTGATTTCCACACAACGAATTTTTTAGTGTCCATATATATTGGTACTTTCTGATTCTAAAGACAATTGGTGTCAACTACATCATTTTTCAACAGTGATTTTTTTATCACTTTTTTGTGGGTGAATTGTGGGTTGATGCCTGCTTTATTTTGAAACATCCTCAAAAACAAAATCCCCCTGAAGCCAATGGCTCCAAGGGGGTTTCTTTATTAATACTGAGACATATACTGATCGCGTTCCCATGGGTGTACTTGGGTGCGGAACATATCCCATTCGATTTCTTTTGATTCGATGAAGTGCTCGAATAAGTGATCGCCTAGTGCGTTGACCATAACTTCGTTTGACTTGAGCAACTCAAGTGCTTCTGCAAGTGTTGCAGGCAGATCAGAGATGCCGTTTTCAAGACGCTCTTCTTTGTCCATGACATAGATGTTTCTGTCGATTGGTGCTGGTGCGTCTAGTTTGTTTTTGATTCCGTCAAGACCTGCTGCAAGTAATACGCTTAGTGCAAGGTATGGGTTTGCAGATGGGTCTACGCTGCGCACTTCTACACGTGTGCTGATGCCGCGTGATGCAGGGATACGGATTAATGGGCTACGGTTTTGTGCACTCCATGCCACGTAGCAAGGTGCTTCATAACCAGGTACAAGACGCTTGTAAGAGTTCACCGTTGGGTTTGTGACCGCTGTAAAGCTAGTTGCATGCTTAACGATACCTGCGATAAAGTGTCTAGCCGTCTCGCTTAATTGTAAATCTGCTTTTTCATCAAAGAATGCGTTTTTGCCATTTTTGAATAATGATAGGTTACAGTGCATACCAGATCCGTTTACACCGAACAATGGTTTTGGCATGAATGTCGCATGAAGTCCGTGTTTTCTCGCAATCGTTTTAACAACAAGTTTGAATGTTTGAATATCATCACAAGAACGGATGGCGCCTGCATATTTGAAGTCAATTTCATGCTGTCCAGGTGCTACTTCGTGGTGAGACGCTTCAATTTCAAAGCCCATTTCTTCAAGCTCAAGCACGATATCACGGCGGCAGTTTTCACCTAGATCTGTTGGTGCAAGGTCAAAGTATCCACCTTTATCGTTTAGTTCAAGCGTTGGCTCGCCTTTTTCATCTAATTTAAATAAAAAGAATTCTGGCTCAGGTCCAAGGTTGAAATCACTAAATCCTAGGTCTTCCATTTCCTTTAAAACACGCTTTAAGTTATTACGCGGGTCTCCATCAAATGGCGTCCCGTCCGGCTTGTAAATGTCACAAATAAAGCGTGCAACTTTACCTTTTTCAGCTGTCCAAGGGAAAATAACAAATGTGTTGAGATCTGGGTATAGATACATATCTGATTCTTCAATACGTACGAAGCCTTCAATAGATGAACCGTCAAACATACATTTGTTATCAAGAGCTTTTTCTAACTGGCTCACAGGAATCTCAACATTTTTAATCGTTCCGAGAATGTCTGTAAATTGCAGACGGATGTACTTTACGTTTTCCTCATTTACTAATTTTACGATATCTTCTCTTGTGTATTTTGCCATTTCGTAAAACTCCTCCCCTACAAAAGGTAAAATTGTATAGCAATGCTTTTGCTAATTGGTTAACGGAAGAACCTTGACATATCCCCCTGCCTAAAGGTCGTTCCTTGTTGGAAACGTCCAGCCTGAATGAGTTCCTTCTTCAGTAGCTTCCTGAGTTCATCATCTGTCAAGTTGTGCTTCGCTGTGGTTTTCTCCTCGGTCTTTACATCAGACGATGGATGTTCTGCCTCAGCTTTGGCAAAAAGTTTTTTGATTCCTGCCATGTTTACACCTTGTTCGATGAGGTTTTTAATTTCTAGTAATTTATCAACATCATGGAAAGAAAATAATCGGCGATTCCCATCACTTCTTGCTGGAAATACTAATCCATTTTCCTCATAATAGCGAATTTGCCTTGCAGATAATTCTGTTAACTGCATGACAATCCCAATTGGGAATAAAGGCATTGAGCGGCGAATGTTATCACTCATCTCAACTGTCTCCTCCTCTTTGCTTAAATTTATTATATGTCATGTTATATTATGTGTCAACAACATGTTAGGAATATTAACATGGTTTTTTATTGAGCAGGTATGTCGATGAAACCTTGTTCCAATAAGGCATCTACAGCACTACAAATCGCATTTTTCACATGGGCATACGTGAGTCCGCCTTGAACGTAGGCTGTATAAGGCGGTCTGATCGGTCCATCGGCTGACAATTCGATACTAGCTCCTTGGACGAAGGTGCCCGCTGCCATAATGACATCATCCTCGTATCCTGGCATATAGCTTGCATGCGGCGTGACGTGACTGTTAATCGGAGATGCATATTGAATCGCTTGGCAGAATGCAATCATCTTTTTAGGATCTCCAAATTCGACAGATTGAATTAAATCTGTTCTTTTCGCATTCCACGCTGGGTTCGTTTGGAATCCGAGCTTCTCAAGAAAACGAGCCGTGAACACTGCACCTTTTAAGCTTTGCGCCACAACATGCGGTGCTAAGAAAAATCCTTGATACATCTCCTGAAGCGCATAAAGCGAGGCACCCGCTTCACTGCCGATGCCCGGAGATGTCATTCGATAAGAGCAAGCTTCTACCCATTTTTCTTTTCCAACGATGTAACCGCCTGTTTTGGCAAGCCCGCCGCCTGGGTTTTTAATAAGGGAACCCGCCATAAGATCCGCTCCCACATGACATGGCTCTTGCAATTCAGTAAATTCACCATAACAGTTGTCCACAAACACAATAATTTCTTCATTGATCTCTTTTACAAATGAAATCATTTGCTCAATTTCTTCTATTGTAAAAGAAGGTCTTGACGCATAGCCTTTCGAACGCTGAATGCCGATCATTTTTGTTTTAGAGGAGATTGACTCTTTTACTTTGTCATAATCAACGGATCCATCTTGCCTTAAATCAATGGCCTTGTAATCAATCTGGAAGTCTTTTAATGAGCCTGTCCCTTCTTTGCCGCGAATCCCCACAATTTCTTCTAGCGTATCGTATGGTTTTCCCGTCATATAGATCAATTCATCGCCAGGTCTCAGCACACCGAATAATGCAATGGAAATGGCATGTGTGCCGGAAATGATCTGTGGACGCACAAGGCCGCTTTCTCCTCCGAAGACATCCGCATAAATTTTTTCTAGCGTGTCTCTTCCCATATCATCGTAGCCATATCCAGTTGTCGGGTTAAAGTGAGAGTCACTGACTCTATGCTTTCGGTAGCTTTCAAGCACCCGCCACTCATTTTGTTCACTCTTTTGATCAATTTGCTGATGCATGTGTAAAATCTCTTGTTCTGTTTCTGCTGCTACTTTTTCTAAAATACTGCCGTGTTTTAATGTATGAAACATCTTGATTTAATTCCTTTCTTACAACATATACTTCTTGATTTGACCTAATATGGTCTGCTCCTCACCGCTAAACCCGGTGATGTCATAAAGTTCTGCTTCTTTTTGAAATTCTAGTGATTCCACGAGCGTTTCTGATTTTAATGCGGAGATGAGCTTTCCTTCATACGCTGGAATCTTCACATGATATGGTTTTAAAAAGTTTTGTTTCAGTTCTGCCATAATATCCGCTTTTAATCGCTTTATATCTTCTTCGCGTCTCGCACTGATTAATAGATGACGATGCTTTGAAGATGGGATGAAATCCGGTCTGATTTGATCTTCTTTGTTATAAACCGTCAGCATCGGTATACGGTCTGCTTCTAGTTCTTCTAATAACTCATGAACCGTTCGTTCGTGTCCTTCGTAATCCTCATTAGAAGAATCAATGACGTGAAGCAAATAATCAGCTTCCTTCACTTCTTCAAGAGTGGAACGAAATGCCGCAATGAGTGTTGTTGGGAGGTCTTGGATAAAACCAACGGTGTCTGAAATCAGCACACTATAGCCAGATGCTAATGTCATCTTACGTGTCATTGGGTCAAGGGTCGCAAACAGCAGATCCTCTTCATGACTATCTGCATCTGTTAATTGGTTAAACAAAGTAGATTTTCCGGCATTCGTATACCCAACAATGGCAATTTGGAACACACCATTTTTCTTCCGGCGTTCCCGGTATCTTGTCCGGTGTTCTTTGACTGTAGATAATTGCCCGTTAATTTCGTGAATGCGGTTTCGAATATGGCGTCTATCTGTTTCAAGTTTTGTTTCACCTGGACCTCTTGCGCCAATTCCGCCGCCTTGTCTTGAGAGGCTGATCCCTTGTCCGCTTAGTCTCGGCAAGGCATACTGAAGCTGGGCAAGCTCTATTTGCAGCTTCCCCTCTCTTGTCCGGGCTCTTTTTGCAAAGATGTCTAATATCAATTGTGTCCGATCGATAATTTTCACATCTAAGGCAGTTGCCAAAGCTTTTAGCTGACTTGGAGACAGTTCGTCGTTAAAAATAATGACATCACATTCGAATTCCTCACAAAGCACTTCAAGCTCTTCTACTTTCCCTTTACCTATATATGTTGCGCTGTCTTGTCTATTTCTCTTCTGCGTCATTACGCTGACAGCTTCACCGCCAGCCGTTTTGGTTAAGGAAGCTAATTCTTCCATTGAGTATTGAAAGCGTTCATCCGTGACATGCGGCAATTGACAGCCGACAAGGATCGCTTTTTCTGTCATTTCATGTTCATTCAACGTCAGTTGTTTCCTTTCTGTACTTAAGTTTTCAGTAGTACCATCATACCAAACACATCACACGTATACCACTATTCGGATGGTTTATTTTAGTATCTCTTTATAAAAAGGATACGCCATTTTAAGTAGGCGTATCCTCTTTCATTTGGAGATCGTGACTTTTAATCGTCAGCAAATCTTTTTTATCATAATGATCCACAAGCAGGAGTCTCATGGCTTGGGTCCGAATGGCCTTTTCAATCGTGTTTCGCACAAAGCGGCCGTTGCTGAATTTTGCAGGACTCGTGGTGCTTTTAATGTGCATTAAGTAATCTCGCAGTTTCCATTCAGCTTCTTGAGTAAATATATATTCTCTGTCAGCCATCATTCGTTTGGCAATGTCCATGAGCTGATCGACGGTATAATCAGGAAAGCTGATATTGATTGGAAATCTGGATTGCAGGCCGGGATTTAATGATAGAAAATGATCCATTTCCTTGGAGTAGCCAGCAAGAATAAGAATGAATTCGTGCTGTTTATCCTCCATATGCTTTACTAGGGTATCAATCGCTTCTTTCCCAAAATCCTTTTCGCCTCCGCGGGCAAGAGAATAGGCTTCATCGATGAACAAAATGCCGCCTAGTGATTTTTTAATTAAGTCTCTTGTTTTTTGAGCAGTATGACCGATGTACTCCCCGACTAGATCTCCGCGTTCCGCTTCAATTAAGTGACCCTTTGAAAGGACATTCATTTCAAAGAAAAGTTTCCCGACAAGCCTTGCAACCGTTGTTTTCCCTGTGCCTGGATTCCCTTTGAACATCATATGAAGCGCTTGTTTACCTACCTTTAACCCTTGTTCCTGCCTTTTTTGATTGACAAAGATCCAAGCATAAATTTCTTTTATGTTTCGTTTCATTTCATCCATACCGACAAGGCTGTTCATTTCACGTTCTATTTCCCGTAAGATGCTGTGTTTTGCCTCATTTTTCTGCAAGGCTTCTAGGTATTCTGCCTCTGAATCTGCATCAACCAATACTTGCTTTTGTCCGTTAAGTATAATATTGATTTGGCCGTTGTTTTTATATGTGACAGCTCGCTCCAACGTATTCACCTCTCGCTCTTCTCTCTTTATTCTATTCGGGTGGAGCTGTAATCGTGACAATCGCCCGCTTAAGCCCAAGTTTGCTGTCAAAATGACCCGAGATACCGAATATTGTAGGGATTTCTGCGGTTTCCCAGGAAATGATGTGCTATTTCCATTGTATTCATCCCATTTAGGCGGACAAACCAACAATTTGTTTTTTCTTAGAAAAATGTAGCTTTCTCATCACAAATTGTGCAGAAAAGAGTCTCAATGATTTCCGCATTTTGTACAGGCAATTTTTCTAATTTCTCATAAAATAAAGACGAGGTGATGAATAGATGGTGAAAATTTTTATTGATCCAGGCCATGGAGGAACAGATTCTGGAGCTGCTGCGAATGGACTTTTGGAGAAAAATATCACCCTGCAAATCGCGATTTTATTGAGAGATATGTTGATTAGTGATTATGATGACGTTTCCGTCCGCTTAAGTCGTTCAAATGACCAATCCGTCACTTTGACCCAGCGTACAAATGCAGCAAACAGCTGGGGAGCTGACTATTTTGTATCTATTCATATTAATGCAGGCGGGGGCACAGGTTTTGAAAGCTATGTGTATCCTGGCGTTTCAGCACCGACCACCACGTATCGAAATGCCCTTCATGATGAGATTGTTCGCTCAGTGGATTTTGCCAACCGCGGCAAGAAAACAGCGAACTTCCACGTTCTTCGAGAAACTTCTATGCCCGCTATTTTAACAGAGAATGGTTTCATTGACACGGCAGCTGATGCAAATAAGCTTCGTAACGCGACCTTCCTTCAAGGCATCGCTCGCGCTCATGCCACTGGATTAGAGAAAGCCTTTCAGCTGAAAAAAAAAGCAAGTAATCTTTATAAAGTACAGGCTGGAGCTTTCAAGGTGAAAGCCAATGCAGATGAGTTAGCAGCCACACTGAAATCCAAAGGCTTTGACGCCTTCGTTGTATTAGAGGGCGGCATGTTCCGAGTACAAGCCGGAGCTTTTCGTACAAAGCAAAATGCGGATGACCTCGTCGCAAGATTGAAACAGGCCGGTCATGACGCATTCGTTTTCCAATAACTGAAGCTGTTATAACGAAATAAACCGGCTCAAGTCTGCTGCTGAGCCGGTTTTTGATTGCTTCATTTATGCTAAAATGTTCACGACAAATTGAGACCACGTTTCAAGTCGATCGAAGTATTCAGGCTTTTTCAAATCAGATGCTTTCATCCATTTTCCTGATATTTGATCTGTTTCTTTCACTTCTACATGAGCACCTGGAGATAATTCAAGCGCTGATAACAGTCCAATGTGCACACGGCCTACACTGTTGTCATCATCATTAATTAATCCAAGGGTTTTCATCTCAAGTTTGTCTTCTTCTTGAATAGAAAGTTCCTCGTCTAGCTCACGATCCGTATTTTCTTTTAGAATTTCAGCAAAGTTTTTGCCTTCGATGAAATTCATGTGACCACCAAAGCCAAGAGATAACTTATGATGCAATCGAGTCTCTCCCCCGCCTTGAAGCCTTTCATATACATACACTTCGTCTTCACGCTTAATCACGACATAAGGAATCGGCTGCTTGAAGTCAGGATTTTCTTCCGCATCGCCTCTGCGCATCTGCTCGAAGTGCTCTTCGATTTCTTTCATCATTGTATTGATTGTTTTCTCTTCACTATTCACACCATTAAACGCAAGCGTTTCGTTTTGGAATACGCGTGTGCGCGGTGCAACTAGTATGATTTCATCCATTTTTCCCATGTTCGGTAACCTCCAGTATGTAACGCATTGTATGAAATGGCAAAAAGCCAAAACGAGTGATGCGTTTTGACTTTTACGCCTTGCTTATGATTCATCTCCAAAGAAGAAGTCGTCATCTTTTAATGGCTCCACCGTTGCTTTTTTGTAGCCATTCCCTTTCATTGAGAAGAAGTCATGCGATTTTGTTTTTGTATTAAGTCCGTTCAATACAATTGGATTGATCTCTTCTTCTTCAAAGTAAGGGGCAAATCCAAGGTTCATTAACGCTTTATTGGCATTGTAACGAATGAACTTTTTCACATCATGCGATAAATTGACTTGGTCATATATATCTTCCGTGTAATGAAGTTCATTTTCATAAAGCTCGTTCAATAGGTCAATTGAGAAATCATATAGCTCTTTTTGCACGTCAGGTGTTTGTTTGTTGTAAATTTCTTGTGCTAATAGTCCAACGTATACACCATGAATCGCTTCATCACGCAAAATCAAGTTGATGATTTCACCACTTTGCATGAGCTTACCTTGTCCATAGAAATAAAGCGGGTAGTAAAAACCACTGTAAAATAGGAAACTTTCTAAATAAACAGAAGCAACCATTGCTTTAAAGAGAGAAATCGGATCGTCCTTTTGAATTGAACGGTATAAACTGACAATCATATCTGCTTTCTTTTGCAAGAATTTATTCTTCTTCACCCATTCAAACACTTCACTGATCGTTTCAGTTGGTGCGAGTGTCATGAAGATATTTGAGTATGATTTCGCATGTACCGCATTTTCCATCATCGCCATAAAGTTTAATACCGCTTTACGCTGATGACCTTCTACATGTTCAGCCACTATCGGCATCCCTGTGTTTCCTTGTTCTGTATCAAGTAAAGTCAGTCCAGCAAGTACCTTCATGTACGTATCTTGCTCTTTTTCACCTAAATATTTCCATGTCAAGAGATCCCCGTTTAAGGAAATCTCTTCCGGAAGCCAGAACTGCTTCACATTTTGGTTGTAAAACATTTGTGTAAAATCGTCTTCGTGTTTTGACCAGTTGGCTGCATCATAAATTTTTGTCACGTTAAACTCTCCTTTAATCAAACAACACAAGAAAGACAGCCTTCCTGCCCTGTATCCTTCGTTCTTGCATAATAAAGTGTCTTAATGCCTTTATGGTGTGCATACAGATCGATGCGGTTTAAGTCACGCGTTGTCATCGTATCTTTCAAGAATAGTGTAAAGCTGATTCCTTGATCAACGTGCTGCTGAATCGTTGCGATCATATCGACCACTTTAAACATATCCATATCGTACGCTTCTTTATAGAAGAACCAGTTTTGCGCTGAAAGACCTGGCATTGGGTAATACGTTTTGCTGTTGCCGTATGTTCTTTCTTCGATACGTTCCATAATTGGCATAACAGAAGCTGTTGCCGATTGCACATAAGAAATGGAACCTGTTGGTGCAATACATAAGCGGTAGCTATGGTACATGCCATTTTCCGCTACAAAGTCTTTGAGTGCTGCCCAGTCTTCTTTTGTTGGAATGTGCATGCCTTCAAATAATGCTGCTGCTTTTTCTGTTTTTGGTGTGAAATCATTCTCCACGTATTTATTGAAGTACTCGCCCGTTGCGTAGCCTGAGCCTTCATAACGATGGAATGTTTCTCCTTTTTCTTTTGCAAGCTCACTTGAGCGTTTAATTGAATAGTAGTTCACCATCATAAAGAATGTATTCGCGAAGTCTCTTGCTTCTTCACTTTCATAGGCGATTTGGTTTTGAGCCAAATACCCGTGAAGGTTCATCGCGCCAAGTCCGATTGATTTCATCGCTTTGTTCGCTTTTCGAACAGCTGGTGCATTGCGAATATCTGTTGTTTCAGATACAAGCGTTAATGAATCTGTTGCTAGTTTGACCGTTTTTTCGATCGATTTGTTTTTCATGACATTCATGATATTTAATGAGCCAAGGTTACAAGAAATATCAAGACCAATTTCATCTTCTTGATCATAGTCCGCGTAAGAAGAGACCTCTGAAGCTTGAAGCACTTCTGAGCAAAGGTTTGAGAATTTCACTCGTGAAATATGGTTTAATGCATGCTCTCTATTCACGTTATCTTGGAACATGATATATGGATAGCCTGATTCTGAACGAAGAACAGCCAATTTTTCAAGAAGCTTTCTCGGATTGACTTTTTCTTTTTTGACTTTCGGGTTTTCTACAAGCTCATCATACATTTCTTCCATATCCATCTCATCAAGATGCTGTCCATATTCTTTATAGACTGTGTGCGGATAGAAGGTATAAGCTGTTTTATCTTCTCTTGCAAGCTCGATAAATTTATCGGGGATGACGACACCGATGGACAATGTTTTCACGCGAACATCTTCATCTGCAGAGATTTTTTTTGTATCTAAGAAATCATTAATATCTCTGTGGAAAATATTGAGGTACGCACTGCCTGATCCTTGTCTTTGTCCCATTTGATCTGCATATCTGAATGCATTATCAAGAAGCTTCATCACGCCAACGACACCTTTTGTCGCGTTTTCAACATCTTTAATTGCTTCGCCTTTTGCACGAAGTTTTGACAAGTTCAAGCTGACGCCGCCGCCTAATTTTGAAAGCTGCATTGAAATATCAATCGCTCTTGAAATATCGTTTAATGAGTCATTCACTTCAAGCAAGAAGCAGCTCACAAGCTCACCGCGTCTTTTACGCCCAGCGTTTAAGAATGTTGGTGTACTTGGCTGGTATTCCTGATTGATCATCAGTTCTACAAACTCAAGGGCTTTTTCTTTATCTCCGCCCGCAAAGAAAAGCGCTACAACTGAAATGCGGTCTTCATAGCGTTCAAGGATTTTCTTTTTATCATTTGTTTTCAGTGCATAGTCGTTGTAAAACTTAAACGCACTCATGAATGATGGGAATCTAAATTTCTTCGCATATGCAGCTTCGAATACTTCTTTAATATCTGCCATGCTGTATTGTCTTAAAAATTCTTCTTCATAGTAATCGTTTTCTATTAAGTAATCAATCTTCTCTTCTAAGTTGTGAAAGAAGACTGTGTTTTGATTAATATAATCTACGAAATAACTATGTACAGCTTCTTTGTCCTTATCGAACTGAAACTTTCCTTCTTTTTGAATCATAATCTCGTTATTTAATTGTATCCACTTTGGAACCTGATTTTGTGACAATTCTTTCTACCTCCTGTGTAAACAATTCAACATCCCTTTTTGTTCCGCTTAGTTCAAAGGTGTGCAAAATAGGAACTTGATATTGTTTAGAAATCGTATCGGCGCTTTTGGCAAAATTATCTCCCCACACTTTGTTTCCACTCACCGCTACACCTAGTAAAAGGTGAGCATTTTTCTCTAAAAAAGATTGAGTGGTACTAGGGACTTGTCCAAATCCTGTCGTAAAGGTGACGAGAATAAACGGCGTATCCAAAAACTCTTCTCCAGTCAATTTTCGTTTGTCTGTAAAGGGGGTCTTGTCCAAAAAGCGTTGAACATTTCCTGTTTTTGAATCAAATACGATTTGAATCAATTCCATCACGACCTAGTTTTTAGTATTGTTGATCATTTCGTTATTCACTATATATAGTATACTATGTTTTTTTAAAACACAACATATAGATGTTCGAAACGAAAAAAATCAACCAACCCGGCCGAACATTCATAGCCGAACTCGTACGTTCAAATAAATAGAGCAGAACAGGATCTAAAAATAGACTGCTCTACTCTCTATTCAACTGAAACCGAAATCTATCATAACACGAAAAAAAATCGCTTAGTAGACTAGACTTTTTGTTTTATTTTTTGTAGGCATCGCACTGTAAATCTTCTGACACTTCTGTAATTTCCACTTCAACACCTAATTCTTTTAGCACCGCTTCAAGCGCAGAGACGATTGAAGCTTCTCTGACTAATTCTTTCCCATTTACAGAAACACTCGTTCCATATTCGAAGCAGGAGTCGTCTTCACAAGTTTGTTCCCAATGATTAATTTTAATTTTGTGTGTCATGAACTCATCCTTTTCTGTCTAGATGTCTAATGCATGATTATAGTGTAGCGACTTCACATTCATTTGTAAATTTACGTGCTTACTCTTCCACAGAATCGTCATCATCATAATCTTCGTCCCACTCATCTATGTATTTTGTTTTAATAAGGGTCAGTTCTCCCTCTTTTTCATCAAACCGGTACACATGTACTTCATCATCTTTCACAACAGCAAAGTGATTATTTTTTAGTGCAACAGCTGATTGTAACAGACCTTCTATATCTCCATGATCATCTTGATTAGAATAGTTATGCCAGCTTTCCTGCCTGGATTCAATGTTTGAAATGGCGCACGATCCAAATAAGACAACAATCCCAATTAGTAGAAGGATCACTCTAATCCTTCTTAATTCAAGCTCTGCATTTTCCATATCGTTCCCCTCACCTTTCTTCATATCCAATAAGGGATTATACGCAAAATAGACAGAAAGGTTTCACGGCATGCAAAATAGCCCCTCTGCACTGACAAAAACGTAGCGGGTTCCGGCCGGTTTATTCGCAGATGCATGGGGCTATTAGGTCGAACATATCCTATTCTAATTCTAGATTTACATTCTTTTGAGGTGCAAATGTAGAAATAGCATGTTTATAAATAAGCTGCTGCTTCCCTTCTGTTTCAAGCAGCACCGTGAAATTGTCAAATCCTTTCACTTGACCGCGAAGCTGAAAGCCATTCAGTAAGAATACTGTGACAAATGTATTGTCTTTACGAATTTGATTCAAAAATTGGTCCTGAATATTAATCGGTTTCATGTTTCGTCCTCCTTGATTCTGATAACTACAGTTTCGCTTTAAGTCCAAGCTTTCCTGCTATATATGCGAAAATTTCCTCCTTTTTGTCTGAAAAGTGGCAAGGCGGTGTCATGTCGAACCAAGTGACATCCATTTTATTACGGAACCACGTGAACTGACGCTTCGCATATCTACGGGAATTTTGCTTTAATTGCTGGATAGCTTCATCAAGTGAGTAGTCACCTTGAAAATACGCATACAGCTCTTTATAACCAATCGCTTGAACTGATTGACAATCCTTCAAGCCAGATTGATAAAGTGCGCTCACTTCCTCAATTAAGCCTTCATCTATCATCATATCAATTCTTTTATGAATGCGCTCGTACAAAAGCTCTCGATCCATTTTCAGCCCAATGAAGGCTGTATCATAAAGAGGAACTTCTTGATGACCATTTTGCATTTCCGACATTTTCTGACCTGTTGTATGGATCACTTCAAGCGCCCGGATGACGCGGCGGACATTATTTGGATGAATGGCTTTTGCAGCATCAGGGTCTACTGCCTTTAGTTTTTCGTGCAGCTGAAGGGAGCCATGCTGCTGTTCAAACAGCGCCATTTCTTCTCTAAAAGCAGGGTCACTTTTCTCATCGGTAAATGTGTAATCATATAAAACAGATTGGATATACAAACCTGTTCCGCCGACGATCATGGGTGTTTTCCCTCTAGCGGCAATCTCTTTGATTTTCATACGGACCAGCTGCTGAAATTCAGCTGTAGAAAAGGATTCATCTGGCTCTTTAATATCAATTAAGTGGTGAGGGACATCATCCATTTCTTCAGGGGTGATTTTAGCTGTTCCAATGTCCATTCCTTTATAAATCTGCATAGAATCACCACTGATAATTTCTCCATTAAATGCTTTGGCTATATGAATGCTCAGTTTTGTTTTGCCGACAGCGGTCGGTCCTACTAATACAATCACTGGTTGTTTCGTTTTTTTCATAACATCACTCTCTTTTACAAACTGCCTACAGTATAGCATAACTTCTCTTACTCTCCTATATACGGTCTATCACCAGCCGAGTGGTTCATTTCCGACCACTTCGTACGTCTTTCCTTTTAAGCGATGCGTATGCGTCGGCCGCTCCTCGTCCGGACTATAGACGACTCCTCCGTATGGAATAGGGACAGAATCGTTATAGGCAGAAAATGTGACTTCCTCAATCTCGTGATAGTGCGTACCATCCAATCTCGGTATCGCAGGTCCTGTGACGCCGTAGTATCTGTGGAAATGTCCTCTCTCAAAAGAGGTGACCCCGCGATAGTAATGAGTATGCTGATCGGTACTGCTTCCATTGACAGGCTGAGAAATACCTTCTATTAAATGATAATGCTCTTCTGTTACATCCGTTCGTGCTTTATAGGCATGAGCATGCGGCGGGCATTTAGCCCAATCAGACGGATACAGGCCCATTTTTAACATTCCTCCTTATAATAGGCGTTCACCCAAACACATATAGGCCAATCGAATACACTGATGTCAGTTACAGTGATTTTATGTGAGAGGAGCCTTTTTTTATGAATTATTTTGATGCACAGCCATTTATGCAAGAAGACATGAGAAGACCTTTTGGTTTTGGGTTTGGACGCCCGGGTTTTGGGTTTGGGAGACCCGGATTTGGGTTTGGGAGACCTGGATTCGGTTATGGTAGACCTGGATTTTTCGGACCTCCATTTTTAGGTGGTTTTGCTGGAGGTCTGCTTGCTGGGTCTCTGCTTGCACCAGGCTATGGCTATGGGTACCCTTATCCGCCTCCGTACCCGCCATATGGACCATACCCTTATTATTAAATATGACGATTTAGCGAAAAAATCTGTTCATCAAATGAATCGATTGACACACTCGTTTTTGATGGGTTAACATTTACTTTACCGACCGTTCAGTAAAGTAGGTGTTTTTTTTATGTCTAAAACCAAAAAAGAGCAAATCTTTGATGCAGCTGCCCGCACGATTTTAGTAGAAGGATTAAGCCAGCTTACCCTTCAGCAAGTGGCAGAGCATGCACATATGACCAAAGCCGGCCTGCTTTATCATTTCGCAAGCAAGGAAGAGCTCATCCAAAAAATGAATGAGCACGCGATTCTTTGCTTTCGTCAGCAGCTCGAAACGTATCAAGAAACTTACAAACATGAAAAAGCGCCTTATGTCCGTGCATATATATCGGCAACATTACATGATCTTGATCATCAAAATACGATTCAGCTATGTACAAGTATGCTGGCTACTATGTCATTTGATGAAGCGTTGTTGAACCCTTGGCGTGATTTTTATGCAGAGTTCAAAGCGAAAGCAGCTGAGGAAATTAATGACCCTGCATTGAGCCAGCTGATCCGTCTTGCATGTGATGGAATATGGTTTTCAGAAATGTTTCAGCTTGAACCGCTGAACCGAGAGGAAAAAGCCCTTTTACTTCACCGGATTTTACACCTATTAGAGGAGGGAACATGATGATCCTCGGATATCTTTTTCTAGCTGTGGCCATTTTTTCAGAAGCCATTGGCGCCGTGATGTTAAAATTCTCAAATGGCTTTACTCGCTTTAAGCCTAGCGCTGTCGTTGTTGCTGGGTATACACTTGCTTTTTATATGCTGTCATTGACACTAAATATCATTCCGCTTAGCATGTCTTACGCAACATGGTCTGGGGTTGGTACAGTCCTCACGGCTATTTTTGGCGTGCTTTTTTTCAAAGAAACCTTGAACCAAAGAGCAATTATTGGGATGGCAATGCTTGTCTCAGGGGTCGTACTTTTAAATATGTCATAAAGGATGTGAGAGATCATGAAAGGAATGCTCTATTTAACAGGGGCTATTTTAACGGAGGTTTTTGGCAGTACGATGCTGAAGCTTTCCCAAGGTTTTTCGCAACTATTACCGAGTATTGGAGTCCTGATTGGATTTGGGTGTGCCTTTACCTTCCTCAGTCTAGCACTTAAAACGATTGACCTTTCGTCTGCTTATGCGACATGGTCTGGCGTTGGAACAGCACTCACTGCTCTTATCGGACTCGTGCTATTTAACGAAACCATTCACATGAAAGGCTTCATTGGTCTTGCATTAGTGATATGCGGTGTGATTGTCTTGAACCTGTCAAAAAAACAAAAGGAAGAAAACAAAGAACAAATCAATCAAACCGAATGGATGTCATAAAAAAAGTCATTTTCTCCATTTCATTAAGAGAAAATGACTTTTTGTTTTTACCCGCCGACTTGAATGGTTTCTTCTAAGGAAATGTCCACATTTCCTTGAACAGCTCTTGAGATCATACATGAGCTTTCGGCTTTGTGAGCAAGCTTGCGGGCAAGCTCAATATCTTGCGGAGAAGCAGAGGCTTTGAGGATAATGACAGGCCGATGAATGATTTTTTCATATGTAAACACACCATTTGTCACATCGACGACAGCCTCAGAACTCATCGTGAGATCCTCTTTTTCTAATTGGCTCCGCTCCATCATAGCGGCAAGTGTAATAATATAACACGTAGCCGCTGCACCTAAGAGCATCTCATCTGGATTTGTCCCACTGCCGGGACCGTCCATTTCTTTTGGAATTGAAATGTTCGTTTTTAACTGTTCGCATGAGATTGTACCCACACCGTTACGCAGGCCAGGCCAGCTCGCCTGAAGATGAAAATGATGACGCGCCATATTCGTCTCTCCTTTTGTTATCACTTTTTATAGTGTAACAAGAATTCACGCTGCTTGTCTTAACATGTGCACCATTTTTATGTATATTCCTCATCAAGCACTGTCCGAATCGCCCTGACATACCGGTAGAACGTCTCGTTTTTTGTACTCGACCGCCGCCGAAAGTCAAAACTGTCAAATAAAGCTTCACGCTGACTTCTACTAATCTCTAGCTGTACACTTTGCCCTGTTTTTGTAAGATTATTAATATTATGATTGCTTGTTCCGCTCAGGGTTGCGTGTGCGACAGCCAGTTCAGCAGAAAATCCATTCCGCTCTAATGAGTTCACTATTTTCTCTGCACGGTCGTAATCTGTTCCGCCAACGAGTGTATGGTCAATGCCTTCCTCACCTTTGTAGCCATGCACTGCTAAGATATAATCGTGTGCTTTTGCCTGCGCGACGCCGACTGGCTCATCAAAATTTGTACTTGTCACATGAAGTTCTGACGCATTCTCTCTTAAACCTTCAAACAAATACGTAGAGAAATCATTATCAAAAAAATGGACGATCTCGCTCACGCCGCCTTCAATTCTCCCCCCATGGGGTGACATCACAAGAAGACGGCTTCCAGGCACTGGGTTGGATGTAATCTGATAGCTGCTTGTTGATTCATTTTCTTCTAGTTCTTTAAAATTGCGATAAATATCATTTGAACCGCTTTCGTCTTCCCCACCTGATGACACTGGCTCATCATGTTCCTGTGCTTGCATTGTATAATAAACGCCCCATCCGATCGCAAGCAGGAGAAGCAAAGCAAAAAACTTCTTCATTCCCGTTCTCCTTTAACAGATTTCTAAGCCGTTTCTATGATTTATATTGAATCATCATTTCTTTTCATTTTTTCCACTTTTTCTCTTCAAATTTGATCATAACACTCTAGTTGATGAGATTCCTCAAAAATAAGATAATTGCATTTATATACACAGAAACGCCTCTCCTATTTGAAAACAGAGTTAGAATAGTATGACAGACAAATGAAGTTATGTTTAAAATGACCTAGTTCTATCCAGTCTGTTTTCTTTAATTTGGCTACTTTTTATATGGATTTGATTTTTCCTCTCTGTGACAAGTCACATTTGTATGAGCATTGACCCTGTCTACCCCCTCCTTTTTTTCTGCAAAATCGTTTGTTTCACCGGTTCTCTAAGAAGAACTCTCCCACCTATCATCGGCTGATTCTACATGTTTTCCACCTTTTTCTATTATTTTACAAAATGTAAGCGCTTTTCTTTTCATCAGAAATGAGTAAGCCGCCAATATGAAGAAAAGAAGGGACAAGAATCCGAACCAAGCACCTCTTATTCTCATAACGTAAGAGTGTACAAGAATGGATAGCTAGAATGGAGGGCATCACATGTTTGGATTTTCTATGGTGCAAATGGTCAGAACACATGCTAGTAAACTGGATCAACCTTTAAGAGAGACCGTCCTTCACCTTTATAAGCCTTTTAAATGGACGCCATGCTTTCTTCATCGTTTCTTTGAAGGAAGATTAAAGAAGAGAAAGAAGCTTCGTGTGATTATTGAATTTAAGGAAGGCGCGGTCGAAGCAGGGATTCAAAGCACAAAACAGCTCATGAAAAAAAGTAGAAAAACAAATATCAAACGGCACTTTTCACATATCGACTGCTGCGCTGCAGACCTAACACCAGCTGCTTTAGAGGAGCTGTTAGCAAATGGTGAGCATATTCGTAAAATTTATTTAGACCGGAAAGTTCATGCACTTCTGGATGTGGCCACACAAGCCAGTCACGCGGATGAAGTCATCCGAAACGGTACAGCCTTAACAGGGGAAGGCATTACGGTCGCTGTCATTGATACAGGAATTTATCCGCATGAAGATCTAGAAGGAAGAATTCGCGATTTTGTGGACTTAGTCAAGCAGAAAACAAAGCCTTATGATGATAACGGGCATGGCACTCATTGCGCTGGAGATGTAGCTGGAGACGGAGCGGCCTCAGATGGCTTGTACAAAGGACCTGCTCCAAAAGCTCATTTAATTGGCGTAAAAGTATTAAATAAACAAGGGGCTGGATCACTTTCTACTATAATAGAAGGGGTTGAATGGTGCATCCAGTTCAATGAAGATCACCCTGATGATCCGATTCATATTATGAGTATGTCACTAGGCGCAGATGCTCAGCGTTATGATGACGAACAGGACGATCCGATGGTGCGTGCTGTCAATGCCGCTTGGAATAAAGGCATTGTTGTATGCGTCGCAGCCGGAAACTCTGGTCCTAACAGCCAAACGATTGCGAGCCCTGCCGTCAGTCAAAAAGTGATTACGGTTGGCGCTTTTGATGACCGGAATACACCAGAATCGAACGATGATATTGTGGCACCATTTTCAAGCAGAGGTCCTACTGTTTATGGGGAGACAAAGCCTGATATCCTTGCACCGGGAGTAAACATTGTCTCCCTCAGATCACCAAGATCCTTTCTAGATAAACTCGATAAATCAAGCAGAGTCGATGATGATTACACGACGTTATCTGGCACATCTATGGCAACACCGATTTGCGCTGGTATTTGTGCTCTTTTATTAGAGCATTCACCAGATTTAACGCCCGATGAGGTCAAAACCCTGTTAAAAGAAAGCACAAGCAAGTGGTCTGGGGATGACCCGATGATTTACGGGGCAGGTGCCATTGACGCAGAAAAAGCCATCAAAGAATAAGTAAAAAAAGCCCTTTACGTTGATTCGTAAAGGGTGTTGTTTTTGTCTGTTATTATGTGTGAAGTCTTTCATCTACTTGATCAGCTGACATGTTATGCTTCGTTCTCATACATCTCATCTCCTTTTTGAATGTGCGTACGCGCTTCGATCACAATCTCAAAAAAAGTGGAGGATTCCTTGTACATGTCGCGTTCCTTATAATAATTAGCCGCATCAAGTGCTAATTCCTCTAAATCAGCAAACATTTTTTTGCTTCGCAGTCCAAAAAGTGCCGATCTTAATTGCTCACAGCTGTCTTTTTCTATATAAAGCGCCTGTAAAAATTGAAATTTCAACTGATAAATTTCATCATCCAATAAACAAGCCTCGTTCATTCCTTTTCGTATAGCCTCGCCCGCCCGCTCGATATCTCCGAGCTTAAACCAGGTGAGTGCAAGTGAAAATAATGATTTGATCATCGTGGATGCTTGATCTTTTTGATAAAGGGAAATGGCTTGTTCAAAAAAGACTGTCGCCGTATGGTACGTTCCCATACTATAATGACAAGCTCCTAAGTTATTAAGAGCCATTGCTTTAAAATAAGATGTGCACTCTTTCCGCTCCATCGCTTCACAGACCTTTAACGCTTTTTCTAAGTAAGGAAGCGCTTTTTGGTGCTGACTCACATCAATCCAATTACCTGCCATGACAAAATCACATTGAATGCTTCTTTTTCCATAAAGCTGATGTTTCTTATAAATGTCTCTTGCTTTTTTAGCATAATGCATGGAGAAATAAGTTTGTTTCATATGATAGTATACTTCAGCGATTTTATAATAAAATTCCGCTTTTTCAATCTCATCTGTCACTAAAATCAGTTGATGTTCCGCATGCTTGTAATAGGAAATGGCCTCGATATACCGGCGCTGGATAAACGCATACATTCCATGGAAAAAATGAAAGTAATAGCCGAGTAAGCCTGTCATCTCATCTTCTCCATCTTCCATTTCTTTCGGAAAAGACACGGCTTGAAGTGTTTCACTCCCTGCATGGACTGGCGTTAAATGCTGAAGCATCAGTTGATGGCGAAAATCCATTAGAGAATAATATAGAAGTAAATCTTGATCCTCTTCCATCTCATGAATTTCTTCTTCAACAAGGCGCTTCATATCGTTTGCTTGTTCGACTTCAAATTTGCAAATATGCGTGTACCATTGATTGATCTTTACACCTACTTCGGAAGATGGTATTTTGTGTGCCATCCACTTCAGCCCCATTCTATCATATCAAACTGATAACTATTATTTTACATAATTTATGTTTTTAAGGCAAATTGTAAGTTATTGCATATTTTATGTTTATTTCGCATATTTCTATCTTTTTTACCAAGTTCAAACAGAGTACTTCTACCCATCAAAACGATTTTTCTACGATGATGGGTCAAATTCTCTTAATACTTCTTTTAAAGCACGGATATAACGTCTGAATGCTTTTTTCTTTCCTTTTCTCGTATCAAAATTGTCGAAAAAGGCCTCTCTCTGTGCCGTACTAATTTCTAACTGAACACTTTCACCACTTTCATTTCGATTATTAATATTTTTAGGATCTGTCCCTGAGAGCCGTTCGCCTTCTTGCACCATTTCTGCAGAAAACCCTTGACCTTTTAATTCTCGTACAACTGCTCTTTGCATTTTTTCGTTTGTCCCGCCAACTAGCGTGTGCCTTTTATCACTTTTGTAGCCGTGGATGGAGATAGAGAAGGGGTACGTTTTAATCATTTGGACCAATATCGGTTCATCAAACTTGGTGCTTGTAATATGCAAATCCCGATTATTCTCTTGTTTCGTTCCCTCAAACAAATACGTCGAGTATCTTTGTTGAAATGCTTCTACAATTTCACTTGTTCCTGGTTCAATTTCCCCTCCATGAGGTGAAAAGACAAGTAAATCACTTCCGCCCTTTTCGTGAAATTCTATTTCATAGCCTTCTCTTTCATGCCGGATAAGCTGTTTAAAGCTGTCATATTGATCCCCTTTTTTTCGCTCTTTTTGATACTTTTCTACCTCTTCTTGATGTTGCTTTTGCTCTTTTTTTTCTTGAACAGAATGGCTGCATTTCACCATTAAAAGAGCACACAGGATCAGAAAGATGAATCCACATATCAGTAGTCTTTTCATTTCACCGCTCCTTTTCATTCTCTTAGGTGTCATCTTATCGCATTATTTTACTATCAATGGCTAACAGAATTCAAAGGTTGTCCGGCTCATTTAAATGAATCAGGAGAACTTTCCTGTTTTTTTATGCCGCTCTAGGTATTTCTGACTTCTTTGCATCATTCGCTTCTTGCATAAAAACTGCATCGTATGACCTCATTTTCGTTTTAGTTAAAATCACCCACAAAAATGAAGATGTTTTTCTGATTTCAAACAAAAAAGCCATAAACCGAAGGGATACCCTTCTGTTTACAGCTCATTATTGTATATCCATCATTAAATTCTTAGTTCATTCTCTATAGCTGAAAGGACTTCATCTTGTGACAGCCCTTGTGCGAGAGAAATTTCACTCACTAACATGCCTCGCGCATCTTCAAGCATTTTCTTTTCACTTGAATTTAATGCTTTCTTCTGATTTCGTCTCATCAGATCTTTGACAACGTCTGCACCATCTTCGATCGCACCTGTTTTTAGCTTTTTCATATTTTCATCATATCTTTGCTTCCAAGTAAGCGTGTCGTCGTTTGTTTCTTCTGCAAAATTGTTCATCACAACTTTCAGCGTTGCTTGATCTGCTACCTGACGTATACCTAGTTGATTGATTCTGCCTCTTGGGATCATCATCTGCATATTCGGCATTTGAATCAGAAAATATTCTTCCGTCTTACCTAAAATTTCTTTTTCTTCCATTCCTTCAATCACACCGGCACCATGCATAGGATAAACAATTTTATCACCTATTTGAAACAAATCCGCCACCTCCGAAAGTATTCACTTTATCATTATAACACATTTCATCGGTGGATAAAAATTTATATTTTATCATGTTATTTTAGCACTAGTCAATTCTTTTCATTTGAGTTTTGCAGAAAAAGCCTTTTTTTACAGAAGATGCGCCACCATCCAGTCCCCTTGTCTTATTCTTGCATATACTAGCATTGAGTCACATTTAGGAGGGATGACAATGTGCAAATGCAAGTGCAAACATTCCCACTCAAACTGTTATAAAAAGCATGACGATCATCGCCATGTTGATCCATGTAAAGAAAAGAAGTCTTATCATAAAAAAGATGATTGGTTTGAGAGCGATTTCTGGGATACTTCTAGAAGCTACGATCCCTATTACTGTCCTAAAAGTGTCTGCAGCAGCTGTAAGAAGCGTCGCAGAAGAAGACACAGCATCTCATTTTAGCACCTGACGCTTTCATCTGCTTTTTGTTTTCCCGGCTGAAAAGCCGGTTTTTTTTCATATGGATAGGCTCATGAAAGGGATCATGCTCATAGGATATGGCAACCTGACATAAAGGATGAGATATCAAATGAACAATATGAATAGCCCAATGAATCATCATCACGAAGGAAATCCGTACCATACGTTTGAGAATGTGTATACAGCCAACCATGAGCATGTGGTCGCGCCAAACATGCATGATCATATGAATATGCCAAACCATTATCATGGTAAAAAAGATAAGTACAGCGGACATTATCCGCATCATCATTCAGCCTATCTGCCTTTTCCAAATCAGCATGATCCCTTTTCACATGTTCCAATGAAGGATCACCATCATCATGGCCACTATGGTGGATATGGAATGATGCCATATCATCCATACGGATATCAAGATATGCATATGATGATGCCGAATCAGCATATGCAAGGCTTTGGTTACGGAATGAACCAACCAAATGCGCATTTCTCCCGTTATTACTAAATAAAATGACAAAATAAGGGTATAATATACCATTCAACACCTTGTAGGGATATGGTAACATTATAGGTAAATAATGGATTTGATCATCTATTATTTACCTATAATCAACAAGGGGGAATGAAGAAATGAAAAAAACATGGACAATGATCATGATGGGGATGTTGACACTGGTCATGGCACTATCGGTACCGATGGCCGCATCCGCTGAAGGAGCCAAAACAGAGGAAGGCAAAGCATCAACAAATGCCAGACCAGCTGAGCTTTATGCAAAAATTACAGGTACAAGTAAGCAGGAATGGTCTTTTTCTGACATTGAGCTGACATACCGCCCAAATTCTGTTTTAAGTATCGGTGCCATTGAGTTCACATTACCTGCAGGCTTTCAAGCGACAACAAAAGACATCTTCAACGGAAAAGCACTAAAAGACAGCTACATTTTGAACAGTGGAAAAACTGTCCGCATTCCAGCTAGACTCGATTTATTAGGAATTTCACAATTTAAATTACAACTTTCACATAAAGTACTTCCTGCTGCAGGTACATATACGTTCCGTGCAGAAAACCGTGCGCTTAGCATTGGTTCTAAATTTTATGCAGAGGACACCCTCGATATTCAAACACGACCAGTCGTGGTCACACCGCCCAATCCGTGCGGATGCTAAATAAAAAAGCGCTCTTATGAGAGCGCTTCAGACTGTGACAAAGGGCTAATTTAGCCCTTTGTCTTTTTTTTATTTGATCACATCACCCGTTTAAACATTTTCTCCATTTCATATGTCGAGTGATGAATGATGATCGGCCGGCCGTGCGGACAGGTGAAAGGGTCATTGGTTTGCCGCAATTCATCTAATAAAGCTTTGATTTCATCATTTCGCAAATGACGATTTGCTTTGATAGAGCCTTTGCAGCTCATCATGATCGCCGCTTCTTCTCTTAATTTTTTGATATCTACACGCTTCTCATCCAGCACTTGCTCAATAATTTCTTCGATCAGTTCAGCCTCTTCCCCTTTTGGGAACCACTGTGGATGTGACCGAACAATGTAGCTTCCTGAACCGAAAGGCTCTAAGAAGACACCCACTTTCGTTAGTATCTCTTTATGCTCTTCAATAATCAGCATGTCGTTTTTCGAGTAGTGGAATGTTAATGGGACGAGCATTTCTTGCACTTCCTGTTCGATCTCTCCTACTTTCTCACGATAATACTCATACTTGATTCGCTCCTGAGCCGCGTGCTGATCAATAATATAAAGCCCTTGTTCATTTTGAGCCAAAATATATGTGCCGTGCATTTGCCCGATGGGATACATGACAGGAACTCGTTCGTTTTCTGAAATGGTTTCTGCAGCATCCTCTCTCAGTACTGATTCTTCATATTCAAGAGAAGCGGCGGATTCTTCTACATAGATATGATCGGATGGAGTATCTTCATTAAATACGGGTGATGATGCTCCTGTCATTTCGTGCGTAGGCGTCCCGTATGTGTCCATCTGATTTGTCTCGTATACAACCGATTCGAGAGACTCCGGCTGATAGGGTAGCGATATTCTCGCCTCGTTTGTATTTGTTTTTTTCGCATCAAAGGTTAAGGATTGCTGCTCATTTTTGATCGCTGGCATTGGTGCTTTCTTTGGCACCGAAGCACTTGGAATGAGCTGCTGTTTTTGAAATACGTCCTTAATTCCTTGTTTGATTAGCTCATGAAGTTCCTGCTCTTTACTAAGTCTCACTTCAAGCTTCGAAGGATGCACGTTCACATCCACTAAAATGGGGTCCATCTTCATTTCAATAAATGTAATCGGATGGCGGCCAATCGGCAGCAGCGTGTGATACCCTTCATGGACCGCTTTTACGAGCGGAAAATGCTTAACATATCTGCCATTTACTACAGAAGACATATAATTCCGTGATGCCCTTGTCACTTCTGGTAAGGAGATATATCCTTTCACTTCAAAATCAAGTGATTGCACGTGAAGTGGCACCATTTTTTTCGCAACAGCTGTCCCATAAATGGCCGCAAGCACATGCCGCACATCCCCGTTTCCATTCGTCTGAAGCAGGACTTTTCCTTGGTGACGCAAGCGAATTGATACTTCTGGGTGAGCCAGTGCAATTCGATTGACGACATCTGATATATTGCCAAGCTCCGTATGAACAGTTTTCATGTATTTTAGTCTGGCAGGCGTATTGTAAAATAAGTTGGTAACGACAATTTCGGTACCGCGGCGGCCAGAGGTTTTTTTCTCTGAAATGATCTTTCCGCCTTGCAGCACAAGGTGCGTTCCAGCTCCTTCACCAGTACTTGTTTTCATTTCCAGATGAGAGACAGATGCGATACTTGGCAGCGCCTCTCCCCTGAATCCAAGCGTTCTGACACGGAACAGGTCATTTTCATCTTTGATTTTACTCGTTGCATGGCGCTGAAAGGCGAGCTTACAATCTTCAGCATCGATTCCAACACCATTATCAATTATTCTAATAGAGGAAAGACCTGCTTCTTCTACATCGATTTCAATCACTGTACTACTTGCATCGATTGCATTTTCCATAAGCTCTTTTACGACAGAAGCAGGACGTTCGACTACTTCACCTGCAGCAATTTTATTGGATAGGTCATCGGATAACTGAATAATCTTTGCCATTTTGCTCACCTCATCTTACATTATAATTTCTTTTGCAATTCATATAGTTTAGTCATCGCTTCGAGCGGAGTCATATCCATTAGATTGAATGACTTTAATTCCTCGATCACCGCTTGATCTTTCTGTTTTAGAACTGGTTTGGTTTGCGGTTTTTCTTCTACTTCAAAGAAAGAAAGCTGCTGTTTTTCCTCAGCCTTTTCTGTTTTTGGAGCTGCTGATACGTGCGGGGTCACCTCATGTGATCCGCTCTCAAGCTCCGTCAAAATGGTCTGGGCTCTATCGATGATCGCATCAGGCAATTCAGCAAGCTGCGCTACATGAATACCATAGCTTTTATCAGCTGCACCCTCTTTGATTTGATGTAAGAAAACGACCGTGCCTTCATGCTCTTCAGCACGTACATGAACATTTTTCAGCTCGCTTAATTGAGATTCAAGAACTGTCAGTTCGTGATAATGTGTGGAAAAAAGCGTTTTGGCACCAATATGATCGTGTACAAATTCAATGATCGCCTGCGCAAGAGCCATTCCATCATAGGTGCTTGTCCCGCGTCCAATTTCATCAAATAAAATCAAGCTGTTTTTCGTTGCATGCACCATCGCATTTTTTGCTTCGAGCATCTCTACCATAAAAGTACTCTGACCAGAAATCAAATCATCTGCCGCCCCAATACGTGTAAAGATTTGGTCAAAGATCGGAAGAGTTGCCTTCGATGCCGGTACAAAGCATCCAATTTGCGCAAGAATGGAGATAAGCGCCATTTGCCTCATGTACGTACTTTTCCCTGACATATTCGGACCAGTAATGAGCAAGGTTTGCCGGCCATTTCCCATATGGCAGTCATTCGGCACATACTCCTGGTGATCCATCACTTTTTCAACAACTGGATGACGACCATCTATGACATCTACCTCATCCTCTGAGAATTCTGGACGGATATAACGGCGTTTTTCACTGACAGTCGCAAAGCATTGGAGGGCGTCCAGCTCACTCATTTGTTTTGCGAGCAGCTGTAATCTCGGAATATAGACTTTCACTTGTTCTCTGAGAGCTGCGAATAGTTCATATTCCAGTTCGCTAATATTTGATTCGGCCTCAAGAATAAGTGCTTCTTTTTCTTTCAATTCAGGTGTAATATACCGCTCTGCATTGGCGAGCGTTTGTTTTCTTTCATAACGCCCTTCCTCCAGCAAATGCGTATTCGCTCGTGTCACTTCAATATAATAACCAAATACTTTATTAAACCCGACTTTTAAAGAGCGAATGCCTGTATATTCTCTTTCTTGCTGCTCAAGCCGTGCAATCCAGTCCTTCCCATTTCGGCTGGCATCACGGTATTCATCTAATTTTGTATTGTAGCCGTCTTTAATCAAATTGCCTTCTTTTAACGTCATTGGCGGATTTTCATATAGCGCATCTTCTAATAAATTCAGTAAATCATCACAAAGATCAATATCATTCGCTCTTGATTTCGCCATTTCCTCTGGCAGTGAGTGCACAAGTTCTTTAATGGCTGGCACTTGCTTTAAGGATTCCTTTAACTGAATGAGATCACGGGCATTGACGTTGCCAAACGCGACGCGGCCCGCTAGACGTTCAAGATCATATACTTGCTTCAACCGTTCACGCAGATCCTCTCGTTCAAAGAGATGGTCCATGAGAATTTGCACCATTTCCTGGCGTTCTTTAATGTGCGAAAGACGAATTAACGGCCGGTCGATCCATTGCTTGAGCAGCCTTCCACCCATCGCTGTTTTTGTTTCATCTAACAGCCATAACAAAGAGCCCTTCTTGCTTTTTGAGCGGATCGTCTCTGTTAATTCAAGATTTCGTTTTGAGTAAAGATCAATTTTCATTGTTTGTTCGAGCTCAAACACTTGAACTTGCTGAAGGTGATCAAGACTTCTTTTTTGCGTTCTTCTTAAATAAGCATATAATGTCAAAAATGCCGATCTTAGTTGCTCGCTCAGGCGGGACACGAGTCGCTCAGCTTCATCGATTAATTCATCACTATCTTCGTATGAAATGGTCGCTTGGCACCGTTCCTTTAAGGTCTTGACTGTTTCCTCATCCAGCTGCTTTGACACCACAATTTCTTTTGCACCGACAGAATAAATTTCAGACACGACTTCATCTAATCGATCGATGAAAGCCGCCATGTTTTCACCAGTCGATAAATCGGAAAGTGCAAGTCCATATCCATTTTCAAACTTTGTCACAGAGGCAATGAAGTTGTTTTCATTTTCACTTAAGCCTTTCCCATCCATTACCGTACCCGGTGTAATGAGTTGAACGACTTCTCTTTTGACTACACCTTTTGCCGTTTTAGGATCTTCCACCTGCTCACAAATCGCGACCTTATAGCCTTTTGAAATCAATTGTTCTATGTATGCAGAAGCAGAATGATAAGGAACACCACACATTGGTATAGTCCCGCCATCTCTACTTGTTAGCGTAATTTCTAATTCTTGTGACGCTTCTTTTGCGTCATCAAAAAACATTTCATAAAAATCGCCTAAGCGAAAAAATAAAAAGGCATCTTGATACTCTGCCTTGATTTTTAAATATTGCTGTATCATGGGCGTATAACTTGCCATATTTCTAATCCCTCACTATATTACATTCGAATTCATACCATCTTTCATTATAGCATAAAAAAACCCCTTTTTTCTCCTAGATAAGACACAAAAAAACTAGGGGGATATGCGCCCTAGTCATGAATTACTCTTCTGGATCACCCGCTAGGAATTCTGGATGAATATCTTCTAACTCCTCATCCACCTCTTCTTCCCACTCATGATCATCTTTTTCTTTCCAGCTTGAATTGACCTCTACAACAATTTTTGTTTCCCCTACCACTTCAGCAATGAATTCCCGCTCTGCTTGAACGATAATTTTATTGCCGTTTGGAGAAATGGTCACTTCTAAGCAATTCGGCTGCTGGAGCACTTTTGCAATCACTTCATGCTCATCATCAAGGAAATTTTTGTCTTTATATCTCAGTTTGATGATGTCTACATATTTCACCCGTTCGGTGACGACTTCTGTTTTTGTGTTATCAGCGTAAGAATACCATACGTTAATATCAAAGGTTCCTTCAATCTCAACAGTTTTACCGACCTTTTCAGCATCATACTTATGATTAATGATCCAACCACCTAGGATGCTGGTTGGTTTTTGCGATGGAGAAATGGTGTGTGTGCTTTGGGTGAATTTCCTCCCTTTTGCAACCACCGCTTTTGTAATAATCTCTCTGTATTCAGACATTCCGGCATGCCTCCTTGTTCTTGATCGTTTTATCTTATGCTGGGCATTCGTCTAGTGTGTCACGATTTTGAACTTCATGATCAATTAAATTCATTTCTGTTTCAGTGTATGCATGGTCGCCCATAAACTTGCCTTGAAAATTGGAAAAGTTGAAGAGTGAGAGATTTTGGGGTGTCGAAGCAAGAAGTAGAACGGGAAGTGTGATTTTTGTTCTTTCAAAAATGATGATAGCAAAACAAAAACCCCCGCATCTGCGGGGGTTTCTCATTTAATGGAGCAACTTGGTGATGAGTTTTTCACTTTTGAACCGGTTTCTCCTAACAAGAGGTCGCCTCCGGTTGAAAGAATGATTTCATCTGTTACTTGATTAGAAATCGTATGCGCTACGAGCTGCAATAGGGAATTGACTTCCACTTGTGATTCTTTGAATTCTTGAATCACTGGGATTTCATCCAGTTCTTCTTGCAGGGCATCGATTTTTTCTTCGACTTGCTTTAAAGCTTCATGTTTGCCGTAATGCTTTAAATTTACAGCTTGTTTTTGAAGCGCCTTAATTTGGTTAATAATCGTTGAAATTTTTGTATTTTCATTGATTTGCGCTTCTGCTTTCTTGAAGAAATCAACTTCTTCTGTTTCAGAAATCATTTTAGCGAGCTCTCTTGCGCGCTCGACAATCTCTTTTTTTGAATAAAGTGTCATTTTAATTCACCTCGATAGCTTCTCCAACCATTTCTCCGTCAAGAGACCAAGTTTTGGCTTGTGTGATTTTCACTTTGACGATGTTGCCAATCGCTTCTTTTGGTGCTTTAAAATTCACAAGCTTGCTTTTACTTGTATATCCGGCTAGGATTTCAGGGTTGTTTTTACTTTCACCCTCTACTAATACTTCGACAATCTGCCCTTCGTATTCCTTCATTTTTTTCGCGGAAATTTCATTTACGAGTGCATTCAGGCGCTGAAGGCGTTCTTTTTTTACGTGCATCGGCACGTTGTCTTTCATTTTCGCTGCTGGTGTTCCTTCTCTTGGAGAATAAATGAACGTATAAGCCGCATCAAACTCAACCTCGCGATAGAGGGAAAGTGTTTCCTCAAACTGCTCATCTGTCTCATTTGGGAACCCAACAATAATATCCGTTGTTAATGAAGCATTTGGCATCGCTTTTTTGATTTTGCGCACAAGATCAAGGTAACGCTCACGGTCATATTTTCTCGCCATAAGTTTCAAGACAGAAGAACTGCCGGATTGAACTGGCAAATGAATATGATCGAGAAGGTTCCCACCCTTAGCAAGCACTTCAATTAAGTGATCGTCGAAGTCACGCGGGTGGCTTGTTGTAAAACGGATACGCGGAATATCGATTTTACGCAGCTCATCCATCAAGTGTCCAAGACCATATTCCATGTCTTCAAAATCTTTTCCGTACGCATTCACGTTTTGACCAAGAAGGGTAATTTCCTTATATCCTTCTGCCGCTAAACGTCTGACCTCTTGAATAATTTCATCAGGGCGGCGGCTTCTTTCTTTACCGCGTGTGTAAGGGACGATACAGTATGTACAGAATTTATCACAACCGTACATAATATTCACCCAGCCCTTAATTTTTCCTTGGCGGGCTCTCGGAAGGTTTTCAATGACATCGCCTTCTTTTGACCAAACCTCAATGACCATTTCTTTTGAAAGATAGCATTCAGATAACAGCTCTGGCAGGCGGTGAATGTTGTGTGTACCGAAAATCAAATCAACAAATGGATGTTTCTTCAAAATACGGCTCACGACAGATTCCTCTTGCGACATACATCCGCAGACACCTAAAATTAAATCTGGCTTTTCACGCTTTAATGCTTTTAAATGACCAAGCTCTCCGAACACTTTGTTTTCCGCATTCTCACGAATTGCACAAGTGTTTAATAAGATAACATTTGCATCTTCCGTTGAGTTTGTCGGCTCATAACCAAGCGCCATAAAAATACCAGCCATCACTTCTGTGTCATGCTCATTCATTTGACAGCCATATGTGCGAATATAAAACTTGCGCCCGTTTCCTAACCCTTGAAAACGCTCGTCAATTTGAAATTGATTGTATTCGACTTCTTCTTTACCCCGTTTTTTTGCATCTTTTAAGGAAGGCGGAATGTACACAGCTTCAAAATACTGGCTGTAGTCCTTCTCGGATTTTTTGTCCGATGAACTTACTTGTCCGCTCGCTTTTCTCTGCTCTTCATTCATGAATTTGTACTCCTTTCAAACCAAGCTCCACCCTACAGTATAGACTATTTTGTCGTGAATTGAAAATAAATTCATACGTGCCACCACTTTTCAATCCACACGAATTTTGCATGAATATTGAGTAGGTTTCAGATGTAGATCGTCTTTACCTAAAGGGTTTTGTATTTCTTTGACAATCTTCATCTGCTGTGTACCGACACTCTCAACTAAAGTAATTACATATGATTCTTTTTCCTCTTCTGCTACCATTCTTTCTTGTTCAGATAAGAAGAATGGAAAGTCATGGTGAGTCAGTTTAGATCCTTTTACTTCTATAAGCTTCTCTTTTCCATCGGGGTAATAAGATTTAATATCAAATCCATGACCATCTTCCGTTTCAGCTACCCAATCGACAGCTTCCGCTAATTGTTCCCGTCCCACTGCTTTTAATTGCTCTACTTCCTTATGATAAACAAATTTCTCTGCTATTCTACCTGTCTCTTCGTTTTGCTTTGCTCTTTCTTCTCTTAATTGTTTATAAACATCTCTATGAATGATTCTTTTTCTTTTATACTTGTTCTGATCTTCCAATTTTGGGGTAAGGTCCTGATCCAAATATATTTCGTAAACAAAATCATAAAAAAACTCATTTAAAGAATTGATATCTTGTATTAATTGGTAATAGTCAAAATGATCAATATTATACTTTTTAAAGACCAATGAGCTTGCTGCATATTTTTTAGGTCTTAATGATTTACCCAAATGAAAATCACCTATATGAAAGCCCTCTAGTCTTTTATGTTGCTTTAATTCCGGCTGTAGCCTTTGCCTCCAAATGGCTGCCTCTTCCTTAATTTCAGATAAAGATAAATTTTCAGTTCCAGTTTCAATTGTTAAATAAAAATCTTCCCCGTTCTCAGCGAATAAAATAACAATAAATATACCTTTTTGTGTCGTTGTTTTTTGGGAATTAGGACTTGTCGTTAATCTCTTGTCTAAAAGTGCAATCCAAAAACATTCTGCAACTTTTCCATTTCCTGTAGATGCTTTAATATCGATCCTGTCCAAATTCCTCATATGACGTTTTTCTAATTCATAACGAATGTTGTTTGGGATCTCTTTATTAAACATGTTGTGAAAAGGGTGATTCTTATCTGTTCTCCCTTTGTTCTTATAATCTAAAAATTGCTCACAAAAAATTTTTTTATTAAATAACATTTGTCTCACCACTTACCTCAATAGATCTTTTTACATACATTATACATAACAAACGGTAGATTTGATGAAATATGGAAAGAATAGTGCAAAAAAAAGAGAGCCTGCGCTCTCTCAATCAAGTATGTTCAGTTTTTTTGCTTCTTCTTCGATGATCGTCAGTGCACGGTCTAGTTCTTCTTTTGTGTGCTCTGCTGTGATGATGGCTCTAATTCTCGCTTTTCCTTTTGCTACAGTTGGGAAAGCGATGCCCTGGGCAAACACGCCACGGTCTATTAAAGCCTTGGAAAAGCGAAACGTAAGAGCTTGGTCTCCAATCATGATTGGAATAATCGGTGTTTCTGTCGGAGCAACTTGAAACCCAAGGCTGACGACTTTTCCTTTGAAATAGGCGGCGTTTTCCCAGAGCGTGCTAATTCGCTCTGGTTCATCTAACAGCACTGCAATGGCTTCTTCACAGGCTCTAGTCACAGCTGGCGGATGTGAGGTGCTGAATAAAAACGGTCTTGCTTTATGCTTTAAATAATCAATTAAAACGGCTGATCCCGCTACATAGCCGCCGAGCACTCCGACAGCCTTACTAAGTGTCCCAACCTGAATGTGCACTCTGCCGTCGAGTTTAAAATGGTTGACTGTCCCGCGGCCATTTTCACCAAGCACGCCCGAGGCATGTGCATCGTCTACCATCACAAATGCATCATATGCTTCTGCGAGCCTGACAATCTCAGGAAGCGGTGCAATATCTCCATCCATTGAGAATACACCGTCTGTGACGATGAGACGAACGCGGTAATTCATAGATTTCTTTAAAATTTTCTCAAGCTCTTCCATATTGGAATGCCCGTATACCTTTTTATCTGCTTTTGTTAACCGGATGCCGTCAATGATTGAGGCATGATTCAGTTCATCTGAAATCACAATATCATCTTTTGTCAGAATACTAGATAAAACCCCTTGATTGGTCGTAAAGCCTGATTGGAACACAAGGGCGGCCTCTGTCTTTTTAAATGCAGCAAGCTTTTTTTCAAGGCGTTCATGCATTGTCATTGTGCCAGCGATCGTTCGTACAGATCCTGTACCAGCACCGAATTCATCAATGGCCTCTTTTGCCGCTTTCATCAGCCTTGGATGTGAGGTGAGGCCTAAGTAGTTATTTGAGGAGAGCTGTATGACGGATTGTTCATTTAATGTCACAGTGGATGATTGTTTTGAGTCAATCTCTTTCAATGTTTGGTGAGTGCCTTGCTGCTTCATTGTTTCCAGTTCATCTTGTAAATACGTGAATTCTTTCATCATTTCTTCCCCCTTTGATTTGATGGCATCATCAGTACGACCTTTCCGCACATCCCATTTCTCATGAGTTCAAATCCCTTTTCGAACTGTTCAAATGGCAGTGTATGAGTGACAACTGGCTGGACATCGATGGTCTTCGTTCTTAATAACTCAGATACTTGACGCCACGTCTCAAACATTTTTCTTCCCGTGATCCCTTGCACGGTTAATCCCCTAAAAACAATTTGATTCGTAATGTCAATTGTCACTGGTCGTTCTGGCAAGCTTAGTATATTGAGTTTCCCTCCATTTGCACAAGCTTCGAGTGCTTGATTAATGGCAACTGGATGTCCTGACATCTCGCATATCACATCTGCCCCCTCCATCTGCGTGAACTGCTTAATCACCTCAACAGGATCATCTTTTCCAATATCCACGATATGGTCTGCCCCCATTTTTCGGGCAAGATCCAGCCTGTATTCATTTTGATCGACAGCAAACACTTGAACAGCACCGGAAGCTTTCGCGACGGCGATCGCCATTAAACCGATTGGTCCGCAGCCAAAAATCGCCACTGACTTACCTGAAACAGGTGTGTGCAGCACTGTATGAACCGCATTTCCAAGCGGCTCTTGAATAGACGCAAGCTCCACTGGCATTTGAGCTGGATTGTGCCACACATTTTGTTCAGGTACTTTGACATATTCAGCAAAACAGCCGTCAATGTCTACCCCTAAAATTTTCGTTTCACTACACAAATGCTGCTGCCCAGTTAAACACATAGAGCACTGATTACATACAACATGTGTCTCTGCCGATACAAAATCCCCTACTTTTGCTCGAGAGACTTGCCTCCCCGCCTTGACAACTTCCCCTGTAAATTCATGTCCAAAAATGTAGGGCGCTTTAACTCTTCCCTTTGCCCAATCATCCCAGTTATAAATATGCACGTCTGTTCCGCATATTGAAGTGGCTTTCACCTGTATCAATACTTCATGATCATTGATTTCTGGAATCGGCATCTCCATCAACACCGCTCCGTAAGCGCTTTCTTTTTTAACAATCGCTTTCATCGTTCCACACATGACGTACAACCCCTTTGTTAAAAAACTTCTCCCAATGAGATTTTAACACGTCTTATTTTCTTCGTAAATACCACTGTCTACTGGAAAAAGACAAATGAGCACTCCACATATTTTTTTGGATATTTTTCTAAAAAAAAAAGCAAATCCCCATAGAAAAGGAGATTTACTTTTTGATTCACCGTCTTTTTGAAACGGCAATATATAAGGCTGGCACGATTAATAGTGTCAAAATTGTTGAGAAAAAGACACCCGATACAATGCAGATTGCCAATGGCTTAAAGAGCGGATCATTACTTAATGCTACAGGCATAAGGGCGACAAGTGCCGTAAATGCGGTTAGTAAAATTGGCCTGATCCTTGCTCTTCCTGCTTCAATGACAGCTGTCTGTTGATCGAATCCTTGTTTACGCCGCTGCTCAATAAATTCGAACAAGACAACCGCATTTCGGACCACGATACCAGCTAATGAGACAATTCCCATTGTTGCCATAAAGCTGAACGGCGTTTGTGTGACAAATAGTCCGATAACAGCTCCAGATATCGCTAAGTAAACCGTTCCTAGAACTAATAGTGGCAGCATCAATGAATTGAACTGGAAAGCGATGGTTACATAAATGAGCAGCAAGACAACTCCAAACAAGAGACTAATTTCAATAAAGAACTGGGATTGATTTTCATTTTCTCCGCCTTGAGAAATAGCTATATCCTTCGCTGCATCCGTTTTTCCTATTTGATCGACGACTTCTTTCATGTCGCCTTTAAACGAGTCTGACGTGCCAGGGTACGCCTTCAGCGTAATGGTCGGGATTCCATTTTCATGTGGAATGCTTTCATACTGCTCTGTTTCTTTTTCTTTTACATATCGGCTAAGTGGCTCTAGTGAAGGCATACCGCCTTCATTTGAATTGACAGGCACTTTTATTTTGTTTAGCTTTAATCCATTTTGATGTGTACCTACATCCTGTTTGACCACTAAGTCGATATCTTTTGTTCCTTGTTTAAAGCTGCCTAATGGCATGCCTTCTGTCACAAGACCGAGCTGTCTGCTGACAAACTGAGCGCTGAGGCCATCCTCTGCCATTCGGTCACGGTTTAGTTCAAAGGAGATCGTTTTTACCGGCTGATTGACATTGTCAGTAATCAAGCTTGCTCCTTTTTCTTTCATTTCACTTGTGAGCGTTTCTTTGACATCAATGAGCTTTGCAAAAGAGTCACCCGCAATGGTTACTGTCACAGGCGCACCAGTTGGGGGTCCTTGAACAATGGTTTTCATAAAGATATCAGCATCTTTAAATTTCTTACGCAACGGCTCTGTCATACGATCGATCAATTGTTTACTCGTCATCTGATCATTGTCTACTCTCACGACAACCTGACCAGTATGATCACTTGCATTTGAGATACTTTCATTAAACAGATTCGGTACACCGCCGCCTGCAAAGATCGCCGTCTCTTCAATACCTTTCTGCTGTTTCATCTCTTGTTCTATTTTCTCTAATGTTTCATTTGTTTTGTCTAATGTTGTTTCACTCGGAAGTGTGACAGTGACAACCACTTCTTTCTTATTCGCTGCAGGGAAAAATTCAAATGGTGTGATGAAAATTAGTAAAAAGGCAAGCGTTGCAACAAGCAAACCACTTAAGCCAATAAGCAGCGGACGCTTCACAATGTTCGTCAGCACGCGGTCTGCATAAAAATCAGCTAATTTTTTTAACGGTTTGCCTAGGAATCCTGGCTCTTTTTGAATTTTCTTGTTCTGTCTTTTTCGGTTCACGGTATATTGATAGACTGGCACTAGAGTCAGAGAAATCACCATAGACGCAAGTACAGTCGTTACGAGGACAGACGGTAATGCTCGTATAAATGAACCGTTTGCACCTGATAGGAAAACAAGCGGCAAGAAAGCAAACACAACTGCAAGTGTGGAAGTCAAAATAGATCCTGCAACTTCTTTGACCCCTGCAATCGTTCCTTTCAGCGAACTTTCATATTTTTTCATCTGCCTTAAAATATTATCGTTGACGACAATGGCATCATCGACAAGTATTCCTAGGGCAATGATAAAGCCGATAATCGAAATCTGATTGAGGTCCACTTGTAAAAATGGCAGTGGAATCGTTCCGATTGTGATTGATAACGGGATGGCAAGTGAAACGATAAACGCACCGCCAATGGTAAGACCAAGTGTGGTGACAACAATAACAGCGATGACCGCAACAATGGCTTCTTTTATCAAATCATTAAAAATGGCATCCACTTCACTTTTTTGTGAATAGTAGTTTACCCACTCGACGCCATTTGGAAGCTCTTTCTCTTTCTCAATAACATCACTGACTTTGTCATACATTTTGGGGATATCAAGCCCTGGTTTGATATTGACTGTAAATGAATAGGCAGGCTTTCCGTTATACGACACAATGTCATTTTTCTCTTTTTCTACTTCTTTTAAGCTGCCAAGCTGACTGATTGTGACCGGCTCCCGGTTTGTTTTGGAGAAGAGCTCAAGCTTTTTCACTTGTTCCAAACGGTCGTAGGTACCTATGGACAGCTTAACCTTCTCACCGCCTGTCCGAATGTCACCTAGTGGGGATGTGTCAAACTCCTGATTGATGGCATTTGTGACATCCGTTACATTTAACCCTTCATCCTCTAGTTTACTTGAATTTAAATTTAATACCGCTTGCTTGTCATTGAATCCTTTGATGACGACACTGTCTACCCCTTTGATGTCCTCAACCTTTTCCTTCAACGCACGCAGCGATTCCTGACTTTTTGCTAAGTCTGCTGATTGACTTGCCACAACCATATAAGAACCAACCGGCACGTTGCCAAACTCATCCTTTACATCAGGCTCCATCACTCCATCAGGAAAGGACGACGCAGTACTTGTGGTTTCGTTCTTAATTTGACTTGCCACCTTTTGAAAGTCGGCTTGATCATCAATTTCAAGCACAATATTTGAAAAACCAATGGCAGAAACAGAGCTCGTTTTCTCTACTCCATTGATATCAGATATGGCTGATTCGAGCTTATTGGTTACATCACTTTCCACCTGTTTTGCATCCGCACCGGGAAAAACGGTGGAAATTGTGACGATATTCGCTTGAAATTCTGGCAGTTCTCGCTTAGGAAGCTGCGTAAATAAATAGCCACCAGCAATGAGAACAATAAAAAATAAAATAAAAACAAGCTTTCCTCTTTTCAAAAAAGCTTCAACCATTATTTCACCTACTTAAATATTTATTTTTGATGAAGTACTTTTAACTTAATCTTAATTTATCATCATGGTGAAAAAATGCAAGCTCTAATATGTAATTTTTATCTATTTCATGAACTGAATATGTTATATAAGAAATGTATAGTGGTAAACAAAAACAACCTGCTTACATGATGTAAGCAGGTTGAAAATAATAAAATTAGAATTATCGTGGCTCAACAATCAATTTGATGGCTGTTCTTTCTTCTCCATCGATAAGAATGTCAGTAAAGGCTGGAATGCATATCAAATCCACTCCGCTTGGTGCAACAAATCCCCTTGCTATGGCTACAGCCTTGACCGCCTGATTCAGCGCTCCAGCGCCGATTGCTTGTATTTCCGCTGCACCGCGTTCACGTAAAACGCCTGCTAATGCTCCTGCTACTGAATTCGGATTTGACTTTGCTGAAACTTTTAAAATTTCCATTTCTGCTCCCCCTTAAATTTACAATGGATAAGTGAGTGTTCATTAGAACAATCTTTGTTAGATGATGCTATTTTTTGAAAATCCATCCCCAAAATGTTTTTCAAAAATAGCAGGCTACCTACCATTTTTACTATATTCACGATAGAGGGCGCATATTCCTTCTTTCTGATTAATATTTTTCTGAAATAAATTTGTGAATATTTATTCAAAGAAAATATGGTCATCATTTATCAAAATTCGATCAATTTTGACAGCTTTTTTCGACTGTTCGTCAATTTCTACGATGACTGCACTTAATGTCGTGCGTCCTTCTGCAATCTCAAAACGGACGGGAAGACTTGTCTTAAATCGTTTAATAATCGTCTCCCGATCAACACCTAAAATGCCATCATAAGGTCCTGTCATTCCTACATCTGAAATATAAGCAGTTCCTTTTGGCAAAACGCGGTTATCAGCTGTTTGCACATGTGTATGCGTTCCAACGACACATGATGCACGGCCGTCTGTATACCAGCCCATCGCTAGTTTTTCACTTGTGGCTTCACCATGAAAATCAATAAAAATGAACGGTGTACGTTTGGATGCTTCTGCAATTAACTCGTCTGCTTTTTGAAATGGGCAGTCAAGTGGGGGTAAGAACGTACGTCCTTGCAGGTTGATGACGGCTAATTCTTTTCCTTGTTTTTTTATAAACGTCAAACCTTTACCAGGTGTGCCTTCTGGGAAGTTCGCTGGACGAACCATGTGGGCAGCGTCATCGATGAAATCAAAAATGTCTCTTTTATCCCATGTATGGTTGCCCATTGTGAGTACGTCAGCTCCCGCTTGCAGCAGCTCATGATAGATTTTTTCAGTTATCCCTTTTCCATGAGCAGCATTTTCTCCATTAACAATGGTAAAGTGGGGCTGATATTTTTTCTTTAGTTTTGGCAAGTATTCTTTCAGTGTGTCTCGTCCAGGTGAACCGACAATATCTCCAACAAATAATATTTTCATGCGTTTTGAACCCTTCCTCTTATAAATTGACTTCTTATCAGTGTTGCATATTTACACAAAAAAATAAAGCGGCGCTAAGCGCACCGCTCTATTTTGCATACTCTACTGCGCGAGTTTCTCGAATGACCGTCACTTTAATGTGACCAGGGTAATCGAGCTCGTCCTCAATCCGCTTACGAATATCCCTTGCTAGACGGTGAGCTTCAAGATCATTAATTGAATCCGGCTTCACCATAATACGCACTTCACGTCCAGCCTGTATCGCAAACGATTTTTCAACACCTTCATAAGATTCAGAGATATCTTCTAATTTCTCAAGTCTCCGAATGTAATTTTCAAGCGTCTCACTTCTTGCACCAGGGCGTGCTGCAGATAATGCATCTGCTGCTGCAACAAGAACAGCGATAATAGATGTTGGTTCTTGGTCACCGTGGTGAGAGGCAATACTGTTGATGACAACAGGATGCTCTTTATATTTCGTCGCAAGCTCAACGCCAATTTCTACGTGGCTTCCTTCTACTTCATGATCAATGGCTTTTCCAATGTCATGCAGAAGACCTGCTCGTTTTGCAAGCTTTGCATCTTCTCCAAGCTCTGAAGCCATGAGACCTGCAAGATGTGCAACCTCAATTGAATGCTTCAGGACATTTTGTCCATAACTTGTACGGAATTTTAAGCGACCGAGAATTTTGATGAGATCCGGATGCAGACCGTGAACTCCGACTTCGAATGTCGTTTGCTCACCCATCTCACGGATATAATCATCGACTTCACGGCGTGATTTTTCCACCATTTCTTCAATTCGTGCAGGATGAATGCGGCCATCCTGGACTAGCTTGTCCAGAGCTATCCTCGCTGTTTCACGTCTAATCGGATCAAAGCCCGATAGGATAACAGCTTCAGGTGTATCATCTATGATCAAGTCAATACCTGTTAACGTTTCTAACGTACGGATATTTCGTCCTTCACGTCCGATAATACGACCTTTCATCTCATCATTTGGAAGATTGACTACAGATACCGTCGTTTCAGCTACATGATCAGCTGCACAACGCTGTAACGCAAGTGAAAGAATGTTTTTCGCCTTTTTATCAGCCTCTTCTTTCGCTCGGTTTTCAGATTCTTTCGTCATGACTGCAATGTCGTGGGAAAGCTCATTTTCAACTTGATCCAGAATGATTTGTTTCGCTTCATCTCGAGTTAAACTTGAAATACGTTCCAACTCGGCTTTCTGCAAACGAATCATATCATCCACTTTGCTTTCCATCTCTTCAATATGTTGTTGTCGTTCATTCAGAGAATGATCTCTCTTCTCCAACAGGGACTCCCGTTTATCTAAAGATTCATCTTTGCGATCAAGATTTTCCTCTTTTTGAAGTAAACGGTTTTCTTGTCTTTGAAGCTCATTACGTCTTTCACGAACTTCTTGCTCCGCCTCTACTCGAAAGGAATGAATTTCATCTTTCGCTTCCAAGAGCGCTTCTTTCTTCAATGCTTCCGCATCACGCTTTGCATCCTCAACAATTTGTTCGGCCATGTTTCTTGCGCCGGATATTTTTGCTTCTGCAATGGTTTTACGAACAAAGTAGCCAACAACTAAACAGATTAGGCTCAGCAAAATGGAGATGATCGTAAACATCGTAGGCGACATATTTTCACCTCCTCTTGCTATGAACTTGGTTTTACAAATAAAGTGTCGGCATGTACATTGTTTTGAGTCTCAACATACAGGGCCTTCACAGGGAATGAGATCCTCACTGCCCTTGTCAAGTTTAAATTAGTTATCAATCATGTTAAGAAAAACAAGTGATACATTTCCATTGTAATTGTGTCGGAAATACTTGTCAAGCTAGTCAGACTGAGGCGTAAGTCGTTATTTCAAGCAAAGTCAGAACTTTTGACCTGCTAGCTGTCATGTAAATGTAAAAAAAAGACGCTTTTCAGCGTCTTTAGCATGTAGACAAACCCTCGCATTCGGTGTCAGGTCTGCGCTCCGGTGCTCACGAATGTTGAATTCGCTCCGCTCCGGTACTCACCCTTCCTAGACTTCAAAGGTTTTCTATCACGCTGAAAAGAAGACAAAGGGCTAAAATAAAGATCATTTTAGCCCTTGTCAACCATCTAAGACGCTTTTCAGCGTCCTTTAGTCTTTAAATTTCCAATTCCTCTTGACCTTCTTCTTCTTCAGCTGCTTTCACTCCGTTTGTATCCAAACCGTAGTGCTCTCTAATTTGTTCTTGAATCATGAGAAGAATATCTTTGTTTTCTTTAAGGAACTGTTTCGCATTTTCACGGCCTTGTCCAAGACGTTCCTCTTGGTAAGAATACCAAGCACCGCTCTTTTGTACGATATCTAGTTCGCTTCCAAGGTCGATGATTTCTCCCTCTTTTGAGATTCCTTCACCGTACATAATGTCTACTTCTGCAATACGGAATGGCGGTGCTACTTTGTTTTTCACTACTTTAATTCTCGTTTTATTCCCCATAATGTCATTGCCCTGCTTCAGCTGTTCAGCACGGCGCACTTCTAAACGAACAGATGAATAGAACTTCAGCGCACGTCCACCTGGCGTTGTTTCAGGGTTACCGAACATGACCCCAACTTTTTCACGAATTTGGTTAATAAAGATGGCAATGGTTTTTGATTTATTAATGGCACCAGATAGTTTACGAAGTGCTTGGGACATCAAGCGTGCTTGTAGACCAACGTGTGAATCACCCATGTCTCCTTCAATCTCTGCTTTTGGTACAAGAGCAGCTACTGAGTCAATAACAACAATATCAACTGCACCACTACGGACAAGAGCTTCTGCAATTTCAAGTGCTTGTTCTCCTGTATCAGGCTGAGAAAGTAACAGCTCATCAATATTGACACCTAGTTTTTGAGCGTAAACTGGATCGAGCGCATGCTCTGCATCGATAAATGCAGCTTGTCCTCCCTGCTGCTGAACCTCAGCAATGGCATGAAGTGCTACTGTCGTTTTACCAGAACTCTCTGGACCATATACTTCAATAATACGACCGCGAGGATATCCACCTATTCCTAGTGCAGTATCAAGTGCTAACGAACCACTCGGTACTGTTGAAATACGTGTATCTGTTTGCTCTCCTAGTTTCATAATAGAGCCTTTACCAAACTGCTTTTCTATTTGTTTAAGAGCCATATCTAAGGCTGCTTGACGATCACTCATTCTATTGTTTCCTCCTTTATCAATTCCACTATCTCTACTATACCTTGTTTTACGTCATTTGCCAAGAAAAAAACGAACACATATTCGATTTTTTCTTGGCAGATTTTTAAGAAAAGAGTGATTTCTAGTAGAAAAAACACTCTTTTATAAAGGAGTAAACCTAACAAAAAACAAAATTAACTTTCTTTTAATAAATTGAGCAAGTGATGCAGACCGTATTTCACAGCGCGCTTGCGAATGCCCGACCGGCTTCCTGTAAACATCCATTCAAACACGTCAGTATGGTCTTTCGTAGATAGCCCGATGAACACTTTCCCGACAGGCTGTCCCTCGTGGGTATCAGGGCCTGCTACACCCGTAAAGCTAATGCCAATATCACTTCCCGTAAGCTTTCTAGCACCTTCAGCAAGCTCTAAAGCACACTCTTTGCTGACAGCACCATGAGAAGACAATGTTTCTTCCCGGCAGCCAAGCACCTGCTGTTTGACTTTGTTTGTATAACAAACGATACTGCCGCTTAAAATCGACGATGCACCTTCAAGATCTGTCAGCCATTCAGAAAACATTCCGCCTGTCAGGCTCTCAGCCGCTGCCACTGTTTTCCCGTGTTCGTGCAAGGCTTTTGAAGCTTCACGGACAAGTGAGGTATCACCATAACCGTAGAAGTACTCTCCTACCCGTGCTAAAATTTTCGCTTCTGTTTCTTTTAACAGACGCTCCGTTTCTTTTTCATCCTCATGCTTGGCCGTGAGCCTAAGTGTTACTTCACCGTCAGATGCGAGAGGTGCAATCGTTGGGTTTGTTTGAGCATCAATTAAATCTTCTAGGTCTGTTTCAAGCTGTGATTCACCGATTCCGAAGAAGCGAAGAACAACAGACACGATTTTTTCCTTTAAACCCAGTTTCTCAGATATCAGCGGTTTCGCCTCGTTCTCAAACATCGGATGCAGTTCACTTGGCGGGCCAGGAAGCAGCATATAAAACGTATCGTTTTCTTGAATAAACATACCTGGGGCCATCCCAAACCGGTTCACAAGCACATCAGAACCTTCTAGAACGAGCGCCTGCTTCCGGTTATTCGGTGACATGTCTCGTCCAGTCTTTCGAAAGTATTCTTGAATGGATTCAAACGCTTCTTCATTTAGCACGAGCTCTTTTCCGAGCGTACTCGCAATGGTTTCTTTTGTTAAATCATCTTTCGTTGGTCCAAGACCACCTGAGAAGATAATAAAATTCGATCTTTCCTGCGCCACTTGAATGGCGCTTTTTAAACGCTCTGGATTGTCACCAACTGCTGTATGGTAATAAACATTCACACCAATTTCAGCTAGCTGTTTGCTGATGAATTGTGCATTCGTATTCGTAATTTGCCCTAGCAAAAGTTCGGAACCGACTGCAATAATTTCTGCTTTTCTCTCTGACTTCAAAGCGTACACGTCCTTTTTAGTTAGAATTCTTTAAAGCTTCCCAGTTTTTCACAAAGTAATCCCAGCCTGACACAACAGTGAAGAACACTGCTACCCACATCGCAAGGTCACCAAACGGGAATGATACAAGTTCAAACGGAAGGTTATGCAAGAGAAGGGCTGAAATCGCAATGATTTGCGCCCATGTTTTCACTTTACCAAGCATATTAGCTGCTACCACTTCACCGCCTCCGGCTAGTACAAGCCTTAGACCAGTTACAGCAAATTCACGGCTAATGATCACAATCGCCATCCATGCCGGCGTGAGGTTGTACTGAACAAGTATAATTAAAGCAGCTGAAACAAGCAATTTATCTGCAAGCGGATCTAAAAATTTACCGAAATTTGTCACTAAGTTCAGTTTACGCGCATAGTACCCATCAATCCAGTCCGTTGTCGAAGCGACAATAAACAGGATTGCTCCAACAAGATGCGTCACTTCGATGCTGACGTGACCAAAACGCGCAACGCCCCAATCTAAAGGTGCAAGCATAATGATCATAAAAACAGGGATCAAGGCGATCCTAGAAAGAGTTATTTTATTCGGTAAGTTAAACATGAATTTCAATCCTCCAATAAGCCATTTTTTTATGTATATAATAGTAGGAACAAAAGAAAAGTCATCTACTTGCTTAAGATGACTTTTCCTTTCCTTTATTCACAATCACAATGTTTTGTGTCATGGTGTTCTTAGGGTCTAATTCGTACTTTAGCGTCTCGTCATTCACCTTAATATCAATTCCAGTCGCATTGCCTAGACGGATATCGACCTGAGAGAGCTCAGACAGGTCTGTTTTAAACGATTCACCATCTTTTAGTTCACCCATTTTCAGCACTTTTCCAGATTCGTCTCTGACGCGCAGCCATGAAGCTTTTGTAGCAGAAATGGTTAACTCCATCTCATCTGCGCCTGACGCTTCATACGTTGTCGTTGAGCCTTCTGTATTCGCTGCCTTCAAAGAGACCGTTTCATCGTCTTTGGATGAATCCTTTGATGCGTCATCTTTTTTAGATGATTTTTCTTGATCATCTGACGGAGCTTTTTCTTTTTTCTTTTGATCTTTTGCAAGAGATGAATCCTCAGATACTTCATACTTAGATTCTGACTTCTGAGGAGCCGTCTGGTTGTTCTTCTGTCCGCTATCATGATTGACCGCCTGCACGATGACATAAATGATCGCGATGACCACAAGGACGCCTCCAATAATCAAAATGGTCGGCAGCAGCTCAAGCACCTTCGAAGCAGGCTTTGGCAGCTCTCTTTGCGGCTTAATATTTGATAATTTATCAGATACTTCATCGTTATACGTGCTCGGCACATCTTTACGAAATTCTTCGAACAATTGTTCAGGATTTAGTCCAACGGCTTCGGCATATTGTTTAATAAACGCTCTGACGTAAAATTTACCTGGAATAATATCATAGTTTCCTTGTTCGATTGCTAGCAAGTAGCGCTTTTGGATTTTGGTCACCGTCTGAAGATCCTCCAGCGACATCCCTTTTTCCTCTCTGGCCTCAATGAGCCGTTTTCCCAATTCAGTCAAAACAAACACCTACCATTACCATATTAAAAATCGAAGCCAGAAAAACCAGAATGATCAAACACTTGTGGTTCTTCAGCGTGTTCATATGTAATCTCTTCGTCTGCACTATTACGCAATTCAATGATATAGTCGAAATCATCCATTGTATATTCTGAATTTTGAATAAAGATGTCTGGATGCTCAACTACTTTTGTTGCCGGCAGTCTCATAATTTCTCTTAAAAGCTGCAAGTGCTTCTCAGAACCTCTTCGCGTCGACACAATCCCATCAATAATAAAGACGTTATCTGGGCTGTATTCATCCGCAATCAGCTGACTTCGGATCGTCTGTTTCAAAAGAGTGGACGATACAAAAAGCCATCTCTTGCTGGCACATACACTTGAGGCCACAATTGATTCTGTTTTTCCGACACGCGGCATCCCGCGAATCCCAATCAATTTATGTCCTTCTTTTTTAAATAGTTCTGCCATAAAATCAACAAGAAGACCAAGCTCGTCCCTTTCAAAGCGGAACGTCTTTTTGTCATCTGCATCACGCTGAATATATCTGCCGTGACGAACCGCTAAGCGGTCACGAAGTTTTGGCTGTCTTAATTTCGTTACTTTTATCGTTTCCATTGTATTTAAAATTGATTCAAGGCGCTTAATTTGATCTGTATGGTCACAGCGCAGAAGCATTCCGCGTCTTGATACATCAACACCATTAATTGTCACAATATTAATTGAAAGCATCCCCATTAGAGATGAAATGTCTCCTAAAAGTCCGGGACGGTTTACCTGTATCTCATATTCAAAATACCATTCGAGCTTTGCCAAATGATATTACCCCCTTCATTGTGGCAAATTTTTACCTTCCTATATCATAAAGCATTTTCACATTTTTAGAAAGCACAATGTTGTGAAACAGTTAAAATAAAAAGAGAGGCACAAACGACCCCTCTTTTTGTTTAGTGCGAGCTATTATTTTCAACCAATTTGACCATCATATTGGCAATTGCGCGCTGCTCATCTTCTGATGCAACGCTCCAAAGGTCAGCAAGTACTCTTTCTTGCTCATTCTTTGCTTCAACTTCGTTAGCTAAATATCCGCCAATTTCATACGCAAGGTTATTGATGGTATCATCTTTTAAGCCTTTATCCTGCGCATGATTTAAACGGTCACCTAAAAAGTTTTTCCAATGGTCCCAGTTCTCAAGTACTGACATGTCGATTCCTCCATTCGAAAAGATGAATTACAGCCATAGCTTTTGTCATGGAGTGACGAATTATACACGTTTTTTAACAGTACCAGCCGCCATTAACGGATAAAACTTGACCTGTCATATAACTTGACTGCTTTGAGGCGAGAAACCAAATGACATCAGCAATCTCCTCAGGTGATGCAAGCCGGCCAAGCGGGATTTCTTCCTCCAGCATGTCAATATCTTCTTGTGTGAAGCTTTTCATCATGTCTGTATGGACGGCACCTGGTGAAACAGCATTTGCTCTAATTCCACTTGGGGCAAGCTCTTTTGCCAGACCTTTAATAAACGCATTTTGCGCGCCCTTCACCATGCTGTACAGCACTTCACACGATGCCCCTGTTTCTCCCCATATCGAGCTTACCGCAACAATATGACCTGCTTTTTTTTGAATCATGGCTGGCAATAGGTGTTGGGTGAGCTCATATGGACTTGTGACATGAAGCTGCACCATACTGGCTAATACGTCTTTTTCTGTATCTGTCACTAATCCGACATGACTCTTACCGCTATTTAATACAAGAATATCTGGAGATACGGGCAGACGGCTGACGAGCTCATCTGCTCCGCCCGTTTTAGCTAAATCCGCTTGAACGACATGCGTCTGAATATGACATGTTTCTTCCAGGTGAGCGGCAAGCTGCACGGCTGCTTGTTCATTTTTGTGATAATGGAGCATCACGTGGCAGCCTTCCTGGGCAAGCCTTTTGGCTGCAGCCTGCCCAATCCCGCCACTGGCACCTGTTATCAGCGCCCAACGACTCATCACATGGATTCCTACTTTCTATTTAAAATATCTATTCTTTCCGTTTAAATGGGAACCAGTTCGCTGATCCGAACAATTTCACCATCACAGGTACGAACAATGGTAGCACAACGAGTGCGTACAGCAAAAGCCCTGTGAGGACAAGTGTTGCAATCTGCAAGAGAGACAGCACTCCTGAAGGAAGCATGGCTGCAAATGTTCCTGCCAAAATAACAGCAGCAGACATAATGACAGAGCCCATATTCTTCATTGATTCGGTCATCGCAAACTGAATGTCTTTTGTTTTGTATTCATTGAACCGCTCCATTAAGAAAATCGAATAATCGACTCCGAGCGCCATTAATATGACAAATCCAAAGAATGGAACCGCCCAGTTAATGCCTGGATATCCAAAGAAATGGGTGAAAATAAATTCTGTGACACCAATCGCGGTGAAGTACGTCAAAATCAGCGATCCAACTAAGTAAAGCGGCATAACGAGAGAACGGAACAGAATCACGAGTATTAGGAAAATACCGATCATCATGTAAAGAACCGTTTTATTGAAGTCTTGGTCTGACAGCTGTTTTAAATCAGCGTTCATACTTGATACACCAGATACGCCAAATGAAACATCTTTTAAATTTGTTTCAGGAAGTGCATGTTTTACCGAAGCTTCTACTTGTTTAATCGTTTTCATGGCGTCGTTCCCATATGGATTGTTTTCTAAAATGACGTCAATCTTTGTCATCTTGCGGTCATCCGACATATAGGAATCGAACACTTGCTTGAATGCTTTATTTTTCAGGACATCTTTTGGAATAAACCAACCGGCCATGTCTTGATCTGGTGCATTTTTCAGCTCATCTAAGTAGTCTCCTGCACCCATTAAGCCGTTTGAAATCTTCTCCAAGCCATCGACGCTTTTGTTCAGTCCATCTGTCAGTTTGGTTAGGTCATCACCAAAGCCGCCAATCTTTTCTTTCATTTGTTTTTGACCATCAATCACTTGCACGGCACCATTTGCAAGCTTTGGCATATTATCAGCTATTTGCCCTTGACCTTTAGACGTTTTATCCAATCCTGTTTCAATTGCATCTAAGCCAGCAATGAGTTCATCGATTTGACTCGTCAAAACTTTTTGCTGCTCTGAAGCTTTTGCGATGAAGGCATCCGCTGCTTCAAGCTGTTTTCTAGCTTCTTTCGCTTGTTTGGCATAGCTGTCTGCCTGCTTCGCCACTTCTTGCAAGGTCGTAGAAAGTTCATTATATGAAGCTTTGATGGCTTGATACGATTGATTTTCTTTCACCTGCGGAATTTGTTTTTCAAGTGTACTAAATTGTTTATTTGCTTGTGTGATTAATGCTTTTACATCTGCTGCGGCAGAGGATGACGTATCCACCTGCGCCAATGCTGCTTTTAATTCTTTGGAGATGCTTTTATACAGCGACACTTGCTGATTCACTTGTGCGACTTGAGCCGTTAATTCCTTTTTCGCACCTTTAATTTTCTCTTTAATCTGTGCAACACCGTTTTTGTTTTGATCGATTCCGCTTTGTAAATCTCTTAACGACTTTTCGACGTTTTGAATGCCTGTTTGCACTGATTCTGTACCAGAAATCAATTTGTTAATGCCTTTTCCAGATGATTTGATTTGCGGCGTTTGATCCTCAATGGATTGACTCATTGTCGTCAGTGCATCTTGGATCTTTTTCAACCCTTCATTACTTTTATCAAGCCCGCTATTTAGCTCTTTGGCTTGAGATTTCACGTAAAGATCATTCAGTCCTTTACCAACAGGACGTGTGGCACTTCTCACTTTACTCACGCCATCTGTTTGTTCGATCGCGCGGCTGAGTTTTTCAATAGCAATCAGGCCTTTGTTATTGTCTAAAAGATCAGATGATTTTACCACAACTGTTGCTGGAAGGGCTTCACCTGGTCCAAATTTGTCAGAGATGGTATTGAACGCATTGACGGATTCGTATTTATTGCCGATTTCATCAAGGTTGTTATATGAAAGTGTCCCTTTATACACGAGAATCGGCGGAAGGGTAATGATTGCAACGATTAGCAAGCTGAAAAGTGGTTTCTTAAATGAAAAACGACCTGCTGTTTCCCACATTTTCGATTGCGGGTGGGCAATATCTCCTTTAATCGGCCAGAATAACACTTTTCCTAAAACCGCCATAAAGAATGGAACGACCGTGAGGAGTGCCGCAATTAACACGGCGACACCAACTGCCACTGCTACAGCTGATTTATACAGTTGGAATTGGGCTAAACCGATACACGTAAAACCAATGAGGACAGCAATTCCGCTGAATAAAACGGTTTTACCTGCCGTCTTATATGTTGTAATAATGGCCTCAATCTTATCTTTTCCATGAGATAGTTCTTCTTTAAACCGGCTTAGCAATAAGATGCAGTAGTCGGTACCAATCCCAAACATGATGGCGACCATAAAAATTTGGGTAAAGGTCGAGAGCGGAAAATCAACATACTTTACTAGGTAAGCCACAATCGATTGGCTGATTAAATAAGAAAGCGCCACTGCCACTAAAGGAACGAATGGTGCTACTGCCGATCTGAAGACAAGCACAAGAACAATTAAAATAAACCCAATTGTAATGAATTCCGTTTTTTTCAGACCTTCTTGCGAGCTTGTGATGACATCATCGTCGATCAGCGGCTGCCCTGTCATTTCAAATGTTAGGTTCAGACTCTTTAGCTTTTCATTGACTCTTTCTTTAAAATCGGATGCTTTGATTTTGTTCGAGTCGTATGTAACTGGAACAAGAAGTGTTGTTTGATCTTTAGAGAGCATCTGTTTTTTGATATCTTTGTTTGCATCAAAATAAGAAGTGATGTCTTCCACATGGAGGTCTTGATCCTTTTCTAATATCTCCATCGCTTTCTTTAAAGAGGTTTCTCTTTCTTTAACGATATCCTTGCCTTGGAAGACTATGACGATCGATTTCTCCGTATCCCCATTTTTAGACATGTTCTTTAATAATTGATCGGCGTAGGAAGAAGGATAACCATCAGGAACAGAAATTTGCCCTTTTTCTTTAGTTAATTGCGCCATATTAGGAGCGGTGATGAGTAATACTGCCGCTAGTACGACCCAGAGGATCGTGATCAGCCATCTACCTTTTATGATTGCTCTCATTACTATGTTGTGCCTCCTCTTCGATGATAATTTGATAAATCTTTTCATATGTTTGAATAAATGATTCAATTTCCTTTTCATCAAACTTTTCTAAATATGACCGAACAAGATCCTGAAGCTGCTTCTCCATTCGGCTGACCACGTCTTTTCCTTCGGGCGTCACATAGAGATGAACGTTTCTTCGATCAGCTTGATCATGCTCTCGATAAATATAATCTTTATTAAAAAGACGATTGGTCATGGATGTCACAGCACTTTTATTGACATTACATTCGATGGCAAGGTCTGTTGATGTACATCCTGGGTGTAAGTTGATGTATCGAAGCGAGTAATATTGATCAAGTGTCAGTTCTTTATCCAGCTTTTCCGTGATCATACTCGATACTTTTTTCTCCATCATGAGATAGACGTCCGCATATCTCTGGATGAGCTGTGCAATTTTATTTTGTACCATATGCTGCTCCTTTAGTTTGATTGTTTAACTATTAAAGAGTTTAACTAATTGCCAAAACAATTGTCAATCAATACCCTCACATATAAATCGCTTTCTTTCGTTGGACACAAAAAAGACAAACTCTTATACGTGGAGTTTGTCTTTTTTTCATTTTACTTTGTTTTCGGGACAACTTTGAAAACGGACATCCGTTCTTCATCAATTTCTTCTTCTAAAATTTGCTGAATGTCGGTTAATTGGATCTGTTCCAGCATAGTCACGACATCAAATAAGCTCATGTCTAAAAATGCATATCGAGTGAATTGGTTCGCAATGTATTCAGGAGAATTCATGGCTTTTAAAAAGCTGCCGATTTTCTTCTTGCGCGCGAGCTCAATTTTCTCTTCTGAGATTAAGCTCTTTGCTTGAAGAAGGGTTTCTTTTAATACTTTCGCCAGTTGATCAGGATCATTTGTGTCTCCGCCAACTGATGTGAAGCCAAAGCCGCCTTCTTCCGTATAATCGTAGCTGAAGGTCTCATCAATTAAGCCTTTTTCATACATCTGTTCATATTGTAAGGAGCTTTTACCAAACAATGTCTCTAAAATGAGATTCATTCCGAGCTCATGTTTTAACAGTTCATTGCCTTTTTTATGAGGATTCTTTGTTTTTAATCCAAACATACATTTCGAGCCTTGTACGTTCATTGGAAGTTCGTATTCTTTTCGGTACACACCTTCAGGCTCATTGATGTCTTTTCGTTTGATCTCTGGCTGGTCTGTAAATGGCTTTTTCGCCTGATCCGCTCGAACTTGATCTAATATTTGCTTCGGATCAACGGGACCGACAACAAATAGAAGCATATTGCTTGGGTGATAGAACGTTTCATAGCATTCATACAAATGATCTTTTGTAATCGGAGCGATGCTTTCTACTGTTCCAGCTATATCAATTCTCACAGGATGCTCTTGATATAGATTTTCAATCAGACCAAAGAATAAACGCCAGTCGGGATTGTCATCATACATGTTAATCTCTTGACCAATGATTCCCTTTTCTTTTTCGACCGTTTTTTCAGTAAAATAAGGTTCTTGCACAAAATCAATGAGTGTCTCAAGGTTTTGTTCAACATTTGAGGTGCTTGAGAATAAGTAAGCTGTTCTCGTAAATGTCGTAAAAGCATTTGCGGATGCTCCTTGTTTACTAAATGTATGAAATACGTCTCCATCTTCTTTTTCAAACAGTTTATGCTCTAAGAAATGGGCAATTCCATCAGGCACTCGGATCATGTCTTCTTTGCCAAGCGGCACAAATTCATTATCGACAGAGCCGTATTTTGTTGTAAAGGTTGCATAGGTTTTGTTAAACCCTTGCTTTGGGAGCACATAGACGTCAAGTCCGCTCTCCATTTTTTCATGATAGACCGTTTCTTGGAGCTGGTCGAATTGAATTGTTTTCACTGTCACTGTCATGAAGCACCCTCCGTTCCTTTAAGAAAATAGGTCGTATCCCATTCGATTTTCTGACCCACTTTGATGATGTCCTCTTTTGTCACTCGGTCAAGTGCTTCTAAAAAGGAATCAAGCGTTTCCCCTGTTGGCACAACGGCATGCTGATACAGGTATTCTGCTGTCCCATAAGATGTATCGATCGTTTCAAGCAGCTGATTTTTGACGACAGCTTTAGTTTGGTCAATCGCTTCATCTGAAAAATCACCTTTTTGCATCGCTTCAAATTGTTCTTTAATGATGTCTACTGCCTGCTGATAGTTGCCGACTTCAATCCCTGACATGACCATCATCAAGCCTTTAAAGCTCTCAAGTCTAGACACAGCATAGTACGCAAGACTTGCTTTTTCCCGAACATTGATGAATAGCTTCGAATGCGAGAAGCCACCGAATATGCCATTAAACAAATGCAAAGCCGGATAATCATCATCTGCAATCGTCGTATGCGTGCGAAAGCCGATATTCAGCTTGCCTTGTTTCACATCCTCTTCGTCGATGACTTCTTTTGCTTCTCTTTGCGTGCTTGCCGATTCAGCATGTTGTTTGACCGGTTCTCTATCACTTGTTTTGAAGTATTGAGAGACCATTCGGCTGATGTCTTGTTCGTCTACATCTCCCACAACATAAAGATCAAGCTGATTTGTTTGAAGCGCATGCTGATATGCTTCAAACAGCGAATGAGCTGTGATCGTTTCGATATCTTCCATTTCTCCATTAACGTGCAGCGCATACGGTTCACCTTTGCACATTTCCTGTACAAGCCTTAAGTTCGAGTAACGCATTTTATCATCATACACTGCTTGAATTCGCTGTTTTAAAGTGCGCTTTTCTTGATCTACATATAATTGACTAAAGGCTCCATCTTCAACATACGGATGGAATAGTAGATCAGATAGTAAGGCGATCCCTTTTTCTAGTAAAGGGGTTTGATCCTTTAAATATTTTTCATTCGCCATTTCCAGGCGGAAGGTAATGATGTGATTCTCCCCTTTTTTCGTCATGTCTGCCGAAACAGTTGCACCATAAAGCTCATCAAAATAAGCACGTAATTCTCCTGTTTTCGGCATTTTCTCTGTTCCTCTTAACAGCACATGCGGGAAAAGTGAACGCATGGTGACGTCATCTTTCGATAGAGACGCAAGCATTTTAAAAAGGATTGTGACCGTTTTAAATTTTTCTGTTTTGACAATATGAGTATGAAGACCAGGTGTGTCTAGTGTCTTCTCTTGTAAGTACGTCATGAGAAACCTCCTTTGTTCATCCTATTTATTATGTATTAGAACATAGCTGATATATACGTAAAACAGCCATTTAATAGACATTATATCAATCAGAGGAAAGGATAGGAAATAAAAACGCCTCTGCTATCAGCAGAGACGCCGGCCGTTATTTCATTCTAAAAGGCCACCAATTCCATTTACCGAAAATACGAACCATAACTGGGATAAAGAGCGGTAATACAACAAAAGCATATAATAAAAGCCCAATGAGTATGACCGTTGCAATTTCAACAAGTGATAATACACCGGATGGCAGCATAGCGGCAAAGGTCCCCGCTAATATCGCGACTGCTGAAATAATGACAGAACCCATATTTCTCATCGCTGATATCATGGATGCTTGCACATGTTCTCCCTTCCATTCATTAAAGCGATCCATTAGGAAGATCGAATAATCAATACCAAGGGTGACAAGAATGACAAAGCTGAAAAATGGAACAGCCCAACTGAGACCGTCGTAGCCAAAAAATGTTTTAAAGATCCATTCTGTTAAACCGACGGATGTAAAATACGTTAAAATGAGTGAAAGTGTTAAGTATATCGGCATGACGATTGACCGTAATAATATAATTAAAATGATAAAGATGCCAACTAACATGAAAATGACCGTTCGAATAAAGTCACCGTCAGATGTTTCTTTTAAATCTACATTTAAACTTGAGATACCAGACACACCGTAATTTGCATTCTTTAACCCGCTGACAGGTAAATATTGATCAAGGGTTTCCTCAATTTTTGCAACGCCTTTCATCGCCTCATTGCTGTATGGATTCACATTTAAAATAACTTCTAAGGTTGTTAATTTACGATCTGGAGACATATACGTTTGAAAGATTTGTTTAAATTCATGGCGTTTCAGCACTTCTTCTGGAATAAACCAGCCCGTTATTTCTTCATCTGGCGCTTGCTGAAGCTGCTTTAAATAGCCGTCCGCCTCTGTGAAGCCGCTTTTGACCTGCTCAAGCCCTTCAATGCTTTCACCTAATCCATCTGTTAATAATGTCAGTTTTGATGAAAGCTGGTTAAATCCTTTTTTGATGGCTTTTTGTCCGCCTGTCAGTTGATCTGCGCCGTCTTCAATTTTAGGCATTTCTTTGATCAATTGTTTTTGTCCTTCATTTGTTTGATCAAGACCGGCATAAATTTGGTCCAGCCCCTCCATGAGCGCTCGCACTTGATGTTTTACTTCTTTTTGCTTGCTTGAAAAGCTTTGAATCACTGAATCTGCTTTTTTGATCTTTTCTTTAAACAGAGAGGCTTCCTCTTCATACAGACTCATTTGATCCGCTGCTTGATCAAGCATTCCTTTTGTGTCTTTGAATACTTCCTTGATTTCTTTATATTCATCCATATCTTTTACTTCAGGAAGCCGTTTTTCAAGTGCTTCAAACGATACACTTTCATACGAACTTTTTACTTTTTTAATGGTGGTTATCAGCTGCTGATTTGATTTCGCATGACGTTCTAGCGTACTCACCATTCGTTTAAGCTCTTGAATCATCGCTTCACTGCTGCGATATTCTTGCTCTAATTCCTTTTTTGCTTTTTTGATTTTACTTCGGATGGTCCCGACACCATCTTTACTGCGCCTCACCCCATCTTCTAAAGAGATCAGGGACTCCCTTACTTCTCCAATGCCGCTTTTGATCGCTTTTGTTCCATCAATCAGCTGGTCAATGCCTTTAGCGGATTCTTGAATTTTTGGTTTTTGTTTAAGAAGGGCAAGATTTGTTTCGGTCAAACCATCTGAAATTTTTCCGATTCCTTCATGGCCTTTACCAAGTTCTCCTCCCAGCTCTTTTGCTTGAGAGGTGACGTAAAGCTGACTTAACCCATCACCAACAGGACGAGTGACACTGCGGACCGTCTTTACTTCGTCAATGTCATTTAATTTACGGGTTAGTTTTTCAATCATGACAATCTTTTCTTGGTTATCTAACTTGTTGTCACTTTCAACAAGTACATTCAGGGGCAGCGCTTCCCCAAAGCCAAATTGCTCTGATATCGTATTAAATGCAGACACTGATTCATACTTTGTGCCAATCTCATTTAAGCTGTTATAAGAAAGAGTCCCGTCGTACATCAAAATAGGGGGTACCGTAATGAGTGCAACTAAACCTAGGCTGATCAGTGGCCTTTTAAATGAAAAACGCCCAGCCCATTCCCACATTTTACTTTGCGGGTGGCGAATGTTTTCTCTTTTAGACGGCCAGAAAAGGGATTTTCCGAAAACAGACATAAAAAAGGGTACGATGGTGACAAGGGCGATCAGCAGGATGCCAACTCCTACAGCAACACTAACAGCTGATTGATACAATTGAAATTTGGCAAACCCAATGCTTGAGAAACCGACTAATACGGCTAAGCCACTGAAAAGGACCGTTTTCCCTGCACATTTATATGTGATGATAATCGACTCTTTGACATCACGACCTTGACCGATTTCTTCTTTAAAACGGCTTAACAGCAAAATACAATAATCTGTTCCTATACCGAACATAATCGCTACCATAAAAATCTGAGTGAAATTAGATAGAGGAAATTGCATATATTCTACTAGAAAAGCCACAATACAACGGCTGACGGCATAAGAAATGCCGATCGTAATGAGCGGAACAACAGGTGCCAAAATCGATCTGAAAACAATGATTAAAATAAAGAAAATAAAAATGATCGTGATAAGTTCAGTTTTCTTCAGACCTTGTTGAGAGCTTTGAATGACATCTGAATCCACAAATTTTTGTCCCGTCATTTCATATGAGACATGATAGGGCTTAAAAACTTTCTCAATTTGTTCTTTAATCTTCACAGCCTTTGTTTCGTAGTGGTCGAATTTGAATGGAACAAGAAGTGTACTTTTATCCTTTGATAAAAGTTGTTTTTGAATGTCCGGATCTACATGAAAATACGAAGTAATTCCGTCAATGTGGAGGTCTGGAGCATTTGTCATGAGTGCAGATAAAGCCTTTTTTAGTTCCTGCTCTTTCTTAGGGAACAGATGTTGTTCGGAGAATACAATGACACCCGTATCTTTTTTCCCGTTTTGATCTGTGAGCTTATCCAATAATTGAAGTGCCTCAGCTGTTGGTGTCCCCTCCGGAACCTTTAATTGCCCTTTTTCTCTTGTTAATTCCTCTAAATCGGGCGCAGTAATAAACAGAATTACAGCTGTTATCATCCACACCACTAATACAATCCATCTTGCTTTAATTATTTGCAACATAGCTGCTTCAAGCTCCTTCTAGTTCATCAATCAATTTGCTGTTTTTGAGCGTGTCTGAAGTGCTGACTGCGTCTCCTTCAACGTGCTAATGGCAGGATGACCTATTCAATTGTCTTTTCGTGTTGAAGAAACACACATTCATCATCACCACGCGAACTCAATTTCTGCCTAACAAAAGACAGAAAATGAATGTTTTTGAACACCTCCTGTTTGGAATAATTTAAAAGATATTACTATACATTAGTTTAACTATCAAAATTTTACATGTCAATTTATAAAAAAGAAAAAAGATGGCAAAATACCGTCTTTTTTCTAGATTAAACCGTTTTTAATTGTTCACTTTCATCCTCTTCATCTGGCTGGATGAAGAAGATGACCAAAAATAGAGAAATAAGACTGCAAATGGTCGAGAGGATAAAAACAATGGAGTCCCCTTTATCCATGAGATAAGCGTAAATCGGTGGCCCTAAAGCGACACCGATAAAACGCATACTGCTGTAAAACGACGTAATGGTTCCGCACTGCTCTTTTTCAATTCCTTCTGTGATCAGGGCATCTAGTGCAGGCAGTACAATACCGATGCCAACACCGCCAATGCTTAAGCAGATAAACAATACGTAAAAGCTGTGATTCCACCATAAAAACATATAAGAAAGTGATAACAAGGCCATTCCTACGATTAAAAAGATTCTCATTTTCCCTTTTTCTTCTCCAATCGTTTTCCCAGCAACGTATGAGCTGATGGATAGAAAAAGGAGCGGAATGCTAAGCAGGAGCCCTTTTTTGACACCCTTAATTTGATAAGCTGCCTCTAGGTTATCAGATAAGTAAAAAAGCACACCAAAAAGAAGAAACATAATAAAACCGCCAATTGCAAAAATGGCATACAGCCAGCGTCCCTCATGCTTAAATATGGTCTTTGTTGATTTTAAAAATTCTTTAAATGAAGGCGGGTCCTCCTCTTTTTCCGCGGACTCTACCATGAACAGTACCATGAGAAAGCTGATGATTGAGAAGAACGGAATAAACCAAAACGGCACAAACCAAAACCATGAAGCCAAAAGCGCCCCAATAATCGGGCTCAATACCTTTCCAGCTGTGTTAGAGGTTTCAATGGCGCCTAGTCCCGCACTGACTTCTTCATCATCATGAAACAAATCTCCAATAAACGGCATCACGACAGGTGCTGCCCCGGCTGACCCAACACCTTGTAGGACCCTGCCAAATAGAATCCACATGTACGGCTCTTTCATGATCGTTGAGGCAACTGCTGCCACAGCCCCTCCAAGTCCTGCGATTAACAGACACGGCAGGAGTACCTTTTTTCGCCCGATTCGGTCTGATAAATAGCCGGCGATCGGAATACATAAGATCGCGACAACGGAGTATACCGTAATAATGAGGGAGACTTGAAAGGAAGTAATGGAAAGTGTCTTTTCTATCTGTGGCAATACGGGAATGAGCATCGAGTTCCCAAGTGTCATGATTAAAGGCACTGATGATAATGCAATAATATTCTTTTTACTAACTGTTTTCTCGCCCAACATCATTCACCCAATTCTATATACTGTTACGTATTAGTGTGGCAAGTTTTACGGGTATTATGTATGGGCAAACAAAAAGCAACCGCTTATGAAAGCGACTGCTCGTTAAAATCGTTTACGTATCACATGAAAGCTGAATTTATCCGCTCGAAAATAATTTAGTGAGTATAAGACCGGCTGATCATCCTGATCATAGTGCATTTGTTTCAATAATAATAATGCTGTTTCAGGATCACATTCTAGTATCGGTGAAACCTGATCGTGGTAGCCGATTGGTTCAATGTCAGCAACTGCATATTTAATCCCGCTGTGTGGTTCTCTTCCAAACAGCTCAAAAAGAGACTCTTCTTCATGTGTAAAAGAAGAAGGAAGATGCTTAACCGGAATTTTATCTAAACAGTAAACCACTGGCTGTCCATCTGCCGTTCGAACGCGCTCCATTGAAAAAATCTCATCAGATTCATCACACTGAAAACGAATCACATCATTCTCTGTTGGCTCCCCTTCTTGGGAGGATAAAAAGATGGTACCAGGCGTCATATTGACCTGCTCTATCATTTTCGTGACACTTGCCAGCTGTTCTATGCCTGTTGAAAAGAGTGGTCTTGTGTTGACGAACGTACCCACACCATGCCTTCTAATTAAATATTTCTCTTCTTCTAATATACGAAGGGCTTCACGCAGTGTCGCTCTGCTTACGCCTAAAAGCTTTGAGAGCTCAAATTCAGAAGGCAGTTTCTCTTTTTCGGCATATACGCCTGTTTGTATATCTTCTTTAATACGGTCAATCACTTTCAAATATAAATGGCGATTGTCTGTTTTGGTCGACATGTTTTCCCTCCGTCTAATCAATGCAAATGATAAGATGAGAAATCTCTATTCCGAGATAAGTTGAACATAACTATATCATGTTTTTGCAAATAAATAAATAGTCTGACTTCCAGTTAACATAATCATACTATCGTTCACTTCTTTTTTAGAAAGCTCTCTTCGATTTATGAAGAGAGCTCGTCATATTGTTCTTTTGAAAGCAGGACTTCTCTCGGTTTACTTCCTTCATAAGGACCGACAACGCCCCGCTCTTCCATTGCGTCAATCAGGCGAGCGGCCCGGGTATAGCCGATACGGAATCTTCTTTGAAGCATAGAGACAGAAGCCGTCTGCATGCCGACGATGAGTTCCACTGCTTCATCATATAAATCGTCATCCACAGATGTAAGCTGTTCCTGCGTTTCTTCAGTTGGAATCATTTCTTCTTGATATTGCGCTTTTTGCTGAGTGATCACATGATCAACGACATGCTCCACTTCTTCATCTGATAAAAAGGCGCCCTGCACACGAACAGGTTTATTTGCACCAACTGGCAGAAACAGCATGTCCCCTCTGCCGAGCAGTTTTTCTGCGCCCCCCATATCAAGGATCGTCCTTGAATCAGTTTGCGAGGACACGCTAAAGGCGATGCGAGATGGGATGTTGGCTTTAATGACACCTGTAATGACATCGACAGAAGGTCTTTGTGTGGCGATAATTAAATGAATCCCAGCTGCACGAGCCATTTGCGAAAGTCTTGTAATGGAATCCTCCACATCTGAGGAAGCGACCATCATTAAATCTGCAAGCTCGTCTACAATGACGACAATATAAGGAAGTTCTGGCTGTTTCGCCTCTTCTGATTGATTCATTCGTTTAATGTAATCATTGTATCCTTCAATGTTTCTTGTCCCCGTATGAGAAAATAATTCATATCGGCGTTCCATTTCACTGACGACTTTTTTCAGTGCCTGTGAGGCTTTCTTAGGGTCCGTTACAACGGGAGCGAGCAGATGCGGAATGCCATTATACACATTTAGTTCAACCATTTTCGGATCAATCATCATCATTTTTACTTCATGAGGTTTCGCTCTCATGAGAATACTCGTGATAATGCCATTAATGCACACACTTTTTCCGCTTCCTGTCGATCCTGCTACAAGTAAATGCGGCATTTTGTTCATTTCAGCGAGCACGGCTTCACCCGAAATATTGCGGCCGAGTCCAATCAGCAGCTTCGCATTTGGACGGTCATTTTGCTTCGATTCTAATACCTCTTTTAAAGAAACCATCGCAATTTCTGCATTAGGAACCTCAATCCCAATGGCTGATTTCCCAGGAATCGGCGCCTCAATCCGAATATCTTTTGCTGCAAGAGCAAGGGCTAAGTCATCACTTAAATTGACGATTTTACTTACCTTCACGCCAACATCGGGATAGACTTCATATTTGGTGACGGCTGGTCCTAAGTGAACCTGTGTGACTTTTGCTTTTACGCCGAAGCTTTGAAACGTTTTTTCAAGCTTTCTTGCATTTTCATATATATTCTTCTTGTCTGTTTGCTGTCCTGAGTGCTGCGGCTCTGCCAAAATATCCAGTGACGGCAATTCGTAATCTTTGTTTTCAAGTTCCGTAAACGTCATCGGCGGCGCCTCTTTTGGTTCATCAGCTGAATCTAATGGAGCAGGTGCACTTTGCACAGATTCTTGAAGAGGCGAAGTCTCTTTTGCCGCCTGCTCTTTTTGAACGAGCGGGGTGAGAATGTCATCTCTATCTGCAAAGCTTGAGATAATCGGCTGACTATTGTCAGGCACCGCTGCTTCCTCTTCAACTAAGATCTGATCATCTTCGTCCTCTTCCTGAATACGAGACCGTTTTTTCTTTTCGGCCGTTTTCTGAGAGGGCACGCTCTTTTTCGCCTGCCGGATTCCTTTCATATCTTCAACAAACGCTTTCCACTGCTTCACCATAAATTGCGAGACAGGCAGCGTCACTTTTTTCACCATTTCTTGAAGTGATCGATTTGTAATCAGCACAATTCCAATCAGCATCAGAACGATTGCCATGATTTGAGAGCCTGCTTGTGCAAATAAGAAATAAGAAGCAGCAAATAATACGGCACCGATCATGCCGCCTCCTAAATCAGGCGACCCCGTCTCACCTTTCATGTCCATCAAGAAAAGCTCAAATGTATTTCTAATCACACTTTGAGAGCCTATCGCACCTGCAGATGAGAGGTGCTGAAAGAGCTTCACATGAGACAAAAGCAAGATACTCGCAATGATGCAGTATAGCCCTGCCTTTCTCCTTGTCAACATATCTGGAATTTGTTTTTTCCAGAAGATGGTCACGCCAAAAAGAAATAATCCGATAAGGCAGAGAATGAACCATTCGCCTGCAAAAAATCGGAATAAATATACGAAGGTTTGTCCAACGACGCCTAGCTGTAAAATGGCAATGATCGCTATGGCAATACAGACTAACCCATTTAATTCATATTTCAGTTTTAGCTGTTTATTTTGTTTTTTTCTCGTTTTCCGTTTTCTTTTTTTAGCCATACTCATCACCTTACTACGAAAGAAAATATAACCTACCGAAAGATCAGAAAGAAAGCAGCCTGGTTTTGGCTGCATCTTGTTGTAAGTTTTCCCTTTATTATAGCATAGAATCATTCATATGAGTCGGTTTGATTGGAGCCTAATTGTAACTTCAATCGCTTGCCTGGTGCAAGCTCTTGATTCAGAAAATCCATTGGATTGGTACTCATGACTTGAACGATTTCTGCTTCATCCTCTTTCATTTCAACCATAACTGGCACGCCTTGGATGGTTACCTGCTGAAGTTTGCGGTCTCCTTGCTCCTCCGCGTAAATGGCTTCATATGGCATAGGTGTGTATAAAATCATTGGATCAGCCCCTCGTTTTGAGATGCCCTTTCTCCAATCAGCTCATTCAACTTTTTAATCGCTTGTCCTACACCGCCTACTTCATTCATGAGTCCGTATGCTGCTGCCTCATGACCAACAACATTTGTTCCAATGTCTCTTGTCAAATTGCCTTTTGAGAACATGAGCTCTTTGAACTTCTCTTCTGTAATATTGGAGTGGCTTGTCACAAAGTTAATGACTCTTTCCTGCATTTTATCTAAGTATTCAAATGTTTGCGGGACACCAATGACAAGACCAGTTAAGCGCACAGGATGAATGGTCATCGTGGCTGTTTCCGCAATATAGGAATAGTCACACGATACAGCAATCGGGACACCAATGGAGTGGCCGCCGCCAAGTACAATCGATACAGTCGGTTTTGATAGAGACGCAAGCATTTCTGCAATCGCTAGCCCCGCTTCAACATCGCCGCCTACTGTATTTAAGATGATCAAAAGACCTTCAATTTTTGGGTTTTGCTCTACTGCTACGATTTGCGGAATGACATGTTCGTATTTGGTGGTTTTATTTTGTGGTGGAAGCTGCATGTGGCCTTCAATTTGTCCAATAATGGTAAGGCAATGGATATTTGTATCTTGTGGCAGCTGTGGTATGGCTGTTTCACCAAGCTGCTGTATTTTGCTCATTATGCTGTCTTTTTCTTCTGGCTTTCGCTCAGGCTGCTGTTCATTTTTTTCGTCCATTTGTCTCCATCCTTTCCTCAAACTCTCCTCCTATTATGAACAAGAAGGCCGTATTCAATCCGCATTCCTCACGCCACATCAAAAAAGCCCAAAGAGCTTATGCTCCTTGGGCTTTCTCATCACACTTCCATAATAATTGGAATGATCATCGGCTTACGTTTTGTTTTTTCATATAGGAATTGATTAAGTACGTCACGCATGGATTGTTTCAATGTTGACCATTCAACAATTGAGTTTTCCGTTTGCTCTTTGACAATTCCTTTGACCATTTCTGTCGCTTTCACAATCAGCTCTTCAGACTCTCTGACATACACAAATCCTCTTGTGATGATTTCAGGTCCAGAAATTAATTGTTTCTTTTGTTTATCGAGCGTAATGACGACAATTAAGATACCGTCTTGAGACAATAAACGTCTATCGCGTAACACAATGTTACCAATATCACCAACGCCCAGACCATCGATCAAAATATTGCCTTGGTGAACTTTTTCACCGATCTTGACGTTCTGTCCTCTAAACTCCACAACATCTCCTTTATCAATCAAGAAAATGTCACTTCGTTTCATTCCCACTTCTTCAGCAATACGAGAATGTGCTTTTTGCATACGATATTCGCCATTCACTGGAATTAAATACTTCGGCTTGAGTAAGTTCAGCATGAGCTTTAACTCTTCTTGGCAGCCGTGTCCAGAGACATGTACACGTTTTTGCGCAAAAATGACTTGTGCGCCGCTTCTTGTAAGGAAATCAACTGTTTTTGAATAGGTGAGTTCTTGTCCAGGAAGAGGTGTAGATGCAATCACAACCGTGTCATCTTTTTCAATATGAAGCTGTTTGTGATTTTGTTTCGCCATTTTTGTTAACGCAGCAAGAGGCTCTCCGTGGCTTCCAGCTGTCAGGATGACCACATCGTTTTTCGCCATTTTCTTCACTTCTTGAACTGGTACAAATAATTCTTCGTCTGCTGTGACATAACCAAGTTTGATCGCCAGCTGAAGAGTCGTCATCATATTCTTTCCTGCTACGGCAAGCTTACGGCCATTTTGATTTGTTGCATTAATGATCTGCTGCACTCGGTTAATGTTAGATGAAGATACAGCCACAATGACACGATTTTCAGTATTGTACATCGCATTTGAGATTTCGTCTTGGACGAGCGCCTCAGAAGGTGTATAACCTGGTTTTTCAGCATTGGCACTGTCTGAAAGAAGTGCTAAAACGCCATTGTTTCCTATTTTCGCAATCTCTCCGATGTCACAGGCTTGGTTAAGCGCTGGGGTTTGATCAAATTTAAAATCACCTGTGCATACGATTGAACCAAGAGAGGTTTTGAAGCTGATCCCAACTGAATCAGGGATGCTGTGATTCGTTCTAAAGAATGATACCTTTGTTGTTTCAAACGTAATGACTGATTTTGCATGTACCTCACGCAAGTCAGCTTTTTGATTGAAGCCATACTGTTTTAATTTTTCTCGAAGTAACGCAAGGGTCAGCTTCGTTCCGTAAACTGGTACAGACAATTTGCTTAAGCAATGGAATACGCCTCCGATTGCTTCATCATGTCCGTGGGTAAGAAAAATTGCTTTCACCCGATCAGCACGTTCTGTTAAATAAGAGATATCAGGAATGACGACGTCAATGCCTAGCATTTCGTTTTCTGGATGCATCAAGCCTGCATCCACCACATATATGTCGGAATCAATTTCAATGACATATAAGTTTTTCCCAATTTCTCCAACGCCTCCAAGTGCAATAATTCTTACGTTCTCTGTATTTTTCTTTTTCAAAATTCTTATCCTCCTAGTCTCAAGCCCGTCCATCATCGCTTAATGCTATTATAACTGAATCTAATTTTAGAAAACAAGATGAAGTCACATTTTAAGAAAGTGTTTATGTATAAAAAACGGTCATACTCAGGGACATCTGAGAATGACCGCTTACGAAATCTTTTGTTTTGATCAGCTGTTTAAGACGCTGCTTAAATCCAGTCTCTCTTCTTCTGACAAAGGTAGAAGCGGAAGACGAACCGATCCGACATCTAGTCCTTTTAGCTGAAGAGCTGTTTTAACAGGTGTTGGATTTGGCGCTGAGAATAGCTGTTTCATAATTGGGAGCAGCTTTTGATGGATCAATGCGGCATTGGCCGTTTGACCTGAAGCATAGCTTTTCAGCATTTCCTGCATATCAAGCCCTACGATATGAGACGCAACAGAGACTACTCCTTTTGCACCAACAGATACAGCAGGAAGTGTTAAGCTGTCGTCACCTGAATAAACATCGAAATCTTCTGGTGTCTCTGCAATGATTTTTGTCATAGCATCAAGATCACCACTTGCTTCTTTGATAGCGACAATGTTAGGTATTTGCGCAAGCTTAATGGTTGTTTCTGGGGCTAATGACGCAACCGTTCTCCCTGGTACATTGTAAAGCATGACAGGAAGAGATGTAGACTCGGCAATGGCTTTAAAGTGTGCATACATGCCTTCCTGTGATGGCTTGTTGTAGTAAGGTACGACAAGCATCACTGCATCAACGCCCGCTTCTTCTGCTTTTTTCGTTAGTTTGATAGACGCATTTGTATTATTACTGCCTGTTCCTGCAATGATTTTACAACGACCATTTGCTAATTTTACCGATTGCTGAAAAAGAGCGACTTTTTCTTCAGTCGATAAAGTTGGCGATTCGCCTGTTGTCCCTGCAACGACTAACGAGTCACTGCCGTTTTTTAACAAGTAATCAATGAGAATTGATAGCTTTTGGAAATCAATGTTGCCCTTTTTATCAAAAGGTGTAATCATAGCTGTTGCGATATTTCCGAAATTCATTTTTTTCACCTCATCATGATTCAATCACATTTATCTTGAAAGTTCAAACACTTCGTGCAGGGCATTGACAGCCGCTCTCATGTTTTCTTCGTTTACTAGCACCCAAATGGTCGTATGGCTGTCAGCCGATTGTAAAATCGGAATGTTTTGCTCGGATAGAGCCGATACAATTTTAGATGTGACACCTGGTACACCCATGATGCCTGCGCCAACAGCTGATACTTTCGCACAATTTGTTGTGACAATTGGCGTATAGCCAAGATCTTTTAGGATCGAGGTTGCCTTTTCAGTCATTGCACCTGTCACGGTATACACAATCTCACTCGGCGTAATGTTGAAGAAATCGACACTGATTTGTGCATTAGCCATTGCTTTAAAGACCTCTGTTTGGACGCTGTACTGCCCTTCTTTTGCTGGGACTTTGATTTGCGTCACATCATTGACATGTGCAATACCCGTAATGAGGCGGTCATACACATCATGACTCATTTTATCTGAGTAGTGTGATGTGACAAGTGTGCCCTCTTCATCAGAGTATGTTGAACGGACCCTCATTGGTACTTTTGCTTGCATCGCAATTTCGACAGCTCTCGGGTGAATGACTTTTGCTCCTTGATATGCAAGGTTGCAAATTTCTGTATAAGTCACGACTCTGAGCGGCTTTGCATTTTCAACAATGCGGGGATCTGCCGTCATCACGCCTTCTACATCTGTAAAAATATCAATAAAGTCTGCCTGCAATGCAGCACCTAAAGCAGCTGCGGACGTATCACTGCCGCCTCGTCCGATTGTGGTCACGTCCCCATTTTTCGCAGCTCCTTGGAACCCAGCAACAACGACAACATCATGTTCAGACAGTGCCGCCTCGAGACGCTCACACTTCATATCAATAATTTTCGCACTCGTATGCTCCTTATCTGTCACAAAGCCAGCCTGTGCGCCTGTCATCGCTACAGCTTTTAGCCCGTTTTCATTCAGCATACTTGAAAACACAACAGCTGAAATATTCTCTCCGCAGGAAACGAGCAAGTCTTTTTCTCGATTTGTCATGTGCTGCGCGCTGCCGTAAAGCAGACCAAGCAGCGTATCTGTCGCATAAGGATCACCTTTTCGTCCCATTGCGGAAACGACGACAACCGACTTATAGCCTTTCTCTTTTGCCGATAAGATATGTGCAAGTGCCCTTTTTCTACCTTGATCATCTTTGACAGATGTACCGCCAAATTTTTGGACAATTATTTTCACTGTCTTCACTCCAAGTTCATTCTGACGTAACAGAAGAGAGCAGGCGAAAGATGCCTAACTCTCTTCTGTTCGTCCTCATCATCCATTGAATGTTAAACTAATTTTAATGCTTTTAAGCTTTCTGCAATTTGAACGGAGTTCCATGCAGCGCCTTTTAGTAGGTTATCAGATACAATCCACATATGGAACCCGTTTGGACGGTCCAAATCTTTCCGAATGCGGCCGACAAATACGTCGTTTTTCCCAACAGCATCTGCAGGCATTGGATAAATTTGCCGAGACGGATCATCTTGCAATGTAATGCCTGGAGCATCTTTTAGAACGGACTTGATGTCGTCAACTGTTGCGTCGTTTGATTCTAGTTCAACGTAAACAGATTCTGAATGTCCTGTTTCAATTGGAAGTCTCACACATGTTGCCGCTACTTCCAGCTCTGGCATATGCATGATTTTTTTCGTTTCGTTGATCATTTTCATTTCTTCAAATGTATAGCCATTGTCTTGGAATTTATCAATTTGCGGAATCGCATTAAATGCAATTTGATAAGGCATGACTTCCGGCTTCACATCTTCTTTATTTAAAATGGCTTGTGATTGGCTGTATAGCTCGTCAATGGCTTCATGTCCTGCACCTGATACGGCTTGGTAAGTGGACACGATGACTTTTTTCATGCCATACGCCTGACGAAGCGGTTCTAATGCCGCTACCATTTGAATCGTTGAACAGTTAGGGTTTGCAATGATTCCTTTATGGTCATGCAAGTCTTTTTCGTTTACCTCTGGTACGACAAGAGGGATGTTTTCGTCCATACGGAAAGCACTTGTGTTGTCTACAACAATCGCACCTCGTTTGACCGCTTCAGGAGCTAGCGCCTTGGAAACATTTCCTCCAGCACTGAATAATGCAATGTTTACTCCTTCAAAGCTTTCAGGTGTTGCTTCCTGTACGGTATACTCTTGACCTCTGAATGTCACTTTTGTTCCAGCAGAACGTTTTGAGGATAGTAGAGTCAGTGTATCCATTTCAAAATCTCTGTCAGCAAGTGTTTTTAACATTTGTTGACCGACAGCTCCAGTCGCTCCAACTACAGCTACATGCAATCCTCTTCCCATCAGTAAAACTCCTTCCGACCCATCCATGATTCTTTTCTTTCGGATGGCCATCCTATGACTTTTTACATTTTATTTTACCATAGAAAAGCAAGGCTTGAAGCATCTTTTTTGAATCTTTCATGATTTTCTAGTAAATCTATTATTCGTTTGGTCCAATTAAAATCGGCTGAATTTGTCTATGCTGAAGTGCCTCTTCCACTGTTTGAGAAAGCAGATTCATGTTCGCGACCATGGAGGTCGGTTTTTTAAATGGATCATCTTGACCAAATGGAATAAAGAAAATATTCTTTGTCGACATCAACCTCATCAGATTTGTACCATTTAAGCCTAGCGCATCATTTGTTGAAATTCCTAAAACGACAGGACGATGATTTCGAATGGTTGCTTTTGCAGCCATTAAAACAGGGCTGTCTGTCATGGCATTTGCGAATTTCGCCATTGAGTTCCCAGTTAATGGAGCAATGACCATACAATCAAGTGGCAGCTTAGGCCCGAGCGGCTCTGCTTTCACGATTGAGTCAATTGCCTTAAAGCCAGTCAGCTTCTCAATCCGCTCAATCCAGTCCGCCCCATCTCCGAATCTTGTATTCGTGTTCTGGACCGTATATGACACCACTGGACGCACTTCTGCTCCTTCTTTTACAAGTGCTTCGATTTGCGGATAAACCGCTTCGTACGTACAGTGGGAACCAGTTAAGCCAAAGCCGATTCTTTTCCCTTTTAATGTTGTCATGATTCCATCCCCCTTTTTTCCTCTGCAAGTTCACATAAGAGCCCAGAAAGCACTTTTGCAATGATTTGCCCTGCTGTCTTTGGCGCAACAATTCCCGGAAGTCCAGGTGCAAGAAGCGCCTTCACTCCGTGTTTTTGTGCAAAGTCAAAGTCTGTTCCTCCTGGGCGGGAGGCAATATCCAAAATGAGTGTCTTTGGTGTCATGCTGACGATGACAGATGAATCTAATACAAGGCTTGGAATGGTATTGATGATGATATCTACATCCGTTACTTCTTCTTTTAACTGGTCCATTGAAAATGGATCGAGTCCCATTTCAAAGGACCGCGCCAAGTGAGCTGTATCTGCTGCCCCTACTTTTACGTCCGCACCGAGTGCCCGAAATGTGCGGGCAATGGTGAGTCCTGTTCTTCCGAGCCCGAGAACAGCAACACGTGATCCATGAATGGTATAATCCGTTTGCTGAATGGCCATCATGATAATCCCTTCAACTGTAGGAATAGAGTTATATATGGCAATATCATCTCGCTCAAACAGCTTCACAAGTTTTCGGTTCACCTGCTTTGCCAGATTGTCTAAGTACGTATTAGAAATACCTGAGTACAAGGTACAATGGGCAGGGGTTCTTTCTAAATATGTTGCTTCTAGTAAAACCTGCTCATTTGAGAAAACTGTCGCGACAACACCTTCATCCGTTGCGCCTGATACTGGCAGGATCATACTGTCTACCTGTTCGAATGGTAGTTCTGACATTTTTAGCTTTTCAGCCCCAATAAATCCGTGATCCAGCTGATCAAATCCAACCAAAAACACTTTGGCATGCTGCTGTGACAGCTTGCGAATAATTTCAAGCTGCCTTGCATCTCCCCCGATCACCGCAACCGTTAAACCGCTCAACATACTGACCGTTCACCTTCTTTATTTAAAAAAGTCTGTAATATTTTCTGAATCTCCCTTTCAGCATATGAGGAGAGGATTCAGCCTGTGAACAAATCGAAGAGAGAAAAGAAAAAGAGCACCCATTTATGATGGATGCTCTTTTTCCCCGGGCGGCTGAAGTGCTTCAGGCACATCGAGAATGATCATATCTGATCCTATTTTTTGAATGTGATTCCAGGGGACGCGGATGTCATTTCCTTGCTTTCGAAAGCCAAACCACTTCACCGAAGGTATGATAAGTGCTGTGATTTGACCGTCTTGTTCATTGATTTCAAGGTCGGTTTGTCCAAGCACGCCAAGCCGCTCCGCTCTTTTGATATCGACGATCTCTTTTCCTGACAGCTCACTTAACCTCAAAATCGCATCACTTCCCTTCCGTATCATATATGCAGCTACAAGAAGAAATAGACCGTCCCGCTTTTTCAAGTTATGTGATGCCAATTTGAATACCAAGCTGGTTTCAGTAGATGAAAGTGATCATGGTCTGCCAGCATTCTTTCCACTCGGTTCACCATATCTTTTACATGTTCAGTGTCATAAGAAAGCGTCCAGACAATAGAAGAAAAGCAGCTCATTGCTGTATAGATAGAAAAAAGAAGCCAAAAATCGTCTGTGGCCTGCGTACTTACATAGTAATCCAGTTGCCCTGCTGAAAACGGAATACTATTTTCTCGGCTAAATAAGGACAATTTATAAAAATCATGAACTGGGTCACCCCAGTCAGATTGATCAAAATCAATGACTCCTGAATACTCACCTTCTTGTATGATGATATTCCCCAAATGAAAATCATCATGCTGGAATTGATTAGGCCTCGCCTTTACTGCATCAACATGTGATTTAATAAAATCTAATACGAAATGATCCTGATCGAAGGTCACTCCACTTGATTGATAGGCATGTACATACCGTTCATGTTTCATCATGACCCTCTCATCCCATGTCGCGATATGAGAAGGTGCGGGACATGTGTGCATGAAACTAAGTTCTTTGCCTGCCCGTCTCCCGATTTCATACTGCTCTTCATTTGTAAGCAGATGGATGGATGCTCTAGCATTCTCTCCTTCAATAAAAGAGAAAATACGATAGGTACAGTTGAGTTCAGTATTCATCCCAATCTCCATTACTTCAGAACATAGAAGGCCTCGATCTTTAAACTTTTGCTGAACTGACGCTTTTCTTTTAAAATTGGAATACGTTTTGAGGTTTGATAGCTTGAGCACCAGCTTTTCACTTGAGGATGTTGTGACGAGATAAGTACGGTTTCCAGAAAGGCCAGATGTCATCGGCTCAAAGGAGATGGCTTGTGTCAGAAGCGGAGAAAGGATTTTCAGTTTTTCACGTTCCATGTAAGCAGCGCCCCTTTCTTCTTGATATATAATAAACGGCAGACCTCTTAAGAAGCCTGCCGTATTGTTTACTTTATGATGGCTGATCACCCGTAGGACTAATAAGCGAGAGCGCATAATCTTCTGTAAAGATGCGTTTAGATAAGTTATTCACGCCGTCTAATGTGACGTTGTTGATTTCGTCAATAATTTCATCAAGTGTGCGATGTTTGCCAAGGAGCAGTTCGTTTTTACCGTTTCGGCTCATCTTGCTGTTTGTGCTTTCAAGGCTGAGCATCAGGTTCCCTTTCATTTGCTCCTTAGAGTTTTCAAGCTCTTTTTGCGTGATTCCCTCACGCTTTAAGACGTCTAGCGTTTGTAAAATGGTTTCAGAGAGCAGGTTTAACTGCTTCGCTCCAGTCCCGCCATAAATCGTCAGCATGCCGTTATCTGCAAATGAACTGTGATAGCTGAAAACAGAATAGGCGAGTCCTTTGTCTTCTCTTACATCCTGGAACAAGCGGCTGCTCATGCTTCCACCAAGAACATTATTTAAGACAATTAAGTCATAGATGCCTTTGTCTCCAGCTGGGAGGCCATTAAAGCCCAAGCATAGATGCGCTTGCTCTGTTTCCTTTTTGCGTGTGAGCTTGTCATAGTGAAATTGCGGCGCTTCTACAGGCTGTTTTTTTCCTTTCGTTTCATACGAACCGAACAACTTTTCAACTTCACTAATGAATGTGTCATCCACATTCCCTGCAACAGAGATGACGACGCGGTCCGGCGTGTAGAATTCATCCATATAAGCTCTAAGAGAGTCACCGTTAAAGGTAGAAAGTGTTTCTTCTGTTCCTAAAATCGGGAAGCCTAAAGAATGATCACCATAAATCGCTTTGCTCAACAGATCATGAACGATATCATCAGGTGTATCCTCATACATTTTGATTTCTTCATATACTACATTTTTTTCTTTTTTCAACTCTTCTTCATCAAAAGCAGAGTGGAAGAACATGTCGCTTAATACATCGAGGGCGTAGCCTGCATGTGAATCAAGCACCTTTGCATAGTAGCAAGTGTATTCTTTTGACGTAAAGGCATTCACTTGACCACCAATGCGGTCAAAGGATTCTGCGATATCACGTGCAGATCTCGTCTTTGTTCCTTTAAAGAACATATGCTCTAGAAAGTGTGAGATCCCGTTAATTTCTGGTGTCTCATGTCTAGAACCAGTTCCAATCCAGACGCCAATTGCGACAGATCTTACAGTGGGATTGTTTTCAAGTACAATTCTTACTCCGTTTTGGCATGTATACGTTTTGACCAAGTTTTGCTCCTCCTATTCAACAAACAGATCGGATCACGGATGTCTTTTTTCACTTAGGAGGTCAGAAACCGTTCCTAATTCATATCCTCTTTCCTTGATTTGAGTGATAAGTGCGTCAAGACTTTTCGCCGTCGAATCTGTTGGATGCATTAATATCATCGCCCCATTGTGAATTTTCCCAAGCACCCGTTTTTGTAGTATGTTTGGTGACGGTTTTTGCCAGTCAATGGTGTCTACCGTCCACATAATGGTTTCCATTCCTTCTTCTGCAGCCAGCTTCACTGTTTCTTCTTTGAAACTGCCGCTTGGAGGGGCGAACCATTTCGGTTTTGTTCCAAGGGATTCTTCAATTTGACGATTCGTTTTGGTAATCTGCTCTAATGCTCGTTCTCTTGTCAGTGTGCGCATATCGGGGTGATTGTATGAATGGTTTCCAATTTCATGACCATCTGCCACGATCTTTTTAGCAAGATCCGTGCTTTTTTTCACCCATTTGCCTTCTAAGAAAAAGGTCGCCTTGACCTGATGCTTTTCCAGTGTCTTTAACATCTTGATTAAATGCTCGTCACCCCAAGCCACGTTGACGAGGAAAGCATTCATTTTTTTATCTGGATGTCCCTTGTAAATGGGTTCAGCACCAAGTTCATGTAAATGAATAGTAGGTTTTGTTTCATTGAAAACAAGCAGCTTTTCATCAAATGACCCTCGTTTTTTCATTTTTTCATAAGAGGCATCGATATTGACCGTCTGTCCATTTAGACCAGGCATCTTTTTCCACACTTTATCAATCTTAGCATTTTGCGCCTTCACTTCATAGTCAGAAGACTTCGATTCAATCTCTTGATATAAAATATCTTTTGAAACAGATGCAACCTCAGCATGCTCTTTCATTGATTCAATATATGTAACAGCAGCCGGCTGCTTCATCGTTTGATATGACACGAGCAGTAAAAATACAAACACAATGAACGGTAACGTTTTTTTCAATGGTTGTCCCTCCCCTTTACCACAAATTATGATAGGGAGAAACAAGCTAGAACTATTGTTAGCACAAGAAAAGAAAGAAGCCTGGTACGGATACCTGGCTTCTAACATATTTCATTAAGACTGTTTTTCTTCTTTTTCCTTTTCTTCACGTAAAACAGCTTTGCGAGAAAGGTTCACACGGCCCTGTTTATCGATTTCAGTGACTTTGACAAGTAATTCATCGCCAATTTTCACGACATCTTCTACTTTGCCTACACGATCAAGCGCAAGCTCAGAAATATGAACAAGTCCATCTTTGCCGCTGAAGATTTCAAGGAAAGCACCGAATTTTTCAATGCGTTTTACTTTACCTAAGTAAAGTTGTCCTACTTCAACTTCTCTCACAAGATCTTCAATGATTTTCTTCGCTTTTTGGTTCATATCTTCTTCAGTAGAAGAGATAAAGATTGTACCATCTTGTTCAATATCGATTTTCACACCGGTATCTTCAATGATTTTGTTAATTTGTTTACCGCTTGGTCCAATGACATCGCGAATTTTATCAGGATTGATTTTCATCGTTAAGATTTTTGGTGCATAACGAGACAATTCTCCTCTAGAAGCAGGAATCGTTGACAGCATGCTATCTAAGATTTCCATTCTTCCTTTTTTCGCTTGTTGGAGAGCTTCTTCCAAAATGTCTTTTGAAAGACCATCGATTTTGATATCCATTTGAAGTGCTGTTACACCTTTTGATGTACCTGCAACTTTAAAGTCCATATCTCCAAGTGCATCTTCCATTCCTTGAATGTCTGTCAGCACTGTGTAGTATTCCCCAGATTTCACAAGTCCCATTGCAATGCCTGCAACTGGTGCTTTAATTGGAACACCCGCATCCATCATCGCAAGTGTGCTTGCGCAAATACTTGCTTGTGAAGTAGAACCGTTTGATTCTAGTACCTCAGACACAAGGCGAACCGTATAAGGGAAATCTTTTTCAGATGGGATCACTGGTTCTAATGCCCGTTCACCTAGCGCTCCATGTCCGATTTCACGGCGGCCTGGGCCACGCATTGGACCTGTCTCACCAACACTGAATTGCGGGAAGTTGTAATGGTGCATGAAGCGTTTTGATTCTTCAACGCCTAGACCGTCAAGAATTTGCACATCGCCAAGTGCACCTAATGTACAAATACTGAGCGCCTGTGTTTGTCCTCTTGTAAATAGACCTGAACCGTGCGTTCTTGGCAGAAGTCCTACTTCTGAAGAAAGTGGTCGGATTTGATCTACACCGCGTCCATCTGGACGTACTTTCTCTTCAGTGATCAGACGACGAACTTCATTTTTGACAAGCTTGTTTAATACGTCTTTCGCTTGTTTAATTGTCGCCTCGTCGCGATCTTCTTCTTCAAATTTCTCAACCACAGCTTTTTTCACAGCACTGATTGCATCTTCACGTGCATGCTTCTCATGTACTTGAATCGCTTTCAGCAGGTCTGTTTCAGCAAGTGCCTTTACTTCGTCTGCTAACGTTTGATCTACTTCATATAAAGGAATATCGATCTTTGCTTTACCGACTGCCTTGACAATTTCCTCTTGGAATTCGATTAAACGTTTGATCTCTTGGTGGCCATACATGATAGCTTCAAGCATTGTTTCTTCTGGCACTTCATCAGCACCAGCTTCGACCATGTTGATCGCATCTTTTGTTCCAGCGACTACAAGGTTGATGTCACTTTGTTCAAGCTGTTCTACATTGGGATTGATGATAAACTTTCCATCAACTCGTCCTACTGTAACGCCGGCGATTGGTCCCTCAAATGGAATGTCAGACACACATAATGCTAATGATGAGCCAAACATTGCAGCCATTTCAGATGAACAATCTTGATCCACACTCATGACGATACTAATCACTTGTACTTCGTTTCTAAATCCATCTGCAAATAATGGACGGATTGGTCTATCAATTAAGCGGCTCGCAAGGATCGCTTTTTCACTTGGACGGCCTTCTCTTTTAATGAAGCCACCAGGAATTTTACCTACTGCGTACAATCTTTCTTCGTAGTTCACAGTGAGCGGGAAGAAATCAAGTGGTTTTGGTTCTTTAGAAGCTGTTGCTGAGCTAAGCACAGCTGTATCTCCGTAGCGTACGAGGACCGCTCCGTTTGCTTGCTTTGCAAGCTGGCCAGTTTCAACTGTCAGTTGACGTCCAGCCCAGTCTATGGTGAAGACATGTTTCTCTTGTCCCATTCTGAGAAAAACTCCTCTCTTATCTTGAAATTTTAGTTAATTCTTATTATGAACAAAATGATTTTCACATATCAATGTGAAAGGTGTATGTAGAAGGGTTTTTGCCATTCTTTCAACATTTTAACCATAAAATATTAGTGATTATACGATAAAAAAGCGGGAATCCTCCCGCTTTTTACGATTATCGACGTAAGCCTAGTTTGTTAATTAACTCACGGTAACGAGTTACGTCTTTATTACGTAGATACGTAAGAAGATTACGACGTCTACCTACCATTTTCAAAAGACCGCGACGTGAGTGGTGATCTTTCTTATGAGTACGTAAATGCTCGTTCAAGTTGTTAATTGATTCTGTTAGGACAGCGATCTGAACTTCTGGAGATCCAGTATCAGATTCGTGTGTTTTGAACTCACTAATTAATTGAGTTTTACGCTCTTGAGTAATAGCCATCCTGTTTCACCTCCAAATCATGTTAGCCCCATCTACCTCGCAACCGTCGGTGAAGTCGGCCTGCCAAGTAAGTGGTTTTAAAGCTACAGGAATAATCATACTAAAAATACGCTGAATTTGCAAATGGTAGAGCTGTTTTTCTATGAATTTTTTGTTTGCTTTCGCTGATGTTGAAAAAACTGAATCGCTTCTTCTTTATCTTGACTGATTTGTGCCGTTAACTCCTGGATTCCGTTAAATTTTTGCTCACTGCGAATGCGCTTGAACCACTGTAATTTAATCGGTTCACCATATATTTCTTCGTTAAAATCAAAGAGGTTTACTTCAATAGCAGGCTGATCAGGGCGTTTTTCATAAAAGGTTGGTTTATAGCCAATGTTACAAACACCGTCATACACTTTGCCTTTTACTTCTGCTCTTACTGCATAAACTCCTGTTGGCGGAATGATATATTCAGCAGATAAACCGACATTGGCAGTCGGAAAGCCGATCGTCCGTCCTCGCTTATCTCCATGAATGACAATACCGCGCAGCTGATAAGGTTTTCCTAAAAGCTCACTTACATATTCAACATCTCCATTTTTCAATGCAGAGCGTATGAGTGTTGAGCTGACTTTTCGGTCTTGATTGGACAACTTAGGAACGATGGTGGCCGAAATACGCCCTTTTCCGTACTCATCGAAGGTTTCCATTGTGCCTGCACCAAAACGGCCAAACGTAAAATCAAAACCAGCTACTGCGTGCTTTACATTCAGCTCATCTAAATATTGATCAACAAACTCTTGAGGCGATAGCGCTGCAAAGCTTTCGCTGAACTGCACAATGTATAAATAGTCAGCGCCCAGCTGTTCGATGAAATCAATTTTATCCTCAAGCGGCGTAATTAAGTCCTTGGGTTCACGTGCTTTTTGCAAAACATGTGATGGGTGCGGATGAAAGGTCATGACTGCTAAAGCCAAACCTTCTTTACTCGCAATGCTTTTTGCTGCGTCAATCACTTTTTGATGTCCGAGGTGAACACCGTCAAAATACCCTAAAGCCATAACAGACGGGTCTTGATCCTTTTGATTCAATGTATGTGGGTGTGAAATATGTATAGTCTTCACGAGATGGTCACCTTTTCTTTAAGATTGCTTGTCCTGAGATAAGATCTTCGCCGGCTTCATTAGATTCTGTTTGGTCGGGTGCTTCATATATATCGCCATACACCGGCCTGAAGGAGCAAAGACAGCGACACGATCTTCCTCTGCGAAATGAGCGAATTCACCAGGCATTGGCAGGACTGCACCGTTTTCCACTTTACTTGCTAATGTATCATTTATCTCCCATTTCGGCAAATGATTGAGCGCACGCTCGATCGGGACAAGGTGCTCATCTACTGTACCTTCTTCGCTTATATCTCGCAGCTCATCAAGGGTGATGCACTCATCTAGTGTAAAATCACCTGATCCTGTGCGAATGAGGTGTGACATATGAGCTGGGAATCCTAGTTTCTTTCCAATATCAACCGCTAAGGTTCTGACATATGTTCCTTTTGAACATAAAACGGTGAATCTAAATGATACTTTTCCATTTTCAAATAAAGCAGGTGTTGTCCGCTCGATACGGTGAATCGTAATTTCACGGCTCGGTCGCTCGATTTCAATGCCTTCTCTTGCATATTCATAGAGCTTTTTCCCGCCAATTTTCACTGCCGAAAACATAGGTGGAATTTGTTCAATGGTTCCTTGAAACTGTTTCAGCACAGCATCAATTTCTTCTTCTGAGATGGGATTTTGCACCTTTTTTTCTTCTACGATCTCACCTGTTTGGTCTTCTGTTGTTGTAGAAAAACCAATCGTGATTTCTGCGTCATACGTTTTTGATTTATCTGTTAAGTATTCGACAATCTTCGTTGCTCTTCCGACACAAATGGGCAAAACACCTGATACCTCGGGGTCGAGGGTACCTGTATGTCCCACTTTTTTTGTATGCAGGATCTTTCTCACTTTGAACACACAGTCGTGAGAGGTCATCCCTCTTTCTTTATGTAATAAAAGAACACCATTTATCATCTGCGCTCTCTCCTTTCGTAAACGATGAAAAAGGACAGACGATCATCGCCTATCCTTATTTCAACGTCTTATTCATGATCTTTTGTGTTTAGTTCAGCAATTAGGCTTTCAATTCGGTTTCCGTAATCCACAGATTCATCGAATTCAAAGTGCAGTTCTGGTGTTTTGCGAAGTCTAATTCGATTGCCAATTTCAGAACGGATATACCCTTTAGCCTTTGCAAGGCCTTTTAAGGTTTCCTCTCTTTTTTTCTCGTCACCGAGAACAGAAATGTAAACTTTCGCAATTTGCAAATCACCGGATACTTCGACATCGGTTACAGTCAAAAAGCCGATTCTTGGATCTTTTAGCTTTCTGCCTAGGATGTCGCCTAATTCTTTTTTCATCTGCTCACCCACGCGGGTTGCTCTCATACTCATGATCTTATCACCTCTAATTAAAACCACTCAGTTTTCGTGATCGTTCGTTCAATTTCAGGAAAAGAATCAATAAAGCTTAAAACACGCTGCAATTCCTTTTCCACTTGAACCCGGGATGAGGAAATTACGGCGATTCCAATTGATGTACGCTGCCATGTGTCCTGGTAATCCATTTCAGCCATGGTTACATTGAATTTATGGCGCGTTCTTGTCAATATACGCTGAAGAACCGCACGTTTTTCCTTCAGTGAGGAGGCATCATAAATGATGCACTCACATTCGGTATAACCGATCATTTTCTTTCGATTTCTTGCATAACGAATGATTCCATGACATCACCTTCACGGATATCATTGTACTTCTTAATGGTAATACCACACTCATAGCCTTGTGAAACTTCTTTCACGTCATCTTTAAATCGTTTTAATACGTCGACTTCGCCTTCAAAAATAACGACGCCGTCACGAATTAAGCGGATACCACTATCTCTTGTGATGGTTCCTTCAGTGACATAACCACCAGCAATTGTACCGATTTTAGATACTTTGAACGTTTGACGAACTTCAACTTGACCGATGACTTTTTCTTCATATTCAGGGTCAAGCATTCCTTTCATCGCCGCTTCAATTTCATCGATGACTTTATAAATAATGCGGTGTAAGCGGATATCTACGTTTTCTGTTTCAGCTGTGCTCTTCGCATTTCCATCAGGACGTACGTTAAATCCGATCACGATCGCATTAGAAGCACTTGCTAAAATAATATCAGATTCTGTAATCGCTCCAACACCCGTATGGATGATTTTCACTTTTACGCCTTCTACTTCAATTTTTTGAAGAGCGGCCGTCAGTGCTTCAGCAGAACCTTGTACGTCTGCTTTCACGATCAAGTTGATATCTTTCACTTCACCTTGTTTGATTTGCTCAAATAGGTCATCTAGAGATAATTTCGCTTTGTCTGAACGCTGTTCATCAAGCTGTTTCGAAGCACGCGCCTCACCTACTTGACGAGCTGTTTTTTCATCTTTGAACACGAGGAACTGATCCCCTGCATTCGGTACATCGTTTAAACCAGTGATTTCAACAGGTGTAGATGGTCCTGCTGTTTTCACGCGGCGTCCGATGTCATTAACCATTGCACGTACACGGCCAAATGTATTTCCGACAACGATTGGGTCACCTACATGAAGTGTACCAGTTTGAACAAGAAGGGTTGCAACAGATCCTCTTCCTTTATCAAGCTCAGCCTCGATGACAGTCCCTTTTGCCGCACGATTTGGGTTGGCTTTCAGTTCTCCAACTTCGCTGACAAGAAGGATCATTTCAATCAACTCATCAATGCCTTCACCTGTTTTTGCAGATAGAGGAACGAAGATCGTTTCGCCGCCCCAAGCTTCTGGTACTAGACCATGCTCCGTTAATTCCTGCATCACACGGTCCGGGTTCGCTGTTGGTTTGTCAATTTTATTGACAGCAACAATGATTGGCACTTCTGCTGCTTTCGCATGGTTAATCGCTTCAACCGTTTGCGGCATAACGCCATCATCTGCTGCAACGACTAGAATAGTTGTATCCGTTACCTCGGCACCACGTGCACGCATCGTTGTAAAGGCTGCGTGTCCAGGTGTATCAAGGAACGTGATTTTCTTGCCGTTTTCTTCAATTTGGTATGCACCGATATGCTGCGTGATTCCACCAGCTTCGCCTTCAACGACTTTCGTCTTACGAATGCTGTCAAGAAGCGTTGTTTTCCCGTGGTCAACGTGTCCCATGATCGTCACAACTGGAGGGCGTACTTGCATATCTTCTTCTTTATCTTCAACTTCATACTTTTCAAGTTCAGTTTCTTCTAAAATAATGACTTCCTCTACTGGAACGCCATATTCAGAAGCGATTAATTCAACTGTATCTTTATCCAGCTCTTGGTTAATGGTTGCCATAACACCAAGCATCATCAGCTTTTTGATAATTTCAGCTGTTTCTTTTCCAAGCTCTTCAGCCAGCTGGCCGACTGACATTGAATTTGTAAATTCAATTTTTTCAGGAAGCTCTTTCTTAGGCTTCACAGGTCTAGCTTGCTGATGCTGCGATTTGTTATTTCCACCGCGTTTATTTTTGTTTTTGTTTTGGTTGTTGTTTTTTTTGTTTTTATTAAATTGATTATTCTGCACGTCATTCTTCTTTCTATCATTGTTTTTGTTAGATGATTGTTTTTTTTGTTCTGCGGGTTTCTCGTTAGCTGTCTCTTTTGCTTTGGCCTTTTTATAGATCGCGTCTAGCTTTTTCACAGTGTCGTCTTCAAGCGTCGCCATGTGGTTGTTCACTTCCACGTTCATATCCTTAAGCGCTGCTATAATATCTTTACTTGAAACATCTATGGCTTTTGCGTATTCATATACTCTCACTTTAGCCATTCGTTCACCCCCAAATAAATTAATCGAGCAAGCTTATAAGCTTCTTTGCGAAGCCTTGGTCAGTGACAGCGACAACTACGCGAGCTTCTTTCCCAATAGAACGTCCGAGAACGGAACGGTCCTCAACTTTTCTAACCGGAACATTATAAAATTTGCATTTGTCAGATACCTTTTTCTCTGTGTTCGATGAGGCATCTGCTGCAAGAAGAACCAGCTTAGCACGCGCATGTCTAATTTCTTTGATCACAAGATCTTCTCCTGACACGACTTTACGAGCTCGATTTGCTAGACCAAGCAAAGGATACCATTCAGATTGATTCATTTGGTTTTTTCACCTTTTCAGCTAGTTCTAGTAATTCTTCAAATATGTGTTCGTCAATCTGTGTCTGAAATTGCTGCTGTAAACTGCGTTTGTTCTTTGCCGCAAGAATGGTTTCTTTATCGAGAGAAAGGTAAGCTCCGCGTCCGTTCTTTTTTCCGGTTGCGTCAACAGACACTTCACCTTCTTTAGAACGAACAACACGGATCAGTTCTTTCTTTGGTTTCATTTCTCCCGTCACGACACATTTTCTAAGCGGGATTTTTTTTCGGCTATTCACCTTTTACATCACCTCTTATTCGTCAGATTCCTCAGCTACTGGTTCAGCCTCTAAGAAAAGAGATTCAGAGTCTTCAGTTCTTGGGAAAATACCGAGTTCCCTTGCATCTGTTTCACTTTTAATGTCAATTTTCCAGCTAGTCAGCTTTGCTGCAAGACGAGCATTTTGACCTCTTTTACCAATCGCTAACGACAGCTGATAATCAGGGACAATCACTGTTGTCGCCTTATCTTCTTCATTCACAATAACATCAAGTACTTTTGATGGACTTAATGCATTGGCAACAAATTCAACCGGGTCATTAGACCAATGGACAATGTCAATTTTTTCGCCTTTTAGCTCGTTGACAATTGCTTGTACACGCTGACCTTTTGGTCCAACACAAGAACCAACTGGGTCAACATCAGGATCATCAGTACGAACAGAGATTTTAGAACGGTCCCCAGCTTCTCTAGCAACCGATTTAAGCTCTACAGTACCATCATAAATTTCTGGCACTTCAATTTCAAATAAACGCTTTAAAAGACCTGGATGTGTTCTAGACACATAAATTTGTGGTCCTTTTGTTGTTTTTTCGACTTTTGTAATAAACACCTTAATGCGGTCATGTGGTTTGTAGTCCTCATTTGGCATTTGTTCGTTGACTGGAAGAAGGGCTTCGATTTTGCCAAGTGACACGTAAATGAATTTACTGTCAATTCGCTGAACGATTCCCGTCATAATGTCTTCCTCGCGATCGATAAACTCAGTGTAGATCACACCTCGCTCTGCTTCTCTCACTCGCTGCGTCACCACTTGTTTCGCAGTCTGAGCTGCAATGCGTCCGAAATCTTTTGGCGTGACTTCAATTTCAACGACGTCACCTACCATGTAATTCGGGTTCATATTGGCTGCATCATCTACAGAGATTTCAAGGCGAGAATCATACACTTCATCGACAACATCTTTTCTTGCAAATACGCGAATTGTTCCCGTTTCGCGGTTTAAATCAACACGAACATTTTGCGCTTGATTAAAGTTACGCTTATATGCAGAAATGAGTGCAGCTTCTATCGCTTCAATAATAATTTCTTTACTAATACCCTTCTCTTTCTCGAGAACAGTCAGGGCATCTAACAACTCACTACTCATTTTTATGGTTCCCCCTTATATCAATGAAAAGGTTAATTGAACGAAACTGCTAATCTTGCGTTAGCTATTTTTTCGTATGGAATATTGATCTCTTTCTTTCTTGTCTTGATCTTCACTGTCACTGTTGCAATCTCACCATCAAAGCTTGTAAGCTCACCTTCAAATGCTTTTTCACCATCAATTGGTTCATATGTTTTCATGAAAACATTTTTTCCAAGTGCTTTTTCAAAATCAGCTTTTTTCTTTAATGGGCGCTCCGCTCCAGGAGAGGACACTTCAAGAAAGTAGTTTTGGCTAATCGGATCTGCCTCATCAAGCTTTTCGCTCAAGGCTTCGCTCACTTTGGCACATTCTTCGATATCGACGCCTTTATCAGAGTCAATAAACACGCGAAGGAACCAGTTTTGACCCTCTTTGACAAATTCAACATCAACGAGTTCAAGCTGTAAGCCATCTAAAATTGGCTGCACCATTTCGCTTACGACATCCACTACTTTTTTGCTCATTCTCTTCCTCCTTGTGCTTTCGATAAACGCTCTTATCAATCATTCTGCATAAAAACCCTGCTTTATGTGAGCAGGGGGAGCAGAAAACGGATGAATAATGTCGAGACAAAAATTGCCTGTTCAATACAAAAGAGCGGGTTTCCCCACTCTTGTCTCGGTAATCGTTAGCATTTCCATAAAAACTATACCATATCCAATTTTTTTATGCAAATGAAGTTCCTTATTCTGCAGGCATTCGTCATCGGTTCTTTTCGTTCATTCTTTTCGCATGATCACTGATCAGTGCTGCCTCCCTGCTCCCTTTTATGATGCGGAAACCGTCATAATCCGGATAGAGCGAATCATCGTCCTGAATGCTTGTTAAAATCCAAAATTGACTGCCTGCCCCTCCGAGCCGCTCAATCGCTGAAAGCCAGCTTTCGTATACGTCAGGACGTGCTGATTGATTTTGATAGCCAAACTCCTCTAACACAACTGGTTTTCCGATTGACTTCCCGCGGGTGATATGGTCTTCAATCCATTTCACTCCCCAGGTAGCAGACTTGTTCCAATGATCTGGGTACAGGTGATAGGTTCCATAATCAATATTAGGAAGAGCCGTCAAACGGTCCCAATCGACGCCTTCTCCGCCTCCGTACAACCAATCTTCATGCCCTGGTATGCGAAAGAACCCTTCATCTCCTACTGCAACAAGATGGTGACGATCCAGCGATTTGATCCATTTACTCATTTCATCTGCCCATTTGACTAGTGCATTTCCCGTTGGATCTGACTGCACACGCGGCTCATTGGCCAATTCCCAAGTCATAATAGCTGGATCGTCTTTATATTGAACACCTGTATACGTATTGGTTCTTTCTAATACATAGCGCACATAATTTTTGTAAGCATGTTGAATACGAGGATCTGTATAAAAGGCATCATGCGTTCCTGCCCCGAACCACTTTACGTATTGATTCATCCCGCCAAAGTCATCCCAATTGTTCACTAGTGGAATGACAAGCTTTATCCCTTCCTGTCCTGCTTTATAAATCGCATAATCTAGTTTTTGAAAACCTGATTCTTCATAGACCCCTGGACTAGATTGTAAAACGGAGTTTTCTTGAGGGGCTCCGTCGTGAAATCCCCAAATACGTATGACCTTTAAATTCATTGCTTTCATATCATCGAACACTGCATCTACCATCTTTTTAGATTTGTAATGGAAATAGTAATTATTTGTACCAGCAAAGTAAAATGGTTGATTGTTCAGCGTAAATTGTGTACCAGATGTCTGCACGTAAGCGGCGGCTTTAATCGTAAGTGAAAACCAGCCGGCCCATATAGCGACCACAAGTATGAAGCAGGACACTCTTTGAGTCCACTTTTTCATTTACATTCTCCTCACAATCTATCCTTCTTCAGGTACGATCACATCTAGCTGAAGCGGTGCTTGTTCATTTGAATCAAGTTCAATTGTCTGCTGTTTCAACATTTTATTTTCTTTGCCGATTCGAACCTCATATGTTCCATGAAATGCTGGACATATCACATGGCCATTAGCATCTGTTGTTTCAACTCTTTGGGTCGTCCACTCATTTAGAAGTTTTTCATAACGTCGTCCTGCTTCATTTAAAGACCAATCATAATTCACGATAGCCGCATGCTCACCTCTCCAATGGGCACCTGCCCAAAATCCCCACATTAACACTCCTTTTACGGCTGGATGACTAAATGCGACGCGATATAAAGCCTCTAGGTTATCCGCTCTTCTATTAGCGTCAGGGTGAACAGAGTCATACTCTGTGACCCATATAGGAAGACCAAGCTCAGCAAGCACATCGAGCCTCTCTTTGACAATGACTGGATCGACCCGTTCTTCAAAATGGCCTTGAACCCCAATCGCTTCAATAGGTGCGCCTAACTGACGCAGTTCATTGATATGCGCTTTATACGCATGGTGCTCACCATATGAGATCACATTATAATCATTCACAAACAAAAGTGCTTTCGGGTCAATTTTTTTCGTTTCTTCATACATCCACTTCCAAATATTTTTCCCAAAGCGATCTTTAAAAAATGAACCGTGCATCATTTCATTGTTTACATCCCAATGGCGGAATCTTCCCTTAAAATGATTGCCCGCATGCTCAAGCCGGTTTTTCATGGCTTCATATACTTCGTGATTCGGCAGTGACCTCAACCAGCTTGGATTCGCATCCTCTACCTCCCAAAATAAAGCGTGCCCCCTCACTGGAAGTTGATGTCGATCTGCAAAATTCAGCATCGCATCTGCTTTTTCATAGGTGATTTTCCCTCTTTGTGGCTCATTCGCATACCATTTTGCCTCATTTTCAAAAACAGCCCAATTAAAATACTTCACGAAAAAATCAGCATATTGTTGATTAAATAACACTTGGTCATTCATTGCTGAACCAAATGCGAATTCATGCCTGATTTGCTTAATTTCAACCTCTATACCTGCTATTGGCTTTTTATCGCCGTTTGTCACGTTTATCACAAGGTCTCTTTGTCTATGCTCTGCGATTCGATCATTCGCCTCTTTTTTCCACATCAGATTGATCATCTGCTCATTTTCGCCCTTGTTGAATGATTGATGAAGAAAGCTTCTTTCTTTGACCATGTAAAAATCCCCCTATCTTCATTGGATTTATATTTCTTAATCAAACTGCCGGCTCAAAGAAACCGGCAGCTTAAATTTCGACTGTTAGTTGATCAGACGATGATATTCTGCGTAGGCAGTGGCCATATCCACTTGTGACCAGAAACGGTGATAAGTGAAAACCGGTGCCCCGTTCTCCCATTTGCCCGTTGCTTCATTAAATGAAGACTGATACTTACTCTCAAGTGAAGGCCATGCTGGATCTTGTTTAATGTTCGGACGAAGATCAGCAAAACTCGTATAGACTCCATTTCCTCCTCGCTGCGGATCAGAAGGAGTGGTGCTGCTTCCAGGAATCTGATTCCCTTGACCAAATGTCCCGTTCCAACCATTTGGGAAATACACTTCTTTTTTAAAGAAGCGGTCATAGTCCTCTCTTTCTTCTTCTGTTACAATGCCCACGCCATCATTGTAATTCCACGCCACCTCAAGGAGCTGTGCGGCTGCATCTTTCGCTCTGACACCAAGCGCTGTATAATCCCCTGTTTCAAGCTTTGTAGCAGCAGCAAAGAAAGTTAATGCCTTGACTAGGCTCCCTAATACGCCCGTATCCTGAGTTGGATCTTTTGTGACAGCTGTTAGGTTTGGATTTCCTGTTGCAGACTGGAATCCATTCCACGTGTCAGGCTGTCCGCTCCAAGCAATATTTCCAGGAAGCCAAAACTCGCCTGGTGCACTCGTTGTAGCCACAGAAACATTTGTTCCCCCTAGAATTCTTTGTCCTTGGTCATTTAAGAAATAACCCTCTTCATCCGACACAGGACGGCTGCCGATAAAAATGTAATCGAGTGCATAGTTAACCCATTTTGTGATACAGGATTTAGCCATTTGAACATTTTCAGAAGTTTTATCTCCATCTTTCACTAAAATATAATAAAGCTCTGCTACGCGCTCCATCGGCCATGCCTGCATCCCAAACCAGTTATTAGAAGGCGGATCATGATAAACAGGTGCATCCTCGTATGCCATATCGTAAAAAGTACTTCTTCCCGCCGGATATGCACTATAGTCTCCATTCCAGCTATTGGTTGCACCCCCTGCTATCGCTCCCTCTTTTGATTGAAGCCATACATAAAATTCAAGCTGCCTTTTTAATGTTTTTTCCCAATCGCTTGCACCAGTAGAGGAAGATGGCTTTAAACCACCTTTGTCTGAGGACAAAGCATAAGCGGCGACAGGGTTTTGATACCCTTGGTGACAATGGCTCGCTCCGATACGCCATGACCAGTTTGCATAGTCGCCAAGTCCTCCGCCCCAAGAGGTATACCACGCCATTAAGTAATGACAGGCACCCTTTCCGTTTCCAGGGTACGGATTCCCTTGCTTACCGCTTCCAATCGTTTGAAAATACTTATCGTACATACCGTAACGGAGAAAATCACCCATTTTTTTCGCTTTATCAAGATAGGTTGAATTATTGTAGCCAAGTTCCTTTGCCCAATAGATTGCTTGTATTGCACGCGCATCAGCATCCGTCGCATTGGTGTAGCGCCACTGAGCAGCTGGTTCTTGATTTTCTTTTGTGAACAAGCTCATAAAGCCTTCATTTGGCTTCCCAAAAGATTTATCATCTTGTGATGGATGCGGGATCGCCTCCCATACTGATTCCTGCGGACCACGCTGGAACGTGTTCACATATGCAGCTTTATGTGATGGATTGAGCAAGTTCCCATATTTATACCAGTTATCGACATCAAGCAGCCAGTGCATTAAATACGTTTCATTTGTTCCATAGGTTGATTTCAATTCACCATCAATCGGATCTTGACCAGCAGGACGAGCTCCGCTCAGCTGACTAGGATATTGATCCGGATATGGTTTTTCTGCTGCGTAGGTGGCTGGACTAGAAGGGTTGTAGGCGCTCATATGCGGCTGTTCATCATTTCCATCTTCATTTACTGGGATGATGTATTTCTCCATATTGTCCCATGCTGCCTCTAATTTGCTCCAATCCCCTGTGTAATGTCCGTACAACACCTCTAGCCACAGCCAATAACTATATGCTTCTGACGTTGTCATATGCCCATAATCAGGCGCTTCGCAAATGAGTGTCTCAATTGAATGATACGGAATTCCTTCTGGTGAAAAATATCCATTCGCATCACTTTTAATTTGATGATAAAGCGTTAAAAACCGTTCTTTGTTTGACAAATCCTTCACCCTTTCAATAAATCTTGATTTTTATTTGTCTGGAAGTGTACCAAATACTAAAGAACCATCATCAAAAACAGGTATTCTCGGTGTTTTTTGCATATTGGATGTTAAGCCTTGAAAGGAATAATCATTTGAGGCATCCCATATATTCGATCCATTTGGTGCAGATAATCGAAATTGGATTTCCTTTTTATGCTCTGATTCTCCTCCAGGAAAAATCGCTACGCCGGTAAAATCTATTTCTGCATAATAGACGTGAGCTGATGCGTCATATACCTTGAGCGGAGATAAGGAAGCGCCTTCATTGTAGGCGGCTGTCACTTGAATATCTTTTTCAGTGAATCCCTTTGCAAAGACCTCACTCAGATTGACGTAATATCTAAAGGAGAGCGTTTGACTACTTCTCGCCGGCCATCCAGACCGGTTGAATAGGACCGCCTTGACTTGAGTAGAAGTTGCATCGTTATTCATCACTGCTGCCTCTACAAAAAACTCATCCTCTGGTTGTTCTTTAGGCGGGAAATTGGGCAGCTTTGATTGCCCTTTTCCAAACAGCTGCACCATTTTGGCTATATTTCCTGTAAAAGCGGCATTATAGTCCGTCGCCACCTCGTTTGATACATAATCAGAGATGTCGTCATCATATTGATCCTGTGCATTAGGTCCGCCAACAAGCGCCCCATAAAGAGTGTGACGATGATTCGAAGGATTTGTCAGCTGGTTAGACCATGAGCCATGTGCAGTTCGGTGGTGCGGATGCTTCGGCGGGTTCTGGCCAAACCCAACGACATAGCTTCTATTAAGCGGATTATCACCAAGCATATAGTGAGTTTGGTTGATCGCAAACGTTTGGTATCGATTCTTTTTTTCTTCATCTGACACCCAATCAGCGTAGACAAAGGCTAAAAATGCTGCATTTGCTGTATAACGAAGCGAGCCCCATTGATCAAGCCATGCCAAACCGCCAGGCGTATAAGTGATTCTTTCGACTTTTCCATTTTGAACAAAACCCGTCGTCCAGTAATCGAGATTACGCTCTGTCGATTCTATGAATCGGTTCTCTTTCGTGATTCTGGCGAGTAAGATTTGCGAAGCAAAAAAAGTATTGTCCCACGACATGGTAAACGTATAATCCCAATCCTTCGGCCATTCCTCCACTGCTTTTAGTGCTTGATTTAAATAGGTTTCTTCATTTGTTGCCAAGTACAGCCAGATTCCGCCCCATATAAGTTCATCAATATAGCCGCTCCATGAATTGTAAAACGGTTGAGCATTTGTGACACAATCTGTATATTCGCCGCGATACCGGTCAGCAAATGCATAAAGCTGTTTCGCGTGCGTCAGAAGCTTTGCTGCATAAGGGGCATCTGTCTCTTTAAAAATGATAGAACCCGCTGCTAAAGCTGCCGCAGTTTGGGCGGCCACTTCTGTTCCAGGGCAATTTTCATCAATTTTAAAAGCTGGCCGGCTCATCGGCATCACTTCTGCCGGTCCCCACCAAGCATGATCAGCGTTCCCATCACCTACCTGCGCCCAAAACTCGTTAGGACCTGTATGAGCTTTCAAAAAATAATCTGTTGCCCACCTGATCTGATCTAAGATGTCATCAAGCAGTTCTGCCTCTTCATAGGCTTCTCGGTATTCATATACTGTCCAAGCAAGTACAGCTGCTGAGTAGGCCATTGGAAGACCAAATTTTACATGATCACCTGCGTCATACCAGCCGCCAGTTAAGTCATGCCCTACATCCTTGCCATCCTCTAGTCCGGAATCTCCCCGCCAGTTGAGACGGCTGCTTTTAGGCAGCTTTCCAGACCGCTGCGCTTCATAAAACAACAAGGATTTTTGAAGAACCTCTACATAGTTATAGGATGCCATTTCCGTATGACTCACCCCTTCTTTTTAGTCAAACATGAATAGACAAGCCACCTCCTTTTATTCGGAACGTGATTTGAACAGCTTTGAAAAGAATCAAATATGTTTCAAAAATAAGCATAGTAAACAGCAATCAGCTTTGTGCTCATCGAAGTTGTTTTCTCTTGATTCTTTCTGTGACTGTACCCAGAATGATCATATGTTGCATGAGAACATTTCAGACGGCGAAATTCTCTTTTTTGCTCTATTTAGGTAGAAAGAATGACATACAATCTCTTCTCTTAAAACATCACGCTAAATCAAGGTATATGAATGAATTAGAAAATGATTCCAATTGACAGGAATTCCTTATTAGTTAACATAATAATATTATTGTATATATAAAAAAGAACGCCCTTTATAAGGGCGCTCTTCATTGATCACATTAAAACAAAGAAAGTTGGTTTTGATCAGGAAGTGCTTCTAAGCAGCCTTGACGATCTAAATATTCTAGGATCGTTTTCGACACTTTTCCGCGTTTTTGTAAATCCTCTTTTGAAAGGAACTCCCCATCTTGACGTGCGCGCACAATATTTAACGCAACGTTCGTTCCGAGACCAGGGATTGAGTTGAATGGCGGAATCAATCCGTCACCATCAATGATAAACTCTGTTGCACTTGATCGGTAGAGGTCCACTTTTTTGAAATGATAGCCTCTTTCACACATTTCAAGGGCAAGCTCTAGTACAGTTAATAGGTTCTTTTCTTTCGGTGATGCATCTAAACCTTTTGAGTTAATATCATCCATGACTGCTCGAATCGCATTTGATCCTTTTGTCATTGTTTCAATATCAAAGTCATCTGCACGAACGGTAAAGTAAGCCGCATAGTATAAAAGTGCATGATGCACCTTAAAGTAGGCAATCCGTACAGCCATTAATACGTAAGCAGCTGCGTGGGCCTTAGGGAACATGTATTTGATCTTTTTACAAGAATCAATATACCAGTTCGGAACATTATTATTCTTCATTTCTTCTTCCCATTCAGGAGGAAGTCCTTTTCCTTTACGAACAGACTCCATGATTTTAAAGGCAAGTGACGGCTCTAAGCCCTGATAGATGAGATAGACCATAATATCGTCACGGCACCCAATCACTTCACTTAGTTCACACGTTTTATTGTGGATGAGCTCTTGCGCGTTTCCGAGCCATACATCTGTTCCGTGTGATAATCCAGAGATCTGAACGAGCTCTGAGAAGGTTGTTGGTTTTGTATCCTCAAGCATTTGCCGAACGAACCTTGTCCCAAACTCTGGAATACCGAGTGTACCTGTTTTACAGCCAATTTGCTCCTCTGTTACACCAAGAGGCTCTGTTCCTTGGAAAATTTTCATCACTTCAGGATCATCTGTTGGAATTGTTTTTGGATCAATTCCGCTTAAATCCTGAAGCATACGAATAACCGTAGGATCATCGTGCCCTAGTATATCAAGCTTGAGCAAGTTGTCATGGATTGAATGGAAGTCAAAATGCGTCGTTTTCCAATCAGAACCTGTCGCATCTGCTGGAAATTGAATAGGTGAGAAATCGTAAATGTCCATATAATCCGGTACTACAATAATACCGCCTGGATGCTGGCCCGTTGTCCGTTTTACCCCTGTACAGCCTTGTACAAGCCGGTCGATTTCTGCGCCCCTCATATGAAGATTATGATCTCCAGCGTAGCCTTTCACGTAACCGTATGCTGTTTTTTCTGCAACAGTACCAATCGTACCTGCTCGGTATACGTACTCTTCACCAAACAGCTCTTTCGTATAGTTATGGGCAATCGGCTGGTATTCACCTGAGAAGTTCAAGTCGATATCAGGGACTTTGTCTCCTTTAAAACCTAAGAACGTTTCAAACGGAATATCGTGCCCGTCTTTTTTGTACGGCGTGCCGCATTCGGGGCAGTCTTTGTCAGGAAGGTCAAAGCCTGAACCAACAGATCCGTCGTTAAAGAATTCGGAATGCTTACAGCTTGGACATACATAATGCGGCGCAAGCGGGTTCACTTCGGTAATCTCTGTTAAAGTGGCAACAAGAGATGAGCCGACAGATCCCCTTGAACCAACAAGATATCCATCATCAAGTGATTTCTTTACGAGTTTATGAGAGATTAAGTAAATAACGGCGAAGCCATGACCGATAATACTTTTTAACTCTTTCTCAATGCGGTCTTCTACGATTTTCGGCAGGTCATCTCCATAGATGCTGCGCGCCATTTGATAGCTCATTTCCCGTATTTCTTCATCTGCACCTTCAATTTTTGGTGTGTATAGGTCGTCTTTTATTGGTTTAATGCTTTCGACCATCTCAGAGACTTTTTTAGTATTCGTCACGACGATCTCTTTCGCTTTTTCCTCACCTAGAAAGGAGAATGCTTCAAGCATTTCATCTGTCGTTCTAAAATGAACTTTTGGCAGTTCATGACGGTTCAGCGGATTTGCTCCACCTTGTGATGAAATTAAGATTTTACGATAAATTTTGTCTTCTGGATGCAGATAATGCACATTTCCAGTTGCCACGACTGGTTTATTCAGCTTTTCGCCAAGCTTCACAATGTTTGTGATGATTTCTTTTAACGCACGTTCATCTCGAACAAGCTCCAGCTGCAGCAGATGCTGATACACTTCTGGCGGATGAACTTCTAAATAGTCGTAAAATGCTGCAATGTCTTCCACCTCATCAGGTGATTTTTGCATCATCCCTTCAAACACTTCACCCTTATCACAGGCAGACCCGATAATTAGTCCTTCTCGATATTTCTCAAGCTGTGAGCGCGGTATGCGGGGCACCCGGTAGAAATAATGAATATGAGAAAGAGAAACAAGCTTGAATAAATTTTTCAGCCCTGTCTCATTTTGTGCGATCAGAATGGCATGGTAAGGACGTGAGCGCTGGTAAGCATTAGACTGACCCATGTTTTCATTCAATTGATCGTGATAGGCAATATCCTTTTCAGCCGCATCTTTTAGCATTTTTAGCATGAGATAGCCTGTCGCCTCTGCATCGTAAATGGCGCGGTGATGCTGCGTCAGTTCTATATCGAACTTTTTACAAAGTGTGTTCAGCCGGTGATTCTTAAATTCGGGGTAAAGGAATCGGCCAAGTTCAAGTGTATCAATCACAGGGTTTGACGCTTTATCTGTTTTTAACAGGCGTTTGTACGCTGTATTTAAAAAGCCCATATCAAAGCTTGCATTGTGCGCAACAAGGATATCTTGTCCAATCCATTCTTTGAAATCCCGTACGACATCGACGACATCCGGAGCATCTCTGACCATATCATCCGTAATACCTGTTAATTCGATCGTTGTCGCTGATAATGGGTGATGAGGATTTGCAAATGCCTCAAAACGGTCAATGATTTCTCCGCCCTTTATTTTCACTGCTGCCAGCTCAATGATCGTGTCATAAACAGCTGAAAGTCCAGTTGTCTCTACGTCAAATACGACATACGTTGCATCCTCTAACAAACGGTGCTCTGGATTATAGGCAATAGGTACTCCGTCATCGACCAAGTTGATTTCCACACCATACATCATTTTGATGTCATGCTTTTTACTTGCTGCATACGCATCTGGGAAGGATTGTACCACCGCATGATCCGTCAGGGCAATCGCTTCATGTCCCCATTTTTTTGCTTGTTCCACCAGCCTGCCGATGCCAGTAACAGCATCCATTTGGCTCATTGGGGAATGCAAATGAAGCTCGACGCGCTTTTCACCCTCAGGTGCCGTATCTTCCTTCAGCTGAGGTTTCATTTCATTGACGTCATTGGCAATCATGACAAGGTCTCTAACAAACGTATCGTTTTGAATGCTTCCTCTTGCTTTGACCCACATGCCTTTTTTCAATGATTTCATCAGCTGTGCATCTTCTTTTTCTCTTGCAAACATTTTAATTAAAATACTGTTTGTATAATCTGTAATTTTAAATATACAAAGCGTTCTGCCGCTTTTCAGCTCACGCGTTTCTGCATCGAATACGTAGCCCTGGACGGTGATTCTTCTTTCCTCGTCCATAATACTATCAAGCGTACGAATTTCTTCATTGTCTTTAATTTGATAGCCAATCATGAGAGGGCCAGACGGACCTTCCTCCTGCTCCTCACTTTCCTTCTTCTCCATCTCAGTGAGGGCTTGCATCGCTCTTTCTTGATCTTCAGCAAGCTTTTGTTCTCTGAACTTCTGAATCTCTTGATCTGATACAAAAATTTCTGTATCAAATTGGAGTTCTGGAAAGCCTACTTGTTTAAAAGCAGCCTGGAGCATTGGACTGTACTTCTTCTTGATGGCCAAAGCCTCTGTTTCGCTTTTTGTTTTGATGATGATTTTATGTCCAGACAGCGATGGTTTTTGCTGCTGAAGCAAGCTGATAATTGGAGGAGAAATTCCTTGAAGCTCTTCCACACAATGTGACCAATACGATTGAACGAGCTCTTCAGAGATGCTCGGATCATTGACTTCAATCGTACAAGTGACTTGTGCAATATGAGAAAATGCATTCGTCAGCCTGCTGAGAAACATCGCATACACCTTGTAAGGCAGAAGCGCCTTAAATTTAAAAAGGAAATGCCACGTTTTCGTCGCCTTATGCACCGTCAATTTGACGATTTCTCCTTCTTCAAAGTAACGACTGAGGTCATCATCTGTCATTTGAATCTGATTGAGTAATATATGAAATTGCCGCCGTGTGATCGGTAATTGTTCATCCAAGACAGGACCCTCCTTTTGTCAATCAGAAAGGTACCTCTTTTCTACAGGAGGTACCTTCATTTTTTTGTTCGTTTTTTATGCTTGGCGTATAAATGAAATCAGCTCATCAACAGATACTTCATGTGATTCACCTGATTTTCTAAACTTCACTTCAACAATGCCTTCTTCTGAACGTTTTCCGCAGCTAATGCGAATTGGCAGCCCAATTAAATCACTGTCTGCAAATTTCACTCCAGCCCGCTCCTGGCGGTCATCGAAAAGTACGTCAAAGCCCTCATCTTCTAAGCGCTCGTATAACGTTTCAGCGAGCTCTTTTTGAGCATCGTTTTTCATATTTAATGCAAGGAGGTGAAGGTCATATGGCGCAACAGCTTCTGGCCAAATGATTCCTTTCTCATCGTGATGCTGTTCAACAACTGCTGAAAGAGTTCTAGAAATACCGATACCATAGCAGCCCATAATCATTGGCTGCGCTCGACCATTCTCATCAAGGTACGTCGCATCCATTGACTCAGAATAACGAGTGCCTAGTTTAAAGACTTGTCCTACTTCAATCCCCTTAGCAAACTGGATTGTGCCTTCTCCATCTGGAGACACGTCTCCTTCTTGAATCAAACGAAGATCTGTGAATTCTTTCACTGACACATCACGCGCAGGATTGACATTGACATAGTGATAATCCGCTTCGTTTGCACCTGCGACAGCATTTGTCATGCCTTTAACCGCAAGGTCAGCATAAATATCAACTTCTGCTTCCAGCTTCACTGGACCAACAAATCCAGGCTCTGTTCCAATGACTTCTAGTACTTCTTCGCGAGTAGCAAGCTCTACAAGCTGTGCTCCTACCAAGTTTTTCACTTTCACATCATTTACTTCATGGTCGCCTCTCGTCAGGATGAGAACATACGCATCATCTGCTTTAAACAAAACAGACTTGATACAAAGAGAAGGATCAACTTCTAAAAATTCAGCGATGTCTTGAATCGTTTTTGCTTGCGGTGTATGGACTTTTTCAAGTTCTTTGAAGTCAGCAGGATTTGCTTCTTCTCCTTGATATACAGCTTCAGCCATTTCGATGTTCGCAGCATAGGAAGATGTGTCAGAGTATGCGATTGTATCTTCTCCTACTTCTGACAGTGCCATAAACTCATGTGTATCTTTTCCTCCCATTGCACCAGAATCTGCAATAACTGGTCTAAAATTAAGACCTACTTTTGAGAATACATTGGAGTAAGCTGTAAACATCTTGTTGTATGTGTCATCAAGGCTTTCTGGTGAAGAATGGAATGAGTACGCATCCTTCATAATAAATTCACGTCCTCGCAGCAGCCCAAAACGCGGTCTCTGTTCGTCGCGGAATTTTGATTGAATTTGATAAAGAGTTAAAGGAAGCTTCTTATACGATTTTACTTCGCTGCGTACGAGTGATGTAATCACTTCTTCGTGCGTTGGGCCAAGTGCGAACTCACGGCCATGACGATCTTTCATACGCATCAATTCTGGACCGTATGTATACCATCTTCCTGACTCTTGCCACATTTCTGCCTGCTGCAGCACGGGCATTAACAGCTCAGCTGCTCCCGCCTTTTCCATCTCTTTGCGAACGATGGATTGAATATGCTGGATGACTTTATGAGCAAGCGGGAGATAATGATAGATTCCGCTTGTATTTTGTCTAATGAACCCAGCTCTTACTAAGAGCTGGTGACTTTTTGCCTCAGCATCTGCCGGCACTTCTCGAAGAGTTGGTATGAAAGTCAGGGATTGTCTCATGTCGTTACACCTCATTTATGAAATAGGACTTCTCACAAAAACTCTTGTTTCCCGTAATGAGAAACAAGAGACATTGGTTTTATAAAAATAATCGCTGGATATCATTCCACGTAACCACTAGCATTAACAGCATGAGGAATGCAACACCGATAAAGACAACAAGTGCTTCTTTCTCACGATTAATTGGTTTACCGCGAATGGCTTCAACAAACAAGAATAGTAAACGTCCTCCGTCTAGTGCAGGAATCGGCAATAAATTCACGATACCTAAGTTAATACTAAGGAACGCCGCAAACTGCATTAATGTTAACACACCTTGCTTGGCTACTTCTCCTGTCATGTCATAGATTCCAACAGGACCTGCTAACATATCTAATGAAAATTGTCCTGTGACAATCTTTTGCAAGTTCGTTAAAATCAAACCTGCTGTTGAAATCACAGTTGTTCCTGAGGATGAAATTACCTTCAGAAATCCATTTTCCGTTGGCGGATAAGAGCCAAAACGGCCAATGTTTTTTCCGTCTGCTTTCACAGCTTCTGGTACAACCTGTACAGTGCTTTCTTTGCCATCTCGGTCAATGACGACATTCATTTTTTTCTCAGGGTTCTTTTGAACGGTTTGAACAACGTCTGTCCAAGAATTCATTTTATCCCCGTTAATGGACACGATGTGGTCTCCCTGCATGAGTCCAGCTTCTGCTGCGCGGCCGTCTTTCGTCAGCTTGCCGAGTACAGGGTCATCAACGGTGACCCCTTGAATAAACCCTAAAGCAACTAAAATCACATACGCCAAGATAAAGTTCATAATCGGTCCAGCTGCGATCGCTTTAATACGCTGCCATACCGTTTTTGATCCAAATTGGCGATTGTACGGTGCGATTTGAATCTCTTCACCATCTGCAATATAAAAGCTTGTTTGACTCACATTGTAGCCAGTCAAAATATCTTCATTTCCAGCTTCATATCCTGAGATTCTCATGGCATGATCTAAATCAATCTGCTCCACTTCGATGACAAGAGCATCAGGATATTTTTCTTTATCATTTAAAATGATTTTTTCTACTTCATTTTGCTCATTGAATAAGAGCCCCACTGTATGACCTGGTTTAATTTCAATGACTTCAGGGTCCTCTCCTGCCATTTTAACAAATCCGCCAATAGGGAGAAGTCTAATGGTATAAACGGTTTCCTTTCGTTTAAAAGAGAAAATCTTCGGTCCAAAACCAATTGCGAACTCACGGCATAAAATCCCCGCTCGCTGCGCCATAATTAAATGGCCAAGCTCGTGGAAAAAAACGAGCGTTCCAAAAATAATAATAAACGCAATCACTGTATTCACGAACATACCACCTTATGTGAGGATTGATTGAACAAAGTCTCGTGTATCTTTGTCCACTTCATGGATATCTTGCAAACTAGGCGTTGAAATCACATGATGTCTGTTTAGTGCCTTTTCAATCAATTCTTCAATTTGCAGGAACGTTACTTTGCCTTTCAGAAATGCATCGACTGCCATTTCATTTGCTGCATTGAGCACAGCAGGCATTGTCCCTCCTATTTTACCTGATTCATAAGCAAAATGTAAGCAGCGATACCTGTCAAAATCCGCTTTTTGGAAATTCAATTGTCCAATCTCCCAAAGGTTCAATGATTTCGCTTCTGGTAATGGCGCTCTGTCAGGGTATGTGAGTGCATATTGAATGGGCACTCTCATGTCAGGTGTCCCTAACTGAGCCATGACGCTTTTGTCGTGAAATTCCACCATCGAATGGATAATGCTCTCTTTATGTAACAGCACATCAATTTGTTCATAAGGTATATCAAACAACCAATGTGCCTCAATCACCTCGAGCCCTTTATTCATCATCGTCGCTGAATCAATGGTGATTTTCGCCCCCATTGACCAGTTTGGGTGGTTCAGCGCTTCTTCAACCGTAACACCTTCAAGTTCAGTTCGTTTTTTATCTCGGAAACTACCACCTGAAGCTGTCACGATTAAGCGTTCAATGTTTTTAGCTTGTTCACCTTGCAGGCATTGAAAAATAGCGGAATGCTCACTATCGACAGGAAGTAAAGGTACATCATATCTTTTCGCGTACTCTTTAACTATATGACCAGCTGTCACAAGTGTTTCCTTATTTGCGAGTGCAATCGTCTTTTTTTGTTCAATGGCCTTTAATGTTGGAACAAGCCCGACACTTCCGACAAGGGCATTGACCACAACGTCCACTGCATCATAGGTCGCTGCTTCGATGTTGGCTTCATCACCAGCAGCCATCTTGACATCGTATTCAAATGAATGACCTTTTAGCGTGTGATAAGCCTCTTCACTTAAGCATCCGACAAATTCAGGCTGAAACTGTTCAATGATTGGTATGGCCTTGTCTACATTTCGGCCAAACGTCATGGCTTTTAGCTTAAATTTGTCTGGGTGCTGCCTAATCACATCTAATGTTTGTTCTCCAATTGATCCTGTTGCGCCTAATAGCGAAATATATCTCAAATTGCCACTCCTTCTCTCGTTCAATAAGTTTCTATGAGGTTAGCTGGCAAACGTTGCGAGCAATAAATATAAAAACGGCAGAACGAATAAAAAGCTGTCAAACCTGTCCAAAATCCCGCCATGTCCAGGGAGAATTGTCCCTGAATCCTTCACGTCGTAATGACGCTTTAAAGCAGATTCCACAAGGTCGCCAAGCTGCCCAAAGATACTGAGCAAAAGCGTAATAAACATAACAAGCAGATATGATGGCAAAAATCCTGTAACCGCCTGAAACACAAATGACAACACGACCGCTGTGACGATTCCGCCGATAAATCCTTCTACTGTTTTGTTTGGGCTGATCTCTGGCCAGAGCTTTCGTTTCCCCATCGATTTCCCAATAAAATAGGCACCTGAGTCAGTGGACCAAATAATCACTGCTGCGAAGAAGATCGCACTCATGCCATATAAGCCTCTAATTTGGATAAAATAATAGAAACTAACGCCAATATATAATGTCGCTAAGATCACAAAAGCAACCTCATCGAATGTGAAAGAGTTTTTGCTCAACACTGTATAAGTTAAAAGAATTAAGACTGCAAATAAAGCAATCTGCATTTTTGATGCGTCTGCGTTCGGGAAGAAGCTGTTCTCTCCGCCCATTAAAAGCCAAAGCAATATTAAGCTGACAATACCAGGAAAGCTGAAAATCGATATCTTTTTCATTCTTAGAAGCTCAAAGAGAGCGACACTTCCCATTAAGTAAATCAGCAGGGTAAATGGCATCTGTCCATATATAACTGCTAGTAAAAAGACTGCAGCTGCCAACACACCCGTCAAAATTCTTTGTTTCATCTGCACCACCCTCTAAATTCCACCGAACCTCCGGCCGCGGCGCTGGTATTCTCCGATAGCGCCTATAAGATGCTCATCAGAAAAGTCAGGCCAAAGCACATCCGTAAAGACAAACTCGCTGTACGCAATTTGCCAAAGCATAAAATTGCTTAATCTAATTTCTCCACTTGTGCGAATAAGCAAATCCGGATCTTGAAGAGATTCTGTCATTAAATAAGCTGAAAACATCTCTTCTGTGATGTCTTCTGCTTGAAGCTTACCTTCTTTGACTTTTTCAGAAATTTGTCTGCACGCGGAGACGATTTCTGTGCGCCCTCCATAGTTGAGCGCAAAATTCAAAACGAGTCCGTCATTATTCGCCGTACTCTTTACTGCGTTCTCTACCGCTCTTTTCGTATGCTGCGGGAGGCCGTCTGGATCACCTGTTAAGCGCACACGGACATTTTCCTCGATGAGCTCGGGCAGGTAGATGTTCAAAAATTCCTCAGGAAGTTTCATTAAAAAGTCTACTTCTAATTTTGGACGTTTCCAATTTTCCGTAGAGAAAGCATACAAAGTCAGCACTTTGACATTCAGCTCATTTGCAAGCTTTGTCATGCGCTTGACGACTTTCATTCCTTCATGATGTCCTGCTACCCGTGGAAGAGCACGTTTTTTTGCCCATCTTCCGTTCCCATCCATGATAATGGCGATATGTTCAGGAATTTCTCCATTTAATATGTCTTCTTTTGTCAGACTTTCTAAGTTGGAAGCTGCAGTTTGCTGATTCTTCCAATTTTTGAGTATATTGAGCATGAGATTCCTCCATCACCCAAAAAGGTTGCGTTTCCGCTAATAATATAGTCACCAACAGTATTAACAAAAAAACCCCCTGTAAACATGAAGAGGGTCTTTTCACTATTATCTATTGTACATAGTTTTTTCTTAAACTTCCATGATTTCTTTTTCTTTATCTTTCGTCACGTCATCAATTTTAGCGACATATTCATCTGTCAATTTTTGAACATCCTCTGTTGATGATCTTAATTCATCTTCAGTGATCTCACCATTTTTCTCTAGCTTTTTCAATTCATCGTTTGCATCACGACGAACATTACGAACAGCTACTTTTGCTTCTTCTGAATATTTTCTTACCACTTTCACAAGCTCTTTACGTCTTTCTTCTGTTAGTGCAGGAATCGCAATACGGATCACATTTCCGTCACTTGTTGGCGTGATGCCAAGATCAGACTTTTGGATCGATTTTTCGATATCACCAATAGCTGTTTTATCATAAGGTGTGATAATCAGCATACGTGCTTCTGGCACTGTGATTGACGCAATTTGGTTAAGTGGTGTTTGTGCACCGTAATAATCAACCGTTACTTTATCAAGCAATGAAGCATTTGCTCTGCCCGCACGAACAGTTGCAAGTTCACGTCCGTATGCTTGAACGGCTTTTTCCATTTTTTCTTTCGTTTGGTTCAATACTTCTTTTGACACGTTATTTCCCCCTCACAATCGTTCCAATTGATTCGCCATTTACGGCACGTTTAATATTTCCTTCTTCCATAATAGAGAATACGATTAATGGAATGTCATTGTCCATACATAATGAGGACGCAGTAGAATCCATTACTGCAAGCCCTTCTTTTAGCACATCAAGATATGAAAGCTTGTCATATTTTACTGCATCCGCATCTGTACGAGGATCAGCACTGTAGACACCGTCTACATTATTTTTCGCCATTAAAATGACATCTGCTTCAATTTCTGCTGCGCGAAGTGCTGCCGTTGTATCTGTAGAGAAATAAGGGTTACCAGTACCTGCAGCAAAAATCACGACACGTTTCTTCTCAAGATGACGGATCGCTTTTCTTCTTATGTATGGTTCTGCAACCTGTCTCATTTCGATAGAAGTTTGTACCCTAGACTGAATGCCAAGCGTTTCTAGGCTGTCCTGTAGCGCGAGTGAATTCATCACTGTTGCCAGCATGCCCATATAGTCTGCTGTTGCACGGTCCATTCCTAAGTCACTACCTGTCTTACCGCGCCAAAGGTTTCCTCCGCCTACAACAACTGCAACCTCTACATCTAGCTCTGCAATTTCTTTTACTTGCTTTGCAATTGAATGAATGACAGTTGGGTTAATTCCATTTCCAGCATCACCTGCTAGTGCTTCGCCACTTAGCTTCAGTACAATGCGATTATATTTCGGTTTGCTCATGATAACCTCCAAGTGTAAACTATACCGTCTCTTATTATGCGTAAGAAACTGCCTTTTGTAAATCAATATCCTCTAAAAAATAGGGAACACAGTGCTTGTGCTCCCTAAAAAAGCCCCAGAGAGCTTTTCAAACATTATTTTTTCACTTGGCTCATTACTTCTTCAGCAAAGTTGTCTTGACGCTTCTCGATGCCTTCGCCCACTTCATAGCGAACATAAGTTTGAATGCTTGCGTTTTTCGCAGCTACTACTTGTTTCACTTTTTCATCTGGGTTTTTAACGAAAGCTTGGTCAAGTAAGCAAATTTCTTCGAAGAATTTGTTTAGACGGCCTTCTACCATTTTAGCTACGATGTTTTCAGGCTTTCCTTCTTGAAGCGCTTGCTGCGTTAATACTTCGCGCTCACGGTTTGCTTCTTCTTCTGACACTTGGTCACGAGAAATGTATTTAGGGTTTACAGCAGCAACGTGCATTGCGATGTCTCTTGCAAGCTCTTCGTCAGTTGTTCCGTTAAGAACAGCTAACACACCGATGCGTCCGCCCATGTGTAAGTAAGAACCGAATGCTGCGTTATCTTCTTTCGTGATAACAGAGAAACGACGTAGAGTGATTTTCTCTCCGATTTTCGCAATTGCAGATGTGATATGCTCTTCAACTGTTGAACCGTTTTCCATTTTAGAAGCATGAGCTTCTTCAATTGTTGCAGGTTTAGCAGCAAGCAAATGATCAGCAAGTTCGTTAAGAAGTGATTGGAATCCTTCGTTTTTCGCAACGAAATCAGTCTCAGAGTTCACTTCTAGGATCACGCCTGTGTTGCCGTCAGTTTTAATAATAGTTAATCCTTCTGCAGCAATACGGTCTGCTTTTTTCGCAGCTTTTGCAATTCCTTTTTCTCTTAGAAGATCGATTGCTTTGTCGATGTCACCATCAGTTTCTGTCAACGCTTTTTTACAGTCCATCATACCTGCACCAGTTTTTTGACGCAGTTCTTTAACTAATTGAGCAGTAATAGCCATTTTACATTTCCTCCTTCTATGTTAAAACACGGATTACTAGGTGAAAAAAAGGTGATAAAAGGCATTTCCCTCTTATCACCTTTTGAATAGGTTACGCAGTTGTTGTTTCAGTTTCTGTCGTTTCTTCTACAACAGCTTCTTCTTCGCCTTGTTTAGACTCAAGAATCGCATCTGCCATTTTAGCAGTTAGAAGTTTTACAGCACGGATTGCATCATCGTTTGCAGGGATCACAACATCAATTTCGTCTGGATCACAGTTTGTGTCAACGATACCGATGATTGGGATATTCAATTTACGAGCTTCTGCAACTGCAATACGCTCTTTACGAGGGTCGATAATGAAAAGTGCATCCGGAAGACCTTTCATGTCTTTGATTCCGCCTAGGAATTTTTCAAGACGTTCTAATTCTTTTTTCAGTTGAACGACTTCTTTCTTAGGAAGAACATCGAATGTACCGTTTTCTTGCATTTTTTCAATATCTTTTAAACGTTTGATACGTTTTTGGATTGTTTCAAAGTTTGTTAAAGTTCCACCAAGCCAGCGTTGGTTCACATAGAACATACCAGAACGGATTGCTTCTTCTTTCACTGAATCTTGTGCTTGCTTTTTCGTACCAACGAAAAGGATTTTTCCTCCGTCAGCAGCAAGGTTTTTCGTGAAGTTGTAAGCTTCCTCTACTTTTTTCACCGTTTTTTGAAGATCGATGATGTAGATACCGTTACGCTCTGTAAAGATGTAACGCTTCATTTTTGGGTTCCAACGGCGTGTTTGGTGACCGAAGTGTACACCAGCTTCTAGCAATTGTTTCATAGAAATAACTGACATGTTGTTGCCTCCTAATATAATGGTTTTTTTTCCTCCGCTTAAGTCATGTTCACATAAAACTGCGCCACGGCAGCACCTTCATACGAATCATTAAGCGTGTGTATTTAACACCAAGAAATAATATAACACATGATGGACTGACAATCAAGAATCCTTTACAGCTTTCCGCTAAATTTTAATAAAAGCTCGATTTCTGTCTTGCCAGTTTTCAGTTCTTTCGCTATTTCTTCTAGCGAATGCCCTTTGTCATATAAGGTCTTCACTTGATCCTCGAATGTTTCTTCTATTTCACTTTCAGAAGGCACAGAAGCTTCTGATTCAAAATGTGGAACGGGTTCGTTTACCTTCTCTTCCTGCACTTCTACCTCGCTAAGGAGAGCCGACAAGTGCTCTGGTACTGGATCTTCACTTTCTACCGATTGCTGGGATTCAATTGGTGTTTGTGGCTGCTTTGGTGTCTGAAAATCCGATTTCAGCTCTTCAGCAGAAAATTCAGGGGAAGCGGCTGCCACTTTTGATAGTTTGTCATTCTCTTCTTTGACTTCCATCAAAAATGCAGCCAGGGTATTTTCCGTTTCTTCTAGAAGTTCTCGCTGCTTTTGTTCAGTTGCCTTCAGCGAATTCATTCTCGTATATAAAATGATCACAAAATAAATAAGTGCAGCATGAAGCATGAAGCTAATCAGCCATAACATATTTTTTCACTCACTAACTCTTTAAGATTGAATGGCTTTATCAAGCAGATGCTTAAGCTTGAACAATGCCTTTGAATGAATTTGCGAAATGCGTGAGGTCGATAAATTAAGCACGTGACCGATTTCCGTTAACGTCAGTTCCTCTTTATAGAATAGACTGATCACGAGCTTTTCTTTTTCCGAAAGCTCGGTCATTTTTTCAGCGAGCTGTTCTATTAATTCATCTTTCAGCATCTTTTCTTCAGGTGTCACAGTTTTCTCGTCGCGAATCATGACTTGGACGTTTTCACCGTCTTCTTGATCATGCAGCTTCTCGTCGATTGAAAGCAGATTTGCAAAGAAACCTTCATTCATTGTTGTGACAACATCCTGTTCACTCATGCCAAGTTCCTCTGCCACTTCTGTCGGCGTCACATTTCGTAAATAACGTTGTTCAAGCTTTTCAATAGCCGCTTCTACTTTTTTTGTTTTTTCTCTTGATGTACGAGGCAGCCAGTCCTCTTTACGAAGACCGTCGATGATGGCCCCGCGGATTCTGAAGGATGCATATGTATCAAACTTCAGATCTCTTCCGGGGTCGAATTTTTCAAGGGCATCATATAAACCGAGCATCCCTAGACTGATCAAGTCTTCTTTATGCACTGACTTCGGGAGACCGATGGAAATTCTTCCAACATGATATGTGACGAGCGGCATATAGCGGCGCATAAGATCATCTCCAGCAGCTGGGTCTTTCCACTCTTTCCATCTAGCCCATAGCGCCTGATCTTCGTAATTTAAGGATTGCATCTTTCTCCCCCTATACTTCCTTAGTTATATCTTCATAATGCCTTGCTTCACAGTGCGGATCTCAAGCTCTGTCGTAAGCGGATCAAATTCAATCGTACGGCCATTGTTCCCGCCCGTATCCTCACTAATGATCGGGATGCGATAAAGAGACAGATGTTCTTTAACAGCTGATACGTTTCTAGGTCCAATTCTCATTAGATCATTGGTTGACTTAAACTTAAACATTTCTGCCCCACCAGCAAGTTTTGCCTTTAGCGCATGTTTGCGCGCTCCTTCTTTAAGGAGCAGATCAATTGTATGCTTGACACCTGTATCTGCATATTTAGCCAAGTTCTCCACTGCCCCTTTTGCAAGGGATGAGTCTGGAAGCATGACATGGACAAGACCTGCCAGTTTTTTTTCTTGATCAAACAGAACAAGCCCTACACAAGAACCAAGTCCGGATGTCCGAATGCGGTCCGGTGTTTTCACAAGCTGAACATCCGCTATACCAACCTTTACAACTGCCGGAATCTGAACGTTCATTACAGGTTACCTAATGCTTTGAATAGTTTTTCAAACGATTCAAAGTCTGGTAATAGAAACATATTTCCTTTCAGCTCTTGCTTATTTTGATCATCAAAAATCGATGTATCAATCACAATTGCCTGATCACCTAGAGGGCTGAATTGCATTAACCCTTCGCTAATGACAGCCCCGAACATATCGAGCGTAACATCTGGAACACTTGGGTGAAGCTGCAATTTTGTTAAATCGGCAAGGGCTGATAAATAAGAGCCTGCTAAAATATTTCCCAGCTCATGTAGTGCTGACGTCCCCATCACATGCTCGTGAATAGTATCAATATCAAATGACGGATCTCGTACAAGCTCTCTTACGAATTGCTCGGCTTGCTCAAAGGGCATAATGAAAAAGATTGAGCCGGATAAATCTCCTTCCATTCGCAGGAAAATGCTTGCAACTGGGAGGTCTGCACCGCCAAAGAAATCCATTAATTCTTCAAACGAGAGAACCTTGACAAACGGAACAGCCATATCTATTTTGCGATCCAATAGGCTGGCAAGAGCAGACGCGGCGTGGCCTGCTCCAATATTCCCAACCTCTCTTAATACATCCAGCTGTTCATCTTTTATTTCATTGAAAATGCTCATTTCACATCCTCCTTAATGAACAGGTGCATCTTGAACGCTCTTGTCGAGGACAGCACCAGGATGAATGATATTAAATAGACGCTGATCATGCTTAATGATACCTGTCACCCATGATTGTCCTTCTTTTTCAGCTGATTCAGGAGAAGATTCTACTTCTTCTTGATGAACTGTAATGACGTCATTTGCTTCATCAACAATCCAGCCGACTTCAATGTCGCCCACTTGTACAATAATCATTCTTGTTTCATCTGTAATTTCGTTGTCACTTGATCCAAGTCTCACTCTAAGATCGATGACAGGCGTCACGACACCGCGCAGATTAATAACACCGCATATATAAGGGGCAACGCCAGGGACTCTTGTCGGCTGCTGCCATTTTTCAATGGACTTTACTTCTGATACTGAAATGGCGTATTCTTTTTTGTTTACGATAAACACAATCATCTTTTCGCCAGTTTTGATATCTGTACTCATTTCAGACCGCTCCTCTATTGTTTTTTACTTGATCAGTGCATTACAGTCAACGATGAGTGCAACTTGACCGTCGCCTAGGATTGTTGCGCCTGAAATCGCAAACACGTTTGGCAGGTAATCTCCTAGTGATTTCAATACAACCTCTTGCTGACCAATAAATGAATCGACCACAAATGCTGTCAGCTTATCTCCTTTACGAACAACGATGATGTGCAGTTCTTCCTCTAATTCATTCGCATTTGGTACGTGGAATTGTTTCTTCAAGTACACGACCGGTACGATAAATCCTCGGAAATCAATCACTTCACGATCATGCGTTTGAAGGATGTCGCTTTTCTTAATGACAGCCGTTTCAATAATAGAAGAAATCGGAATCGCAAATGTTTCCTCTTCCAGTTTCACAAGAAGTACAGAAATAATCGATAATGTAAGCGGAAGCTGGATCGAGAATAGTGAGCCCTGTCCTTCTGTTGAGTTGATGCTCACAGATCCGCCCAGTGATTCCAGCTTGTTTTTCACAACGTCAAGGCCTACACCGCGGCCAGAGATGTCAGAAATCGTATCAGCTGTAGAGAATCCTGCTGCAAAGATCAATGAATCAATTTGATGATCTTCAAGTGTCTCTGCTTCTCTTTCTGTAATAACCCCGCGCTCTAATGCTTTTTCAAGCACTTTCTTTCGGTTAATTCCGCCGCCATCATCTTCTACTTCAATGAAGACGTGGTTTCCGCTATGATATGCCTTTAATAGAACGGTACCTTTTTCTGGCTTGCCTTTTTTCACACGTTCTTCTGGCGATTCAATTCCGTGATCTAGACTGTTTCTAAGTAAGTGTAAGAGCGGATCTCCAATCTCGTCGATAACTGTTCGGTCAAGCTCTGTCTCAGCACCTTCAATGATTAATTCAATTTTCTTATTCAGCTCTTTTGTCAATTGGCGGATCATACGAGGGAATCGGTTAAACACCGTTTCAACAGGAACCATTCTCATGTTCAGGATGATCGATTGCAGATCTCCAGAAATACGTGTCATTCTTTCAACTGTGTCTGTGAGTTCATTATTTTCTAATTCTTTGGCAATCTGTTCTAAACGGCCTCTGTCAATCACCAGTTCTTCAAATAGATTCATGAGAGAATCGAGACGGTCAATGTTGACACGAATCGTTTTTGTTCCGCCGGCAGCTGCGCCGTTATTGCCATTTGCTTTTGGCGTATCGTTTGCTGGTGCTTTCGCAGCAGGCACAGATACTTCTTCTTTTTCCTGTTCAGGTTTTGCTTCTTGTTTTTCAGCTGGAGCCGCTTCTTCAAATGCAGAAACTTCTGAGATCTCAACTTGTTCAACTTCTGAGATCGTCATCACGATTTTTTTCACTTCATCCATCGGTTGTTTAGATAAATAAGAAATACTGAATTCAGATTCGAAATCTTCTGATTCTAAAAGTTCTGCATTTGGAACTGTTTTAACGACTTCGCCTGCTTCGTTCAGTCTTTCAAAGATCATATAAACACGAACGGCTTTTAATAAGCATGCGTCGCTTAATGTTACATTGAGTTCATAACATTTAAAGCCTTGTTCTCTCGCTTCATCAAGCACTGTTCGTTCAAATTCGTTATAGTCTAAATCGTTAGCAGCAGCCGCTGATACATCAGCTGTTTCAACACTAGGAGCTGCTTCAACATGGCTTCCTGTCACATCTAACTTTTTACTAATCTCTGTGACATCGCGTTTCCCATCGCCGCCTTCTGCAATTGATTGAACCATTGCTTCAAGGTGATCAAGTGCTTCAAACATTGTGTCCATTGACTCAGGTGTGACAATCATTTGTTCATTTCGAATGGCATCAAACATGTTTTCTAAGTGATGTGTTAGCTGAGCCATATCAGCGTAGCCCATCGTTGCACTCATGCCTTTCAATGTGTGAGCCGCTCTGAATATATCATTCACTAGCTGCAAGTCGGTTGGGTTCTTTTCTAAATCAAGAAGTTTTTCATTACAAGTTTGTAAGTGTTCTCTGCTTTCATCTAAAAAGATATCTAAGTATTGGTTTACATCCAACGTGTTCACGCCCTCTCTTTATTCATGGAGCTTATAATTGCATGTGCGATGTCATCCACATGCCTTGTTTCATGTGCAAGGCCTGCTTTAATGACTGATTTAGGCATTCCGAAAACAACACATGATTCTTCTTTTTCTGCAATGACTTTTGTATGACCGCTTGCGACCATTTTTTTGACACCTTCTGTGCCGTCACTACCCATGCCTGTCATAATGACAGCGATTTTCTCGTAACCCTTTATATGACTGATAGATTCAAATAAATAGTTAACAGAAGGTTTGTGCCGGCTTTCTGTGTCCTCCGGAGACAGCCTGATGACTAAGGATGCCCCTTGTTCATGAAGTGACATATTCATTCCACCAGGCGCTATGTAAGCCACTCCATTTTTAGCGATGTCTCCATCTTGTGCTTCTTTAATCGAAATTTGAGATAAATGGTCTAACCTAGTAGCAAGTGATGCCGTAAATCCTGCCGGCATATGCTGCACAATCAAAATGGGTGCTTCTATGTCCTTGGGCAGCTTCGTGACGACTCGTTGAAGTGCTCTTGGTCCACCCGTTGATGTTCCGATTGAAATAATCTTTCGGAGTGAGCCGCTTTTTACTGCTTGCGGGCGAGGTGCAGCCACTGGAATTGGCGGCTTCATCACCGGCTTAGGAGAAACCTGCATTTCAGTACGTTTCCTTGACAGCCCTGCCGCAAGCACCCGTTCTACAATTTGGCCTCTTACTTTGTGTAAATCGAGCGAAATACTTCCTGAAGGCTTTGTCACAAAGTCAAAAGCACCAAGTTCTAAGCAATGGATGGTTAAATCCTTCCCTTGCTTTGTCTGGCTTGACACCATAATCACGGCAAGGTCGTGTTCAGCCAGAATTTGTTTTAATGCTTCTGTTCCATTTAAAACAGGCATTTCCACATCTAATGTGACGACATCTGGATTCAGTTCCTTGATCCGTTTTAAGGCATCTTCCCCATTTCGCGCCGTTCCGACGACTTCTATTTCTTGCTCGGCACTTAGGAAATCACTAATGAGCTTTCGCATAAAGGCCGAGTCATCTACTACAAGCACTCTAATCACGAGTCCACCTTCCTCCTTTTAAAAAAAGAGGACAACTTATCTATAAACGTATGCTGCTCTCTCTGTGCCTCTCTTATCTGCTGTTGATAAAGTGTTTCTGCCAGCATCTTGATCGTTTTACTCAGCCTTGAATGAGGCTGCTTCATATAAAATGGAATTTGTTCGGCCACTGCTTTTGGAACCGCAGGATCATCCGGCACAGCGCCAGCAAATACTAGTTTTCTGTGTAGAAATGATGTGACCACTCCTGCTAATTTTCTGTAGGTTTCAGACCCTTCTGACGGGGTTTTACACCGGTTGACAATGATTTGCACAGATTGTTCGAACTGATGAATCGCTAAGTGTTTAATTGCGCTGTAAGCATCCATGATCGATGTTGGTTCTGGCGTTGTCACAACTACTACTTCCCCTGCTGATAAAACAAATGGCAGTTGATCTTTTGAAAGGCCAGCCCCCATATCAAAGAAGATACAATCAAAGTCGTGCATCATTCTTTCCATTTCCTCAAGAAAGAACGACCATTGATCTTTATCTAAAGAAAACAGCTGTTCAAGTCCGCTTCCGCCAGAAATGTAATATAGGTTGTTCGTTCCTTGAGTCATAGCCGCTTGGAAGGATTTCTTCCTGACAAGAACATCTAATATAGAGCTGGTCGATGTTTTCCCTAGTAAAATATCAATATTCCCCATACCAAAATCAAGGTCGATGACTAACACTCGCTTACCTGCATTTGCGATAGACAGTGCCATATTCAGCGTCAAATTCGATTTTCCAACCCCGCCTTTACCACTCATGACAGCAATGGTTTTTGCCTGTCCGCTTATACCAAGAGGAGCTGGTGTGATCGTTTGATTCTGCTGAACGAGCTTTCTTAAACCTTCTGCTTGGTCGGGCTTCATCATTGTAAGACCATCCTTGTTAATTCAAGAGGAGAGCCCTCAAGAATATCCTCAGGAACATTTTGACCATTTGTTAAAAAGCCAAGTCCAATTTGAGAGTTTGCAATGATTTGAAAGATGGTTCCCATCGTGTCTGTTTCATCTACCTTTGTAAAAATGAATTGATCGATTGGAACGTGTTCAAAGCGTTTAACCATGGCTTTCATGTCCTGATACTTCGAGGTCGCACTCATCACTAGGAAACTTTGAATGCTTTCATTAAATGGAATGATGTCTGTCAGCTCTTTGATATACGCTTCTTCTTTAAAGTTACGACCCGCTGTGTCTACGAAAATATGATCATACTCTTTAAAGGTCTCTTGAGCTTTCACAAAATCCTCTCTAGAATAACAAACCTCAAGCGGTGCATTGAGCAGTTCCGCATATGTTTTCAGTTGTTCGATCGCTGCAATTCGGTACGTATCTGTTGTAATAAAAGCGATTTTCTTTTGCTTCTGAATGGCCGTTTTGGCAGCGAGCTTTGCAATCGTTGTTGTTTTACCAGCGCCAGTTGAACCAAACAGCACAATGTATTTTGAACGAATCATCGGCTCATCAGAGGTGTGAGCCGGCAGCATATCTGTCAGCAGTTGTTCAAGTTCTTTATGAATTTGATCTTCCTTGACAGCACCCTTCGTTAAAAGACCTTTTAGGCATTCGTCTCGAATGGCATCATCAAGACCTTGATCCTTCAGCTTTTGATCGATTGCCATGAGAGGGTCTGGCAGAATACCAGCATGCCGCTCATTTCTCTCATATTCTAAAGGCTGAGCTTGAGAAGGTACTGGTTTCACTGCCTCAGGCGCAAAAGGCGGCTCTTCAGACCGGTGTTGAACGTGCTCCTTTTTCGGAATTACTGGAAGAGGAGGCGCAGGATGTCCACCTTTACCCGCTCTTTCTTCAAAATCTTGATCCAGTACTGCAATCACTTCAACCATTTGCTGTTTTTTTAAACCGAATAGCTTTCGTTTCACAACGGTTTTGGAATTTAAAATGACGGCATCCTTCCCAAGCTGCTGCCTAATTTGAATCGTTGCCTCCTGCATTGAATTCGCTATGATTTTTTTCATTTTCATTAGATATCCACCACTCCGATGCTCTGTACTTCCACATTTGCTTCTAGTTCGTTATAAGATAATACCGGTAAGTCCGGGAAATATCTTTCTAACAGCTGCTTGACGTACATTCTTATAGGAGGTGAGCACAATAGAACCGGCGTTTCCTGACGAAGCGAAAGCTGTTCAATTTCTCTCGCCACTGATTGAATCACACTTTCAGAGGATTCTGGATCTAACGATAAGTAGTTGCCATGCTCTGTCTGCTGTACACTGTCAGCAATCACCTTTTCCACTCGACCTGAGCATGTCACAACTTTGAGCGATTCATTTTCTCTCGCATATTGTGCAGTAATCTGTCTTGCCAGTGCCTGTCTGACATACTCTGTTAACAAATCTGTATCCGTCGTTAATTTTCCGTAGTCTGCAAGCGTCTCAAAAATGGTGACAAGATTTCGAATAGAAACTTTTTCTTTCAGCAGTTTTGCAAGCACTTTTTGAATATCACCAACTGCTAGTGGGTTCGGGGTCACTTCATCCACTAAGACAGGATAACTTTCTTTCAGATGATCGATTAATTGCTTCGTTTCCTGACGTCCGAGCAGTTCGTGTGTGTTTTGTCTAATCTTCTCTGTGATGTGAGTAGACACAACAGATGCAGGATCTACAACCGTATAGCCGAGCATCTCAGCCTGATCTTTTTCTGCTTCTGAGATCCATTTAGCCGGAAGACCAAAGGATGGCTCGATTGTTTCGATTCCTTCAATCGGATCATCATCAGGCGTAGGCGACATCGCTAAGTAGTGATCAAGCAGGAGCTCGCCTTTTGCCACTTCGTTCCCTTTTATTTTGAGTCGGTACTCATTTGGGTTAAGTGCAATGTTGTCCCGGATCCGGACAACTGGAATCACAAGACCAAGTTCAAGGGCAAGCTGCCTTCGGATCATCACAATTCGGTCTAACAGGTCACCGCCTTGATTTGCATCGGCTAGCGGAATCAGACCATAGCCAAACTCAAATTCAATGGCATCCATTTGGAGAAGGTGAATGACGCTTTCTGGACTTTTCATCTCTTCTACCTCTGCCTGCTCCTCTAGTACCTCTTCTATTTCTTCTTGATCCTGTTTGTTTTTTGACATCAAGTATGCGCCGAGGGCTAGTAAACCTGCGATCGGTCCTGTCAAAAGTACGCCGATTGGAGTAAACAACCCAAGAAGGAAGATCGTACCTGCTGTGACATAAAGCATAGCTGGGAATGCAAACAGCTGTTCAGTGATATCTGACCCAAGGTTCCCATTAGAAGCAGCCCTTGTGACGACAATCCCTGTCGCTGTTGAAATGAGAAGTGCAGGGATTTGTGAAACAATCCCATCTCCTACCGTTAATAATGTAAAGTGGGAAGCTGACTCTTGAATCGACATTCCTTGCTGAAGCATCCCAATGATAATCCCAAAAATAATATTAATTATGACGATGATAATACCTGCGATGGCATCCCCTTTGACGAACTTACTTGCCCCATCCATCGCACCATAAAAGTCTGCTTCTCTCGCTACTTTTTCTCGGCGATTTCTCGCTTCACTTTCTGTCAGCATCCCTGCATTTAAATCTGCATCAATACTCATTTGTTTCCCTGGCATCGCATCAAGGGTAAATCTTGCCGCAACCTCTGAAACACGCTCAGCCCCTTTGGTGATTACAACAAATTGAATGATGATCAGAATAAGGAAGACCACCAGACCCACGAGTATATTTCCTCCAACAACAAATGAACCAAACGTTTCTACAACCTTTCCAGCGTCTCCAGTTGATAGGATAGAACGTGTTGTAGAGATGTTAAGCCCTAAGCGAAACAGCGTTAAGAGCAAAAGCAATGATGGAAATATTGAAAATTGCAGTGGTTCTTGCATGTTCATTGTGGTGAGAAGCACGATAAGCGCAAGAGAAATATTAATAATGATTAAAATACTTAATAGCATTGGCGGAAACGGTATGACCAGCATCGCCACAATTAAAATAACACTGAATAAAACAGATAAATCTCTTGCTGACATGCCTGTTCTCTCCTTTTAAAACCAAAAATTCATAAAATCTTTTGTTTCGTTTTATAAACATAAGCTAAAATTTCTGCGATCGCCTTAAAGTATTCCTCTGGCACCGCTTGGTCGATGTCGACCTGATCATAGAGTGCACGAGCGAGCGGCCGGTTTTCTACGGTCATAATATCGTGCTCTTTCGCAATCGTTCTAATTTTCAAAGCCAAAATATCTGTTCCCTTTGCCACAACAAAGGGCGCGTCCATCTTTTCTTCGTCATATTTCAAAGCAATTGCATAGTGAGTTGGGTTTGTAATGATGACGTCCGCTTTTGGGACCTCCTGCATCATCCGTCTCATGGCCATTTCCCGCTGACGCTGTTTAATCTTTGATTTTATGAGCGGGTCACCCTCAGATTTTTTATACTCATCTTTGATGTCTTGTTTGGACATCCGTAAGTTTTTTTCATAATCAAATTTCTGATACATATAATCAAGCCCTGCTAAGATCATGAGAGCACCTGCTGCATATAACCCCATAATCAAGGTCATATTTGCAACGAAATGAAGGGTTTCCTCTGCTGTTAATAAAGGAAGCCTCAGGATTTCGTCAAAGTGCATCCAAAGTGCAATAAATGTCGCAAAACCAATTAAACCAATTTTCAAAATGGATTTTAATAGCTCAACGAGGGCTCGAATACTGTATATTCGTTTAAACCCTTTGATTGGATCGAGTTTTTCTAATTTCGGTTTGATTACTTCTGTCGAAAAAAGAAAGCCAACTTGCAAATAGTTACTGATGATCCCTGCCAGCATACCAACACCAAGGATTGGCATGAGGAGGAGTCCTGTTTCCTGAAGCAATTCCACAAATAGTTGATGAATATTAGATGTGCTAACCTTCATTAGCATGGTTGTTGAATAAAAACGTTCAATGAGCGCAATAATACGCTCTTTCATAAAAGGCCCAATAAAAAAGAATGATAAAAAGATTAATAGAAATGAGATGGCTGTATTGACGTCGGTACTTTTGGCAACCTGACCTTTTTTACGTGAATCTTGTCTCTTTTTCGGCGTTGCTTTTTCTGTTTTTTCACCTGCGAAAAATTGCAAGTCTAGTCTAAGCCTTGTCATCATGACGAACCACCGACCAATGCTAAGAAATTCCTCATGGTGAGTACAATCGTATCAAATGTATTTTGGACAACTCCGAAGATGACGCCCATACAGATGATGATCATAATAAAACTCACACCCATTTTAATAGGAAGTCCAACAACAAAAACGTTCATCTGCGGAACTGTTCGTGCCACAATGCCAAGCGCCAGGTCGACCAAAAACAAGCTGGCGACAACCGGTGCTGAGATTTGAAAGGCAATGATGAACATTTGGTTGAAGCTCTTTGCAATAAAATAAGCAAAGGATTCACTGCCGAAATTCAGTGCGTACTGATCAACTGCAATATATTGAAAGCTGTAATAGATTCCATCAAGCAGCAGGTGGTGTGCATTGGTTGCCAGCATCAATAGCAATGTGACCGTATAAAAAAACTGCCCCATCAGCGGCGTTTGTGCCCCTGTTTGCGGATCAATTACATTGGCGATCGCAAAGCCCATTTGAAAATCAATAAATGAGCCGGCAATTTGAACAGCGGATACCATGATATATGCAATCAAACCAAGTAGAAGCCCGACCATTGCTTCTTTCACCGCAAGCATCATATAAAGACCGTCTATGTCGAGTGCAGGCGGTTCCTTAATCGTGCTAAAACTAATTACGGCTAAAAACAGTGAGAATCCAACTCTGTGTACAGCCGGGATCGTTCTATGCGCTAAAAGCGGTACTGTCACAAAAAAAGCGGTAATTCGAATAAAAACTAATAGAAAAGCAGGAAATAATTCTATGATTGACATCGCTCATTAACCTGCAAATCGATCTAAATTCGAGAACAGCTCTGTCGTAAAGGACACAATGGTTGACAGCATCCATGGACCAAACACAACAAGCCCAATAAGAACTGCAACAATTTTAGGAATGAACGCAAGCGTCTGTTCTTGAATTTGGGTTGTTGCCTGAAACACACTGACAATCAGTCCCACAATAAGAGCGAGCGCTAAAAGCGGCCCACTGACAAGCAATACCACATACACTGATCTTTCAGCCATCGTAATGACAAATTCTGAACTCATGTTTTAAGCACCTACTCTAAAAGCTTTGCAGCAAAGATTTAACAATCAAATACCATCCATCGACTAAAACAAATAACAATATTTTAAAAGGGAGCGATATCATAACCGGCGGAAGCATCATCATCCCCATTGACATCAGGACACTTGCGACGACCATATCAATAATTAAAAATGGAATAAAGATCATGAAACCAATTTGAAATGCCGTCTTTAATTCTGAAATCGCAAAAGCGGGTACCATCGCCGTTAACGGAATATCTTTTATCGATTCAGGTGTATCCATTTTTGCGTAACTAAGAAATAAAGCCAAATCCTTCTGTCTCGTATGTTTACTCATAAACTCTTTAATGGGCACTTCGGCTTTTTCATATGCCTGATTGAGCGTAATGTCATCATTTAAAAGCGGCGTGAGTGCCTCTTTATTAATCTCTGAGAACGTAGGTGCCATGATAAAGAATGTAAGAAACAAAGCAAGCCCTACAAGCACTTGGTTTGGCGGCATTGAGTTGGTTGCAAGGGACGTTCTAACGAATGAAAGTACAATCACAATTCGTGTAAAACACGTCATTAAAATGAGAATGCCTGGTGCAACCGAAAACACGGTTAAAAGTAAAAGAAGACGGACAGACGTGCTAATATTCCCTGCACCGCTGGAATTAAATAAATCGATAAACTCATTCATTTTGTTTCGGGCCTTTCTTTCTGACTTCTGATTGGGTCTTTTTCAATTCGGCTAGCTGTGCCTTCAAATTGGCTGAAAAAGAAGAAGTGGTTGGCTGATCTTGTTTCTTTATCTGAGATGTGAATTTTTGAACGATTTTTGGTAAATCTGTTTTGCTTTCCATCGCTTCTTCGTATTGTTGCACGATCGCTTCACATTCTTGTTCATCATCAATTTCTTTTAGCAGCTGGATTGAGTCCGCTACTCCGACAACTAATACTCGTTTTCCCACTTTGATAAGCTGGACTGAACGGTTTTGGCCAACCGTCGTTCCGCCAATATTTTCAACATAGCGAAATGGTTTAAGTAAGCGGTTTTGCTTACCAACAAATCTCACCAATCCATATATAAGCAGGATGACAAAAAGTAAGGCACCAATCATTTTGACAAAATCCACAATGGAGACAGAAGAAGAGGGAACTTCTTCTGCCGGATTCGTTTGATTGTCAGTGGTTGTCTTTTCTGTATCCTTTTTGCTGCTCTTCTCTTCTTTGAGCCAGTCATTCACTGTGCCATTTTCAGGATCTTTCGTTTCAGCAAACAATGAGGCAGGCTGTATCGTCAAGAAAAGCATAAAACTGATCATTGCTATACATATCAAACGTTTTTTCAACAAGTCTTACACCCTTTTTTAGCCTAACGTTTTATTAATTGCTTCAAGTACACGGTCTGCCTGGAACGGCTTCACGATAAAGTCTTTTGCACCTGCTTGGATCGCGTCAATAACCATTGACTGCTGCCCCATTGCAGAACACATGATGATTTTTGCAGAAGCGTCAATTTGTTTAATTTCTTTTAGTGCTGTGATCCCGTCCATTTCTGGCATTGTAATATCCATTGTGACAAGATCTGGAGACGTTTCTTTGTATTTTTCAACTGCTTGAGCGCCGTTTTCTGCTTCTCCAACTACATCAAATCCGTTTTTCACAAGAATATCCTTTATCATCATTCTCATGAATGCTGCATCATCTACGATTAATACCTTAGTAGCCATTTACTTATTCTCTCCCTGTATGTTTGTTTATTTTAAATTAGAAAGTCTTTCTGACTGACTTAAAATATCAGTCACACGAACACCAAAGTTCTCATCAATGACAACGACTTCCCCTTTGGCGACGATTCGTTTGTTAACTAGAATGTCTACTGGCTCACCAGCAAGTTTGTCCAGTTCAATGATACTTCCTGCTGAAAGCTCAAGAACTTCTTTGACACTTCGCTGAGTTCTTCCAAGTTCCACCGTAATAGAAAGCGGGATATCCATCAGCATATCAAGATTTCCAAGCTGGCTTGTTGTATGCTGAGGCTCACTGAATGCTTCAAATTCAACTGGTGCAACATTTACAGGTGCTGCCGGCTTTGGCTTCGCCTGTCTTTTCGGCGGAGCTGCTTGCGGCGCTGGTGCAGATTGCGCTTGTGGCGCTGCCGGCTGAGGTTCAGGTGTAGTCACTTGAGCTTCTTGAACCGGCTCTTCCTCTTGCGCAGGGTCTGTTAATTCTGCAATTAAATCCTTCGCAAATGTAATAGGATAAAGCTGCATAATATTTGAATCAATAAGTTCACCTATTTTTAATCTGAAGGACACTTTGACAAGCATTTCTTCAGCTGGGATCCGGTCTGTTCCTTCTCCTTCTTTCACATCAAGTAATTCGACGCGAGGCGGAGAAATATCAATCTTTTTATTAAAGACAGTCGACATGGATGTCGCAGCAGAACCCATCATTTGGTTCATTGCTTCTTGCACCGCACTTAAGTGAATCTCGCTTAAAGAAGGGTCAGCATTTGTCCCGTCTCCGCCCATCATTAAGTCCGCAATGACTGCTGCATCTGTTTGCTGGACGACAAGCAGGTTACTCGCGCTGAAGCCTTCCGTATAATTCACTTCAATCGCGACATACGGATGAGGAAACTCCTCATTCAGCATACTTTTTTGAATCACTGTCACAGTTGGAGTGGTAATCTCCACTTTTTGATTTAATAGGGTTGAAAGTGCTGTAGCAGAACTGCCGAATGAAATATTTCCAATTTCTCCAATGGCATCTTGCTCCATTGCAGAAAGGACTGTATCAGGCTCTATATCGTCATTGCTACCTCCTTTAAGGAGCGCATCGATTTCGTCTTGTGATAATTTACTTCCGTTATTCTCCATCTTCTTCACCTCTTATGTCGTGATCTAGAATTTGAATCGCCTGTTTCCGATTCACGCGGCCGGCCTGTCCCAAGAATTTCGGTTTATTTCCGACCATAACAGTAAGAGGCGCATTTACTGGTTTGTCCAAGGCAATACAATCACCAATTTCCAAATTCAAAAACTCTTCCACCGTCATTTCCGATTCCCCTAGCTCTGCGACTACCGGTATCTTTGCCGTCATAATCCGTTTTTCAATGGCCTTTGTTTCTTGTTGTTTTGGTTCATTTCGTTCAGACTGCATCCAGTAGTGTACAGACAGCTTCGGAATAATAGGCTCTAATACAACATGAGGAATACATAGGTTAATAACCCCGCTTACCTCGCCAATTTGTGTATTAAGAGAAATGACGACAACTGTTTCGTTTGGTGACACCATTTGAACAAACTGGGGATTTACCTCGAAATCTGCCATTTCAGGCTCGATGTCGGTTATAGACTGCCACGCTTCTCTGTAATTTTCCAAAGCTCCCTCAAACATGTTTGAGATAATCTTTGTTTCGATTTCTGTAAGTGATTCTGTCTTATTATGACTAATGCCAATCCCGCCCATCAGCCTGTCCATCATGGCATAGCCGATTGTTGGGTTCACTTCAAGCATGATTCTTCCTTCAAGCGGGCTGACATAAAATAAGTTTAATAATGTCATATTAGGAATCGAACGAATAAATTCTTCGTATGGTACTTGGTCAACCGAGCTGACAGTAATTTGAATATATGATCTTAGCTGAGCTGAAAAGTGCGTGGTGAGCAGTCTAGCGAAGTTATCATGAATCCTTGTTAAACTTCGAATCTGGTCTTTTGAAAAGCGAAGTGCACGTTTAAAATCATACACCTTTACTTTTTTCGTCGTTTCTTCTTTTTTCAGCTCTTCTGCATCCATTTCACCTGTTGATATGGCGGATAATAATGCATCGATCTCATTCTGGGAAAGCACTTCTCCTGACATTTCTTCACCTCCATCGTGTCAATTAATCGCCTCTATTGCAGATTAAAGGAGGTTATATATACTTCTTTCACCTTGCCATCTTGCAAATAGTTATTCACTTTGTTTTTGACTAGTGTTTTAAAATGTTCTCTGCCTTTTTTGCCATCAAGTTCATCTGCATTTGTGTCTGATAAAATGTCAATTACGGCGTCTTTCACTTGAAAACTTCTTTTCTCAAGCTCTTCTTTTGCTTTTTCAGAGTCTGTTTCAATATTCAATACAAGTTTGACCGCATTTCCTTCAGACTTTAAATTGGTGATAATCTCAGGAATTTCAACAGAAGCTTTTACGACTTCATCTGCTGTTGGCTCTTTTTCAGCTTTTGCTTCTTCTGAACCATTCAGCAGAAAAATGATGCCTGCTCCTATTCCGCCGATGGCAATAATCATGATTAGCATTACTACGACTAATTTCTTCTTCATTCAAATTCCTCTATTCCTTGATTCAATGAAATGACTTGGATTTTTCTGTAGAAAGAAATGATTTTCTCTTGAAGTTGCTCTTCATTTTCTTTCACAACGAATTTCTTTCCATTGGCTAATGTAATGGTTGTGTCTGGAAAGCTTTCGATTTGCTCGATATGGAGAGCGTTCAGCATAAATCCTTTGCCATTCAATCTTGTCACTTCAATCATATTAAGCAGAGAAGCGTTCATCCGCTCCCCCTACCTCCTATCGTTTCAGATTCACAAGCTCTTGCAGAATTTCATCAGATGTTGTGATCGTCTTTGCATTCGATTGGAATCCACGCTGCGCGATAATCATTTCAGTAAACTCGTCTGTTAAATCAACATTTGACATTTCAAGTCGGCCTGTTTGGATGACGCCCGTTCCTTCTTGACCAGGTACGATAGGGTTACTTGGTGCACCTGAACTTAACGTTTGGCGGTAAAGGTTGTCACCAACTTTGTCTAACCCACCTGCGTTACGGAAAGATACCAGTGATACTTGACCAACGGTTCTTGATACATTGTTTTCAACAACCGAAATCGTCCCATCTGGACCTACACTTACACTTGAAATGCCTTCTGGAATCGTTATCTTTTGTCCATCCATTCCAAGCAGGTAATTTCCATCAGAAGTGACTAAACTTCCCTCTGAATCAGGTTTAAAATTCCCAGTTCTTGTATAAAGAATTTCTCCTTGACTTTGAATACGGAAAAATCCGTCTCCATTGATATAAAAGTCGTAAGGTTCATCTGTATTTTGAGAAGCTCCTGCTGACATGATTTTATCAATAGATGATAAAGAAGATCCTAAACCAACTTGCTTTGAGTTGATCGAACCCGAGTTGTTCGTCGGTCCACCTGAGCTTGAAATTGTTTGACTGACCATATCTTTAAAAGTGATACGGCTTTTTTTGTAACCGTGTGTATTGACGTTGGCCACGTTATTGGCTACAACATCTAATTTTGTTTGGAAGTTTTTCATTCCGCTAATTCCTGAGTAAAGTGAGCGTAACATTTATTTTCCTCCTCGATTTGCTTACGATTTTTCTCCAACAGTTGTAACGTCCCAAGGGCTGATTTTCGTTCCATCTTCTAAATATAGGAAGTATTCATTGTTTATGTTTTTAACAGACTTGACAGTGCCAGATATGTCTTTATCATCTTGTTTGCCCGCTACTTCTTTACCAATCCAGCCTACATACGTCGTAAACGGATCTTGGTGTGCAACAAATGTAGACATGAGCTGATTCAGCTTGGTGATAGAATCGTTCATATTGGTTTGCTGTTCTAAAGATGAAAATGTTGCAAGCTGTGTGACAAACTCACGGTCATCTAGTGGGTTTGTCGGATCTTGGTTTTGAAGCTGCGTGAGCAAAATTTTCAAGAATTGATCTTTGCCGAGCGTATCTGTTTTCTTTTCTGCTTTTGAAGAAGTGTCTGTTTGTGTTTGTGCGACTGTTCTATTCGTAGCATCAACCGTTGCCATTAGATTTCCTCCTCTTCTTCATCTGACCCAACAAGAGCATCCAGTACATCTTGGAATTCTGCTTCCTGTTCATCAGGCTTCTGGAAATTCTGCCCTTTTGACTGTTGCTGCTTGTTTTCTTCGTTAAATTGTCCAAATAACGGCTGTTCATTTGATTGAAGCGGTATATGGAAACGATCCACTTGAACCGACATATTCGGAAGCGCCTGCTTGAGCTGCGGTAGATGATGCTCTAGCAGCTCTTTTGCTGCTTGCGTCGAAGCAGTAATCTTACTCGCATACATACCATTTTGCTTCGTCAGCTGAATCGTGATAAATCCGAGATTTTCTGGATTTAATCGAACTGTAAAGCGTCCGCTTGAGTTGCCAAATGGTGTGAATTTCATTTGCTTCCACGTATTTAGAATTTGCTGATCAACCGTTCCCGGCTTTTCATCAGTTGTTTGTGGCTGCTGAACAGGGGCTGCTGATTGCAGTTGAAAAAACTGCTTATGACCTGGCAAAAGCGTATGAGTGATCGTTTTTTCAGAAGCAGGTGCAGCAGTGCTTTGCCCTTTGACCACTTCCTTTTTGATGAGCCATTCAAGAGAGGCAGCCCCTTTAGCAGGAGTAGCAAGAGTAGATTCTTGTCTTGGAGAGACCAATTCTTTTAACTCTCCTAAAGCAATCTTCAACTCTTTGTCTGACCCTTTTGCATTTGCCATCATATGGTCGATTAACTGATTAAAGTGTTTCAGCTCACTTTGAGACATCGAATTCAGCTTTGGTGCTGAACCTTGCGAGAAAAACTGCTCTTTTACTTGCTGAATCAGTTTCTCATCTACTCCATTTTTTGAAAGAAAGTGAATGAAGTCTTGACCCTTTGCTTCAATATCTTGCACTAACTTGGCATCAAAGCTGAGCGGCTGTTGATTGAGTAGTTGATATATGAAAAAGTGGACTTGTATGAGCTGCTCACTATGTTCAGAAGCTGGCTTATCCGCTTGATCACCGTAAATGGATGATTCCATTTTTTGAAATAGCTCTTCTAGTGACTTGAGATCAGACGAATCAAGCGTTTGACCTTGAAGTGTTTGAAGCGCGCTAAGAAGGTCTTCGTTGATGCCTTCTTCAGGCGATTGCATCCATTTTTCAATGATTTGCATCGCATCATTGATGGAAAGAGTGGCACCCGCTGTCTCAGCATTCACAAGGCCGCTTTGTGCGCCTGCCCCGCTAAGTAATTGTTTAAACAACCCGCTTGCAGATGCCGCGCCGCTCCCCTTTGGTCCCGCGAGACCTTGAGACGATTGCTGTAAGGCTCCAATATCCAATAGCTTCACTTATTGTCCACCCCCATTTTCACTTTCTTTTTTAGAAAGCTCTTTCGTAAACGTAGCTGCCTTCTGAGGTGTTAGTTTTGCTAATATGTCTGTTAGTTTATTTTTGCTCAGCTCTTCGAGGATCTTCAATGCCTCTTTATCACTTAATTCTGATAAAATTTTGGCGGATTTCCCTGCGTCCATGCTTTCATAGATACTGGCAATCTTCCCTTTAGGTTTCTGGTTAGAGGCTGCTGCCTCATCAGAAGTTGTTCCTGACGCATTATTACCTGATGTATCGCTCGATGAGCTGTTGTTTGATGAACTGTCACTCGCTGACGTATTATTCGCATCATTTTCAGTTGTTTTTTCAAGTGAACTGATTTTTTGATTCAGTCTTTTAATCTCTTCATCACTTGTTTTTAAGTCTTTTTGCGCAATTTCAAGTTCATTTTTTTGCTCTTTAATGGTCTTTTTCAGTTCCTTCAATTCTGCATCGCTTTGATTATTATGTGAAGATGACGTTTTTGACGTGTCATCTGAACCAACCAAACTGCTGACGCCCGGAATGTGTTGGAGCGGTTTCTTTAGATCAAAACCTGCCATATAAAGGATTGTGCCAGTCACTAACACAAGCACAATCAATGGGATGATGACAATAAACAAGATCCATTGAAATTTACCGCCACTTGATTCCTTCGTTTCTTCCTTCTTAGGCATTCATCTCGACTCCTAATGTCCTTGAAACATGAATTGGCTGATAGAGATATCATCCATTTCTTTCATTTCAATGGCCTTATGTTCAAGGGAAAACTTTTCATACTGCTTTTCTTTCATTTTTTCAAACTTTTTAAACTCAATGTTTTTTTCAGTTAAATCAGATTGTTTTTCATTCATTTGATGGCGTTTCATGATCACAAGCTGCTGATAATGCTGAATCGTGTTATCTAAATTGGTCACAAATTGCTGATAATGACGCATTTCTTGGACACTCATACCACTTCTCAGCTTTTCTTCTTTGCTTTTTTCCATTAATTCTTTTTTACTCATATTTTCATAGAGCTTTTCAGCGACTTGCTCAAATGCCGAAACGGATTGTTGGTACGCTGCGAGTGACTTGTCTTTTTCACTTTCTTTCAGTTCTAAGAGCTTTTGAAATTTGTATTGATATCTCACTGTTTTCGTCAATCCTCTCTATTCATCAAACCGAGCAATACATTCACACTGTCTTCAATAGATACAGCCTCTTCTACATCCTGCTTCAAAAATGAAATCAGATGAGGATAAGCCTGCATAGCATCATCAATGTCTTTCGAGGAGCCTTTTTTATATGCTCCAATGTTAATGAGGTCTTCAGCGTTTTGATAAGTGGATAAAAGCTGGCGGAACCGGTTGGCCGCCTCCTTGTGATCATGACTTGCGATATTGCTCATCACGCGGCTGATACTTTTCAGAATATTGACAGCGGGAAATTGTCCTTTGTTGGCTAAAGCACGATCAAGTACAATGTGACCATCTAAGATTCCCCTAACTGTATCAGCGATTGGCTCATTCATATCGTCCCCATCAACAAGCACTGTATAAAACGCTGTGATGGAACCAAGCTGATTCGTTCCAGTTCGTTCAAGTAATTTTGGCAGTATAGCGAACACCGAAGGCGTATATCCTTTTGTCGTTGGCGGTTCACCAGTTGCAAGACCGATTTCCCTTTGTGCCATAGCGACCCGTGTAACAGAGTCCATCATGAACATGACATTTTTTCCTCTGTCTCTAAAATATTCCGCAATAGCTGTTGCTGTATAAGCAGCCTTCATTCTTGTCAGCGCTGGCTGGTCAGAAGTTGCGACGACAACAATCGATCGCTTTAGTCCCTCGGTACCTAAATCCTTTTCAATAAACTCACGAACTTCACGGCCACGCTCTCCAACAAGAGCAATGACATTCAGGTCTGCTTCTGTCTGCTTAGCAATCATCCCCATTAAGGTACTTTTCCCAACACCACTTCCGGCAAAAATACCGATCCTCTGACCAGTGCCGACTGTAAGCAGACTGTCGATCACTCTGACGCCAACGCCCATTTTTTCACGAATAGGCGGCCTGTCCATCGGGTTTGGAGGTGACTGATCTGTCGAAACAGGTGCAAGTCCCTTTGGAAGCATACTGCCGTCCAGCGGTTCACCGAAGGCATCAACAACTTCGCCAATTAAGCCAGTTCCAACTTTGACCTTCAGCGACTCACCTGTCGCTTCAACTAGACTTCCTGGTGAAATATTGGATGCTTCTACATAAGGCATGAGCAGAATATGTTCATCTCTAAACCCTACAACCTCTGCTTTTATCGGATCGTGCTTACGCCCCTTTTTATGAATGAGACACACATCTCCGATAGAACTTTCCGGCCCCTTAGATTCAATCATCAGTCCAACAACTCGATTGACTTTACCAAATCGTTTATAAGGATCGGCAGTTTCGATCGTTTCTCTTAACACATCGATGTTCATTTGTGCTCACCTGAATCAATGACTTCTAGTAGCTTTTCTTTCAACTGATTCATTTGGGTATCAACACTCGCTTCCACTTTTCCAAAGCTTGTTTCTACGTAACAAGTCCCTTTTGGCGCTTTTTCATCCGAGTAAATCGCAAGGTGTGTATCCTTTTGAAGGATTCTGATTAATTCGTCTTTATACTCCATCACATGATCGTAATGTTTAGGGTCCACATAGATGGAAATATCGTCATATTCTTTCACTTCAGAAATGACCTGCTTCACGAGAGCCAAAAATTGATCTTTCGTGTCCTCAGCCGAGTACCAAACGCGTTTAGCGAGTTCAAAAGCCAGTTCCACAATTTTTTCTGCGGAGCTTTCAATTTTTTCTTCGTAATCCTGCTTGGCAAGACTAACAATGTCATTTGCTTGATCAAGAATTGATCGATACTGACTCATCGCATCTGCTTCACCCTTTTGGAAGCCATCTTGGTAACCAGCTTGTTTCGCTTGTTCAATCAGCTGTATTCTTTCTTCTTCAAAATCAGCACGGCGCTGATTGATTTCAGCCATTGTTTTTTCAAGCTCATTATTTGCTTGTTCTACTATACGGCTTGCTTGATCTTCAGCATCACTTAGTACAAGCTGCGATGCTTCTGTTTCATTGACAAGCTCTTCTTCATGATGTTCTTTTTTGAACTCCACTTGCTGCAAAGGAATCGTTTGCCGGCCTTGCTCAGGAATAACAGATGTTTCATGTTTGATAATCCTAGACAATGATATCGTCTCCTCCGCCCCTAGCTATGACGATTTCTCCAGCTTCCTCGAGTCGTCTTACGATGCTGACAATACGGGTTTGTGCTTCCTCGACATCTCTAAGCCGGACAGGTCCCATAAACTCCATTTCTTCTTTGAACGTTTCGACCATTCTCTGTGACATGTTGCGGAAGACAATTTCTTTGACCTCTTCGCTTGCCACTTTGAGTGCGAGCAACAAGTCATCATTTTCAACATCTCTGATCACGCGCTGAATTGCTCTGCTGTCAAGAGTGACAATATCTTCAAAGACAAACATACGTTTCTTAATTTCATCAGCAAGCTCAGGATCTTGAATTTCAAGAGTGTCTAAAATGGTCTTCTCGGTCGCGCGGTCTACACCATTTAGTACTTCTACAACCGCTTCGACTCCGCCCGTTTGCGTATAGTCTTGCGTAAAGGTTGAAGAAAGCTTTTGCTCAAGAATGCGTTCCACTTCATTGATGATCTCTGGAGATGTGCGGTCCATTAAAGCAATACGTCTCGCAACCTCTGTTTGTACATCCTCACCTAATTCAGATAATATCTGCCCTGCTTGGACTGGATCTAAGTAGGAAAGAATGAGCGCGATGGTTTGCGGGTGCTCATGCTGGATAAAGTTTAAGATTTGTTCTGGGTCAGCCTTCCGGGCAAAATCAAACGGTTTCACTTGAAGCGAGGATGTTAACCGGTTTAAGATGCTGTCCGCTTTGTCCTCACCAAGTGCTTTTTCAAGTACTTGTCTTGCGTACATAAGACCGCCTTGTGATATGTAGTCCTGCGCGATGGCGATGCTGTGAAACTCTTCGATGATTTCATCTTTTTTAGCAGTATCTACACTTCGTACATTGGAAATTTCAAGTGTTAATTTTTCTATTTCGTCTTCAGACAGATGTTTGTATACAGATGCTGACACGTCTAGCCCTAAGGAAATCATTAGGATTGCTGCTTTTTGTCTGCCTGTTAGTCGATTTGGATCTTTTCTCGACATGTGTATTCCTCCTAATCCTCGGACAGCCAGCTGCGTAGCAATTTAGCAAAGTCTTCTGGTTTATCTTTTGCCATTTTCTCAAGCTGATTTTTCCTCACCATTTCCTCTGTTTCTGGTTCAGTGTCAATATCAGGAACATGGATTGGTGTACGTTCATCAAACTCAAACTCTTCTTCCTCTTCTTTTCTGCGTTTACGCACAAGAAGAATAATGAGAGCGATAATTGCAAGTAGTAGCACACCGCCTACAATATAAACCCAGATTGGAATATTGTTTGATGGGTTTTCTGCTGCAGTTTGCTGTTTACCGTCTAATTTTGATACAGATAAAACAATTTTGTTATCTAAGTCTGCTTGAGTGAGCGCTTGACCATTTGTGTATTCTTTATCAATTGACGTGCTAATGATCGTTGAAAGAATCTTTTTAATATCATCTTGCCTTTCAGCTGTTAAAGAGTTCACATCGTTTGCAGTTGGTGGTTCGACCAATGCTTGAATGCCAACATCTCTAATTTTATAAGGGCTCTCTTTGATATCTTTATGAATGCGGTTGACTTCATAGTTGATACGATCTTCGCTCTTTTCGTAATCTCCGCTACCATTCGCTCCATCGGCACCTTGATAGTTTGTGACATCATCGTCGCCTGTTCCAGCGGTTCCGCCAGCTGCTGCACCATTTCCTGAATAAGTTTCAGCAATCTTTTCAGCACTGACAGCGATGCCTTGCATGTTTTCTTTATCAACTGGTTCTACAAGATCTTCTTTTCTTTTCTCTTCAGTAAAATCAATGTCTGTTGTGACCGATACAGCGACTTTTTCTTGACCCATCATTGTTCCGAGCAGCTGTTGAATTTTTCTTTGAAGGTTCTTTTCAATTTCTTCTTTCTTCTGCTGCTGTGCATCCATTCCACTTGCATAGGAATCAGAACTGCTGTTTAAGTCGTAGTAGTTGGAATCTTGGTCCATAATGACAATGTTTTCTGTCTTTAAATTCGGCACACTTTTTGAAATAAGATGATAAAGGCCTTTTACTTGCTGCGGCGAGAGCGTGTAGCCACGTTCAACTTGCAGCACAATAGATGCTGATGCATTACTTTGCTCTTCTCCAACAAAAACGGAATCTTTTGGCAGGTTAATCATAACTTTTGAATCTTTAATCCCATCAATCGTATTGATTAGATTGGATAGTTCTGTCTGGGTTGCGTCTACTTTCAGAACATCAAATTCATTATCTGTTAAACCGAAGCCGGAATTATTCGCAAAAAATGAGTAGTCAATATTCCCTGTCTTAGGGAGACCCTCAGATGCGAGTGTTACTTTTAAAGAGTCGGCCTGCTTTTCTGGAACGAGAATCGTTGTTCCATTATTCGCAAGTTCCGATTTAACGTTTTTGCCATCTAGTTCCTGTTTGATTTGTCCAGCTTCTGCCTCAGACAAGTCTCTAAACAATGGAACCATTTTTTCAGAAGAAGCAAAGATGCTAACAACCGTAATAATGATTGCTAGGGCAGCAACGCCGCCAATCATAAGTATTTTTTGTAATTTTGATCGATTTCGCCAAAACTCAACTGTTTTTGTTCTTAATTGCATTAAAGTACGATTCATCTTAACCCCCGGTCATTCCATTCAGTCTTTTTTTGTCCGTCAGCACCTCCTACATCTGCATTCTCATAATCTCTTGGTACGCTTCGACTGCTTTATTTCGAAACTCCGTTGCAGCTGTGAGTGTCACACTCGCTTTTTGCGAGGCAATCATGACTTCATCGAGATTGACATCTTTTCCTTGTGCAAGTGCATTTGTATACTGGTCTGATTTCAGCTGCGATTGATTTAATGCCTCAATGGAATTCTTCAGCACATCAGAGAAATTCGTTTGACTTTTAGGTGCAGCCGCATGAACGGACGATGCATTTGTCAATTCACTTGCTTGCTGAGCAGTTTGAAGCTGGAAAGGAGATATTGCGTTAACCAATTCTTTTCACCTTACTTTCCTATTTCTAAAGCTTTCATCAACATGCTTTTATTCGCATTTAGTGCGGTCACGTTTGCTTCATATGACCTTGAGCTGCTGATGAGGTCAACCATTTCCTTTAATGGATCAACATTAGGTGTTTGAACATATCCATTTTCATTGGCATCGGGATTTGTAGGATCATATTGAAGGTTGAATGGAGTTTCGTCTTCTGTAATCTTCGTTGCTTTCACGCCGTTTCCTAATTTACTGCTCGAATTCATACTTGAGTTTAATATAGATGAAAACGATTCACCTGACGGCTGTAAGGTGACGAGCTTACGTCTATAAGGCTCCCAGTTGCCATCAACCTGTTTCGCTCTTGTTGTATCCATATTTGCAAGGTTAGAGGATACAACGTCCATTCTGAGCCTCTGTGCTGTTAGTGCAGAGGCCGAAGCGTTAACGCCTGAAAAAATTGACATCACTTACCTCCTGTCAAAACTGTTTTAAGAGAATTGAATTTTCCACTCATTCTTTCAACCAACGCATTATACTGAATTTGGTTTTTAGCGAGTTCACTCATCTCTTGATCAATATCGACATTATTTCCGTTTTCTTGATATGAAGTACGGTTGCTCGAAACAACTGAATAATTAGACCCTGTTTTAGAAAAATCAATGTGACCTTGGTATGTTTTTTTAGCATCTAGCTTGATCGACGCATCGTTTAGCATATCATGAAATGCGACGTTTTTCGACTTGTAGTTCGGTGTGTCTATATTCGCGATATTATTGCTTATGACTTTTTGCTTAACATTCGCTCTGCCCAAGGCATTCTCAAGGTTGCTTATCGTTCCAGAAAATATATCCAAAACCATATACCTCCAATCATATGTATTTCATTCCATTTAATCATGTCGAGATTTGTAAAACCATATGTTCATTGTAAGAAATAATAGGATTAAAGTCTATGATGTATATGTAAAAAAAACTCGTAATATATATCTATTTTATGAGTAGGTACAAAGACCTAGATTCAAAGAACTAAGAATTGTAAGGGTTTTCTTGGAAAAAAGAGTGTCATTTTTCGGACAATTCCTCTTTTTTTATAAAAAAAACCCCTTTTTAGCTTGTATTTCTGCTAAAAAGGGGTTTTGATTAATGAGATTTTAAATTTTCAAGTTCAATTAAAAATTTGTTGTTTAACACTTTGATATACGTTCCCTTCATTCCAAGAGAGCGAGATTCGATGACGCCAGCACTTTCTAACTTACGTAAGGCGTTCACGATCACTGAACGAGTGATTCCTACACGGTCAGCAATTTTACTTGCCACTAGAAGCCCTTCGTTGCCATCAAGTTCTTCAAAGATGTGTTCAATGGCTTCAAGCTCACTATATGAAAGAGAACTAATCGCCATTTGGACAACTGCTTTACTTCTTGCTTCTTCTTCGATTTCCTCTGACTTCTCACGAAGGATCTCCATTCCAACAACTGTTGCACCGTATTCAGCAAGAATTAAATCATCATCTTTAAATGTATCTTGCAAACGAGACAGGATTAACGTTCCTAAACGATCTCCTCCTCCGATAATTGGCACAATGGTTGTCAAACCTGATTCAAATAAATCACGGTTCTCAATCGGGAAAGCTGTATACTCACTGTTAATGTCAAGATTTGAAGATGTTTCAGGGATGTTGAATAGACTCTTTGTATATTCTTCAGGGAATTGACGGTCTTCAAGCATTTTCTTCATACGCGGATTTTCAATCTGCTGGTTGATCGAGTAGCCTAGAAGCTTCCCTCTTCTGCTTAATACGAAAATGTTTGAATCAATGACATCTCTCAATGTTTCTGCCATTTCCTTAAAATTAACTGGTTTCCCCGCTGCATCTTGCAGCATTGAGTTAATAATCCTTGTTTTTTGTAGTAACGCCATGTTAATGATCCTCCTAGATTACTTTATTCATTTGTTAAAGTATAAATTGACTTAAGTCTTTGTTATTTGCAATCTTTCCTAGCTTCTCTTCTACATACTGAGGGGTAATGGTCACTGTCCCTAGTGTAATATCAGGCGCCTCAAATGAAAGCTCTTCAAGGAGCTTCTCAAGTATGGTATGAAGCCTTCTTGCACCGATGTTATCTGTCTCCTGATTGACATGATAAGCCACTTCTGCAATCTTATGAATAGCATCGTCAGAAAATTCAAGAGATATACCTTCTGTTTCAAGTAAAGCTTTATATTGCTTTAATAATGCATTATCTGGTTCCGTTAAGATTTTCACAAAGTCTTCGATACTTAATTTATCTAATTCTACACGAATTGGGAAGCGTCCTTGAAGCTCTGGAATCAAATCTGATGGTTTCGCCATATGAAATGCACCTGCTGCTACAAAAAGCACATGGTCTGTTTTCACTGCCCCATATTTCGTCATCACAGTTGAACCTTCTACAATCGGTAAAATATCACGTTGAACCCCTTCACGAGAAACATCTGCAGATGATGCACCACCGCTTTTAGCGATTTTGTCGATTTCGTCGATAAAAATAATCCCTTGCTGCTCTGCTTTATAGACAGCTTCTTGACTGACTTCATCCATGTCAATCAGTTTTGAAGCTTCCTCAGCTGTTAACGCCTTTCTTGCTTCTCTAACGGTCAGCTTTCTGCGTTTTTTCTTTTTAGGCATCAGATTGCCAAGCGCATCCTGCATGTTCATGCCCATTTGCTCCATACCCGATCCCTGAAGCATATCAAACATGGATGGCTGCTGCTCTTCGACTTCGATCGTGACGTAATGATCTTCAAGTTCGCCCATCGCCAGCTGATGAGCGATTCGCTTTCTTGTCGATTCAAGTTCTACTTCTTCACTTGATTGATCTCGATCACGGTCATCTTCATCAGACCCACCAAACAGCATCTCAAAAGGATTTTTCACAGACTGGCTTTTTTTCTTGCCAGGAACAAGTAAATGAACAAGACGTTTATTTGCTTGTTTTTCTGCCTCTTCTTGAACGTCTTTCATCTTTTCTTCTTTGACAATTCTGATCGCTGTCTCAACTAGATCTCTGACCATCGATTCTACATCACGGCCGACGTAACCAACTTCAGTAAACTTCGTCGCTTCCACTTTAATAAAAGGCGCACCAGAAATTTTTGCAATTCTACGGGCAATCTCTGTTTTCCCCACTCCTGTTGGGCCGATCATTAAGATGTTTTTCGGAACGACTTCATCCTTTAGCTTATCATGTAAAAGGCTTCTTCTGTAACGGTTTCTTAAAGCCACCGCCACTGCTTTTTTCGCATCAAGCTGACCAATAATGTATTGATCAAGCTTTTCAACTATCTCTCTTGGGGTGAACGGCTTTTTCTCCATACGTCTCATGTCCTTTCTATTCAAGCTCTTCTAAAGTGATTTGATCGTTCGTGTAGACACAGATTTCTCCGGCGGTTTCAAGAGCAGCCTTTGCAATATCTCTTGCTGTGAGGTGATCACCTGCATGTGTTTTGAGTGCTCTCCCGGCGCTAAGCGCATAATTGCCGCCTGAGCCGATGGCCAAAATACCGTCATCTGGTTCGATGACCTCTCCTGTACCAGAGACAAGCAGGATGCTGTCTTTGTTCATAACGATCAGCATGGCCTCAAGCTGCCTAAGCATCTTGTCACTACGCCACTCTTTTGCTAGTTCTACGGCTGCCCTCTTTAAGTTACCACCATATTCTTCAAGCTTCGTTTCAAACTTTTCAAAGAGTGTAAATGCATCTGCTACTGAACCTGCAAAACCTGCAAGCACTTTACCTCCGAAAAGACGGCGCACTTTTTTTGCCGTGTGTTTCATCACGACAGCCTGCCCGAAAGTGACTTGACCGTCGCCAGCCATCGCACTTTTTCCTTTATGTTGAACGGCAAAGATGGTTGTTGCATGAAATGATGACATGAAAAAACCTCCTTTTAGGATCGTTTAAAAGCCCTTGGGTGATGAGACATGTACGTTTTCCTTAAAGAATCTTTTGATACATGCGTGTACACCTGAGTTGATGATAAATTCGAATGACCAAGAAGTTCTTGAACACTTCTCAAATCTGCTCCCTCATTTAAGAGATGTGTGGCAAAGGTGTGCCTTAACATGTGAGGATGGATATGTAATGTGCCTGACGCCTTTTTCATTAGTTCAGTGAGAATGAATCGAACACCTCTGTCTGTAAGAGGCGCCCCGCGCTGATTCAAAAATACATATGCATCAGCACGATCATTCCCCTTCGCTTTCAGCTTCAGCCTTCCATCCTCTAAATAAGTGATGAGCGCTTCATGAGCATATGAACCAAAAGGAACATACCGCTGCTTGCTGCCTTTCCCATGAACAAGCACTGTATCCATCGATAAATCAAGATCAGATTCTTTTAATGAACATAACTCACTGACCCTCATACCTGTTGCATAAAGAAGTTCTAAAATCGCTTGGTTTCTTTGCCCAAGCGGTGTGCTGACATCAGAAACAGTAAAAAGCTCTTTCAGTTCCTCTTCATACAAAAATGAAGGAATTCGCTTATCCTGCTTTGGTAAGCTAACAAGTAAAAAAGGATTTTCTTTCACAAGCTGTTCTCTTAATAGAAATTTATAAAAGCTGCGAAGCGCAGAGACTTTCTTACTAATCGTTCTTCTTGTCAGGCCTTTTTCATAAGCTTCTGTTAAATAAATTCTCGTATCTTGATAGGATACCTCTTCAAAACCGTCTATTCCTTGAACGTTCATAAATCTGACAAACTCTTCAATCGCTTCTGTATATCCTGAGATGGTTAAAACAGAATAGTTTTTTTCAATTTGCAGATATTCAATGAATAAGTGGACAAGACGCTGTTTATTCGTCATTTTTACACCTCTTTAAGGCTTTTAAATGGTATCACATATCTTGCTTTCCATGCAATGTTTTACTACAGAGATTTCGAAATAGTTTGAATAGTTTCGATTGCGCGCTTAGCGTACTCTGCATAACGCTCTTGTTTGTTTTTAATGCGAACACCAAGATCTTTCAACAAGCCAAAATTCGCATTCATTGGCTGGAAGCTTTTCTTGTTTGTCGATGTGATGTAATAAGCCATGCTGCCAATCGCTGTTTCCTCCGGAAGAGTCACAAGCTCTTCTCCTTTGACAAAACGAGCGGCGTTTATACCAGCGACTAGTCCGGAAGCTGCGGACTCGACATAGCCTTCAACGCCTGTCATTTGTCCAGCAAAGAATAGATCTTCTCTATTTTTAAACTGATACGTTGGTTTTAAAAGACTCGGTGAGTTAATGAATGTATTGCGGTGCATCACGCCATAACGAACAATCTCTGCTTCTTCAAGACCTGGAATCAAGCGGAATACTTCTTTTTGGTCGCCCCACTTCAGATGTGTCTGGAAGCCGACGATGTTATATAAAGTGCCTGCTGCATCATCCTGTCTTAATTGAACAACAGCGTAAGGTCTTTTTCCTGTTTTCGGATCTTCAAGTCCTACTGGCTTCATCGGACCAAACAACATCGTTTTCTTTCCTCTTTTCGCCATGACTTCAATTGGCATACAGCCTTCAAAGAAGATTTCTTTTTCGAACTCTTTTAATGGAACTGTTTCAGCAGAAATAAGCGCCTCATAAAAACGATCGAATTCTTCTTCTGTCATTGGACAGTTTAAATAAGCGGCTTCTCCTTTGTCATAACGTGATTTCAAGTACACCTTATCCATATCAATGCTATCTTTCTCTAGGATAGGTGCCGCTGCATCGTAGAAGTATAGATACTCTTCTCCAGTTAACGATTTTAATTCTTTTGAAAGTGCTTCAGAAGTAAGCGGGCCTGTCGCAATAATTGTTGGGCCTTCTGGAATGCTTTGTACTTCTTCTTGAAAGACTGTCACATTCGGGTGATTTTTTACTCGATCAGTAACGTTTGCTGCAAATTCATGACGATCTACTGCAAGCGCTCCGCCAGCAGGAACTGAGCTTTCATCTGCGGCTGCGATAATCGCTGAATCTAAATGACGCATTTCTTCCTTTAATACACCGACCGCATTTGTCAAAGCGTTGGCACGCAGTGAATTGCTGCATACAAGCTCTGCAAATTTATCTGTGTGGTGAGCTGGCGTTTGTTTGACAGGTCTCATTTCATATAAGTTGACTTTAATTCCGCGTTTAGCAATTTGCCATGCCGCTTCACTTCCAGCTAAACCTGCTCCGATCACATTTACAAATTGACTCATTGTACAACTCTCCTATTTCGTAAGTTCTGTTTGATGACATAAAAAAGCAGGTGAACAAGGTTGCTCACCGCTATTTTTGTTGTTCCTCTTTATAATCACAGTTCACACATTGAACTTGCATGCCTTTTTTCAGCTTTTTCTCTACAAGCATATTTTCGCATTTTGGACACTTTCTTTCAATCGGTTTGTCCCAAGAGACGAATTCGCACTCTGGAAAACGATCACAGCCATAAAAAATGCGGCGCTTCTTAGATTTTCGTTCAACAATGTTTCCTTCATGACATGTTGGGCATTTCACACCGATGTCTTTCACAATTGGTTTTGTGTTACGACAGTCAGGAAAGTTAGAGCAAGCCATGAACTTACCGTATCGACCCATTTTGTACACCATTGGATGTCCGCACTCTTCACAGTCAACCCCGGCGTATTCAGGCTCAATCTCAACTTCTTGCATTTCTGCTTCCGCTTTTTCTACCCGTTTTGCAAAGTCTTGATAGAAGCTGTCGATAATGCGAACCCATTCGATCGTACCTTCTTCAACGCTATCAAGTTCTTTTTCCATTTTCGCTGTGAATTCCACGTTAATGATCTCAGGGAAGAATTCAATGATTAAGTTGAGAACAATTTCCCCAAGCTCTGTTGGGATAAACCGTTTATTATCAAGTGCGACATAGCCGCGCTTTTGAATCGTGTCTAATGTTGGTGCATACGTAGACGGACGGCCTATTCCCAGCTCTTCAAGCGTTTTGACAAGTCTTGCCTCAGTATAGCGCGGAGGCGGCTGCGTGAAATGCTGTTCAGGTTCGATATCTTTTGAAAGAACCGTATCACCTTCTTTAAGATCAGGCAGCATTTTGTCCTTTTCTTCTAGCTGGTCGTCTTTCCCTTCTACATATACCTTCATGAATCCAGGGAATTTCACTTTGCTTCCGTTAGCACGGAATGTAAGCCCGTTATTATCAAGGTCCACACTCATTGTATCAAGAACAGCCGGCGCCATTTGGCTTGCGACGAATCGTTCCCAAATCAATTTATACAGACGAAGCTGATCTCGGCTTAAGACATGTTTGACATCTGCTGGTTTTCTCAGCGTAGAAGTCGGCCTAATGGCTTCGTGAGCATCTTGTGCATTTTCATTCTTTTTAGCGGTTCGTTTTGTTGTATTTAAGAAATTCTTACCGTACGTCTGATCAATGAAAGCAGATACTTCTTCAATTGCCGTATTGGAAATACGAGTTGAGTCTGTTCTCATGTATGTAATGAGTCCGACTGTACCTTCTTTACCAAGATCGATTCCTTCATATAATTGCTGTGCAATCATCATCGTCTTTTTCGCACGGAAGTTTAATTTTCTTGCAGCCTCCTGCTGTAAAGTAGATGTTGTAAACGGAACAGCTGGGTTTCGTTTACGCTCTTTTTTCGTCACTTTCTCTACAGAGAATTTGCTCCCTTTTAGTTTCGAAAGGATTTCTTTTACATCTTCTTTTGTTTTCAGTGGATGCTTTTTGCCATTGACGCCAAAGAAGCTCGCTTCGAAGCTTTCTTTTCCTTTTAGGAATGTACCGTCAATTGTCCAGTATTCTTCTGGTTTAAATTCATTGATTTCATTCTCGCGATCAATGATCAGGCGGAGTGCAACTGATTGAACACGACCGGCACTTAAGCCCTTTTTCACTTTCTTCCATAAAATCGGACTAATTTTATACCCAACGAGACGATCTAAGATCCGTCTTGCCTGCTGTGCATCAACTAAATCCATATTGATCATACGTGGATGCTTAAAGGAATCTTTAATAGCATCTTTTGTAATCTCGTTAAAGACAACTCGGCAGTCAGACGAGAGGTCAAGGTCAAGGCTATGCGCTAAATGCCAAGCAATCGCTTCTCCCTCTCTATCGGGGTCAGCTGCGAGATAGACTTTCTTTGCTTTTTTCGCAGCGGTTTTTAATTCTTTTAATACGGGGCCTTTCCCGCGAATCGTAATATACCTCGGTTCGAAGTCATGCTCAGTGTCAACACCAAGCTGACTTTTCGGTAAATCTCTTATGTGTCCCATTGAAGCCTTTACTTTATACTTTTTACCTAAATAACGCTCAATCGTTTTCGCCTTGGCTGGCGACTCAACGATGACTAAATAATCAGCCATACTCAAAATCCCCCTTAAGAGGTGTTCTCTCTTTATACATTTCACAATTCATATTTATGTTAATTGCACCTATCTAACAGGCAATCATGAAAAATTCTTTATGATGAACATCATTATAAACACGAAAAACAAAGTGTAAACTTAAATCCTCACTATTATTAAATATTCCTATGTCTTTTGTCAAACGATATTTTTATGAGAGTTCAGTATATTGAACACCGCGGAAGGAGAATTCCTCTAAAATATCCTTCGTTGAATGAACAAGCTTTGCTCCCTGCTGTATAAGTTTGGCTGGACCTGTGGAATTAGGATCAAAGATTGATCCTGCAACCGCAAATACCTCTTTGCCTTGCTCAAGTGCTTGATACGCGGTAATGAGTGAACCGCTCTTTTCTTTGCACTGAATCACGATGGTTCCACTTGTTAGCGCACTAATTAATCGATTCCTCAAAGGGAAATGCCACTTTTCTGGTTTGACATAAGGCGGATGCTCAGACAAAAGCAAATGATGCTCGCCCATGTATTCAGCCATTTGCACATGTTCCTTTGGGTATAAGTGCTGAAATCCGCCTGCTATAATACCAATCGTTTTCCCTTTATTCCTAATGCACTCTTTGTGTGCGATTCCATCAATGCCTTTTGCTAAGCCACTGACAATCGTCCAATCTTCCTTTACAAGCTCACCAACAATTTTCTTCACACATGCTTCTCCATAAGACGATGGAACTCGTGTGCCTACTACACCTAAACTTTTTTCTTCATTTAAATATGATATGTTTCCTTTTAGGAATAACACAGGGGGAGGATCATAAATATGTTTTAGTGTGCTGGGATATAAGGGTGATGTGATGGGAATCATGTGAATGTTTTGCTTTAAATAGGCTTGAACGATGTGTTGAAAAATGGGGAATTCTTTTTCTTCGGCTTGTTTTAAGCGGGTAAAGTCGATTGTTTGTAATGATCGATCCTGTTTGAAATGATGTGTTTCTTCATTTATATATAGCTCAGGATCGACTTTCCACCATTTTGTTAACAAAGAGGGTGAGATGAGGCCTTTTAAGCGGTGAAAAATCATTCTTTCGGACACGTTGTACATACCATTCCTCCTGTTTAAGATAGAAAGAAGAAGACTTGTCAAAGAACAAGTCTTCTTGTGTCATTAATGCGTTTTACAAGCTTCAAAAAGATTCTTCTCTTTTAGTACTTTAATCAATGTTTCTCCCATGACAGATGGTGTCTCTGCCACTTCAATTCCACATTCACGCATTGTTTTTACTTTTTCATCAGCTGTTCCTTTACCACCAGAAATAATGGCACCAGCATGTCCCATGCGTTTTCCTGGAGGCGCCGTTTTACCGCCAATAAAGCCAACAACTGGCTTTGTCATATTTGCTTTTACCCATTCAGCTGCTTCTTCTTCAGCCGTACCGCCGATTTCACCGATCATAATGACAGCATGTGTATCAGGGTCTTCATTGAATGCTTTTAATACATCAATAAAGTTTGTCCCATTGACAGGGTCTCCGCCGATTCCTACAGCTGTCGATTGGCCAACGCCAGCTTCTGAAAGCTGATGTACCGCTTCATATGTAAGCGTTCCAGAACGAGAAACAACACCCACATGACCTTTTTTATGAATGTAGCCTGGCATGATCCCAATCTTACATTCTTCAGGTGTAATGACACCTGGACAGTTAGGGCCAACAAGTCTTGTCTTTTTCCCTTCCATATACCGTTTTACTTTGACCATGTCAAGTACTGGAATATGTTCAGTAATACAAATGACTAGATCGACTTCTGCATCAACAGCCTCTAAAATGGCATCTGCTGCAAATGGTGCTGGTACATAGATAACAGAAGCATTTGCTCCAGTTGTTTGAACAGCTTCAGATACTGTATTAAATACAGGAACTCCTTCTACTTCAGTTCCACCTTTTCCAGGTGTGACACCGCCAACAATATTTGTTCCGTACTCAATCATTTGTTTTGTATGGAACAATGCGGTTGAACCGGTAATCCCCTGAACAATTACTCTCGTATTTTTATTAATAAATACACTCATTTAGGTTCCCTGCCTTTCTGCTCTACTTGACTAAAGATACAATCTTTTCTGCCCCGTCAGCCATAGACTCAGCAGAAGTGATATTTAAGCCTGAATCGCTCAGGATTTTCTTCCCTAATTCAACGTTTGTTCCTTCAAGACGTACAACGAGTGGTAATGTTAAGCCAACTTGTTTCGTTGCTTCAACGACACCTTCTGCAATGACATCACATTTCATGATGCCGCCAAAAATGTTAACGAAAATCCCTTTTACATTTTGATCAGATAAGATGATTTTAAATGCTTCCGTTACTTTTTCAGCTGTTGCACCGCCGCCAACATCCAGGAAGTTTGCAGGGTCCCCGCCGTAATGCTTGATGATATCCATTGTAGACATCGCAAGACCTGCACCATTGACCATACAGCCAATATTTCCATCTAGAGAAATGTAGCTCAGATCATATTTAGATGCTTCAATTTCTTTTGGATCCTCTTCATCAAGGTCACGGTATTCTAATATATCTTTTTGTCTATATAAGGCATTGCTATCAAAGTTTAATTTCGCATCAAGCGCCATGACTTTTCCATCGCCTGTTACAACAAGTGGATTAATCTCAGCAATTGAACAATCTTTTTCAATGAATGCATTGTAAAGACTTGTCATAAACTTAACAGCTTGGCCAACTAATTTTGTTGGAATATTAATTTTAAACGCTACTTCTCTCGCCTGATAGCCTTGCAATCCAATCGCTGGGTCGATGACCACTTTGACGATTTTTTCTGGCGTTTTTTCTGCTACTTCTTCAATTTCAGTACCGCCTTCTTCAGAAGCCATCAATACAATTCTTGATGTCGCTCTGTCCAAAACAAGTCCAACGTAGTACTCCTTTTGAATATCGCAGCCTTCTTCAATAAGTAAGCGTTTTATTTCGCGCCCCTCTGGCCCAGTTTGATGTGTGACAAGTGTTTTGCCGAGCAATTCCTCTGCAAACCCCTTCACTTCATCTCTTGTTTTTGCAATTTTTACCCCGCCTGCTTTGCCACGGCCGCCTGCATGAATCTGTGCTTTTACGACATATACAGAGCTTTCTAGCTCTTCTGATGCTTTCACTGCTTCATCAGGTGTAAATGCTACTTTACCATTTGGAACTGAAACCCCATATTTTCTTAGGATTTCTTTTCCTTGGTACTCATGGATATTCATTTCCCATCCTCCCAACATATGTAGAAACAAAAAATATAAAATAGACTGCGCTTTCATTTTAAAGAATAAAAAAGAGAATGTCTAGGGTTCTATGTAAAATCGTAAAATCCTTCTAAACATTCAAACTTTTATTTTATTAAAAATATAAATTTTTCATCCAAATCACTTATTTTACCTTATTTTTTCATTTTTTGATCTAACCTATAGATAAACGAAAATATTTCTGCTACAGTATCGTATAACGCTTCAGGGATCTCCTCATCCAGTGTTAAATGGCGCATGAGTTCGACTAAATTACGGTCTTCTTGGATAGGAACTCCCGACTTTTTTGCTTCTTCAATAATATGGTCTGCCACATAGCCGCTCCCTGTCGCGACCACTTTTGGCGCCTTTTGTTTTTCTTCATCATAATGTAGAGCGACCGCCCTTCTAAGCGGTTTTGAATCCTTCATACTCGTAAGTCCAGCCCCTTCTCGCTGATTTTATGAAAGTGTTCATCTAGAAAGTGAGACGGATCTACTGGCTCTTGTCTCTTCTTTGCTGTAATTCCCGTGAGGCTGTATCCTAATGCATTTAAATTCTCCCGAACAGCTGGAATCATCGGATTAATGGTTCCTTGAAGTTCATGACCGGTTTCAACTGTAATTGACATGACCTTTTGCTGAATCGTACAGTCGATTAATGTTTCTTCGAGGTTTTCCATGTTTAAGTAAAACATAAGGCGACACTGAGAAATATCAATAGAGCCATCTTTTTTCTTATGTCCTTTTAGAATAAAGGTTAAATCTTGAACACTATGTTTTGAAAAGAGCGGGTAAGAGACCATCATTTGGCTGATAGTTTGGTTCTCCTGCTGCACAAATAACTGCCCGTTCAATCTATGAAACAATTGATCGACTTCTTTTTTTACGGGCTCTGGTAAATCAGACTGTCTCACATCATTTAAGACGAGCTTTAATTGGTGAAGCTCCTGACTTTTTACATCCTGGTTGCCTTTTTCGAGTAGTTTCAGCATACCGATTTCGTCACGTACACCTATTGCCTTTTTCATCGTCATGAGTAAATCGAGCACGTCGGTTTTATTGCTTAATGCGGGTTCTGTATGCTGCACGACCTGAGCCAATACTTTTGCTTCTGTTTTTGACAGGAACGGAAATTCTTTTTGAAGCACAGATGCTTTTGCGTCAGGCTGAGATCCAGCCTGCTGAAGTCCTTGCAGCAATGACGTAAGCTGTTTTAAGCTAGGCTCTTGCTGCCCATCTGCACCTTGTTTTATCAAACTTGTTAGTATCCGCTCGATTTGCTGAGGCGGGATTTGCAGCTCTTTTGGACTTGTTGATTGCTGCACGTTAGATTGAAGAACTTGGGTCGTCTGACGCTCTTGAGCTATTGGATTCTGACTATTTTCTTTTGGTTGAGTCAGATTGGACTGAGGTGTTACAGGTAGATTTCCCCCTTGTTTCGCCGTCCCTTCTCTCGCTGCTAGAAGGACCGATAAGAGCTTTTCTGCATGGACAGTCGTCTCAGCTCCTATGACTGATCGAACGGCTTGTGTAAGGGCCTGTGTGGCGTCTGAGTGCTTCGGGAGCTGTGTTAAGCGTTCTAGCAGTGCTGTCATATCCTGATGGAGAGCAGAGGATGATTTCACGGCTAAAATTGATTGAAGGACTCCTTCCTGGATCGGCAAGTCTTTTTTTAAAGCAAATAGGAGTGACTGGAGACCTTTTTTCACATCAGCTCCTTGAAGCTGTTCGATCCACTTCACTGCCGTTTTTAACTCTGCTTCATTGATGACGGATTTTTCTTTTAAAAAAGCAGTAGCTGTTAGAATGTTTTCTAGTCCGTTTTTCAGAGAGAGACCTTCTAATAGTTTGGCAGCTGCATCCTTTAATGTTTTAGGGTCTTGATCAAATTGCTGGACTGGCCTTAGTTTATTGAGGCTGCCTCCACCCTCTTGTTCAAATTGGAACCAATAAAATGCGTCTGCTTTGAGCTGAGCCGCTAGCTGCGCTTTTATTTTTGTTGAGCCTATTTGAACAAGGGCTGTATCATCTCCGAGCATTTTCAGTACTTTACCAAGAATCAGTCGATGCACATTTTCCTTTCCTTCGGTGTTTAATGGCACAGATTCTGCCGTATTCAGCCGGCTATTCAGTGCTGTATGTATGTCCTCAACTCTTGTCATCACAGGCAGCCTCCTTAGGTCAAAAATTTATGATATAACGGATTTCACTGGCGCAAATGATAATCGATGGATTGGGGTAGCTCCATGTGTTTGAATGGCAGCCAAATGCTCTTTTGTTCCGTACCCTTTATGTTTTTCAAATTGATACTCAGGGTACTTACGCCCGTATTCTTCCATCATCTGATCTCTTGTCACCTTTGCAATACATGCACCTGCTGCGATAGACGCACTTTTTGCATCTCCTTTGATGATATTCTCCTGTTGAATAGGAAGCGGGAGCGTCATGGCATCTATGAGTAGATAATCGGGTGTATGAGTTAACTTCTCCACCGCTCTCACCATCGCCAGTCTTGATGCCTCGTAAATATTGATTTCATCAATCGTAGCTGCATCCACAATGCCGATTCCGATATCAAGTGCTTCTTTTTGGATTAGGTCATAATATGCCAATCTTTTTTTCTCAGATAATTGCTTTGAGTCGTTTAAACCGAGCAGGACTGTATCTTCCTTTAATATGACAGCTGCTGCGACAACGGGGCCTGCAAGTGGACCTCTTCCTGCTTCATCTATTCCAGCAATACATGTGTATCCCTGCGCTTTCGCACTGTTTTCAAATTGCAGCATCTCATTCCATGCTGCTTGAAGTTGCTGCTGCTTTTCTCTCTCTTTGCGCCACTTCTCTATCAATTTTTGGACACTTTTTCTCGTATCATCTTTTACAAGTTCATGAATGTATGACTCGTCTTGCGAATGCTTTTCTATCAGTTCTTTTATTTGTTTCACTGTGTACATCAGCTTTTCGTCAGCCTCCTTCTTTATATCGGCAGTTTTCCGCAAAAAATAAAGACCCGCATGAGCTGCGTGTCTTTTAGCTTTCAGGCTTCTCAAAAGTGAGGGGACCAAATTTTTCTGTTCGAATATCCCGAATAATGATTTCGGTGGTTTTGTCGTAATTAATAAATCCACCGCTCATGAGACAGCCGCGCTTTGTACCTATTGCATCAAACAGCTCAGCCGTATCTTCAGGGATCTCCGTTAGGTCATAGCGTTTTTTTAATCGCTCTGGATAGTTTTCTTCTAGAAAGCGAAGTCCATATACAGCGACATCCTGTAAGTTGATGATAGAATCTTTGATCGCTCCAGTTACCGCTAGCCTGAGTCCTACTTTCTCATCTTCAAACTTCGGCCAGAGGATTCCAGGTGTATCGAGAAGTTCCAATTCTTTCCCTACCTTCACCCATTGCTGTGAGGTGGTAATACCAGGACGGTCTCCTGTTTTGGCAATGTTCTTTTTCGCTAAACGATTGATTAAGGTGGATTTCCCGACGTTGGGAATTCCGATAATGAGCGCCCGGATTGCACGTGGTTTGACACCTTTTGCTTTCATGCGGTCGAATTTTTCTTTTAAGATTTCCTTTGAAGTTGTGATGATCTGATTTAACCCTTGTCCATCGACAGAGTTAATAGCAAGTGACCGAACGCCTTGCTGCTCAAAGTGCGCCTGCCACTCCTTTGTCACACGAGGATCCGCTTTATCTGCTTTGTTTAATAGCATGATTTTGGGTTTATTCTGAAGGATTTCTTCGATCATTGGGTTTCTAGAGGACATCGGAATTCTAGCATCAGTTAATTCAAATACGATGTCGATGAGCTTTAATTTTTCTGTGACTTCACGTCTTGCTTTTGCCATATGGCCTGGAAACCATTGAATCGTCATATGTGCACCTTCTCTTCTATCTATTATCTCTATACATTGTACAAAAAAAGAGCCTGTTACAGGTAACAAGCTCTTTCCTTTGATATCATTATCGTCTGATTTCTTTGATACGAGCCGCTTTACCGCGAAGTTCACGTAGGTAGTAAAGTTTCGCACGACGTACCTTACCGTGACGTACAACTTCGATGTTAGCGATTTTTGGTGTGTGTACAGGGAATGTACGCTCAACGCCTACACCGTAAGAAATCTTACGAACTGTGAAAGTTTCGCTGATTCCACCACCACGACGCTTAATTACAACACCTTCAAAGATCTGGATACGCTCACGAGTACCCTCGACAACTTTAACGTGTACACGTAAAGTGTCACCAGGACGGAACGCAGGAAGATCAGTGCGTAATTGTTCTTTTGTGATTTCTTCAATCAAATGTTGCATCGTTTTCAACTCCTTCCAACAGATGCTCATGTCCTCTTTCTTCATTGCAGCGGAACATCGTTTTCAAACTTGAATCGGCAAGCCGTCCAAGTCACAAGTAGTATCATACCATACCTCTATGCAGTGTGCAATACAATCTAGTCATTATGAAGCTGCCAAAGCCATCTTTTTTCTTCTTCTGTTAACGTTTTGCAAGAATCGATCAAATCTGGCCTTCTTGTATAGGTTCGCTTCAAAGATTCTTTACGCCGCCACTCTTCTATTTTGGCATGATTTCCAGAGAGGAGCACATCCGGCACTTTTAGTCCTTTATAATCGGCTGGCCTTGTATAGTGAGGATGCTCTAGCAAACCTGTACTAAATGAATCTTCAATGTGAGACGCTTCTTTTCCAAGCACATGAGGCAAAAGCCTGACCACACTGTCTGCAATCATCATCGCTGGCAGCTCTCCGCCTGTGAGAACGAAATCTCCGATTGAGATTTCATCTGTGACAAGATGCTCCCTGATGCGCTCATCGTAGCCTTCATAATGGCCGCAAATGAACATAAGGTGTTCTTCTTTTGCTAGTTCCTCTGCCTTCTTTTGCGTATATCTTTCCCCTTGAGGACAGACAAGAATAATTCGAGGTTTCTTGCTTGCTTTCTTCGTTAAATCTTCTACCGCATCGAATACGGGCTGTGCTTTCAGTACCATACCAGCACCGCCGCCATATGGGTAATCATCTACTGTTTTATGCTTATGATCCGAATACTCTCTAAAATTGACAACATTGAATGAGACAGCTTCTTTCTCCTGTGCCTTTTTTAAGATCGATGAGTGGAGCACACCTTCGAACATTTCAGGAAAAAGTGTTAAGAAGTCGATTTTCATTCGTCAATAAGTCCTTCCATCACTTCAATGTGTATGGTTTTGGATGAGATATCGATCTTTTTGACGACAGATGGGATATAAGGAATCAAGGCATCTTTTTTGCCTTTTCTTCCGACCACCCAGACATCATTTGCCCCTGGTGTTAAAATCTCTTTGATTTGGCCGACAAGCTGATCCTCTTCATCGTATACTTCACAGCCAATGATTTGGTGGAAATAAAATTCTCCTTCATCTAAAGAGCCGAGATGTTCTTTTTCTACTTTTAAGATTGATTCTTTCAATAGCTCTGCTTCATTTAATGAGCTAATTTCTTCAAATGTAAGCAAATCAAACTGTTTATGCTGCCGGTGTGATGCGACAGTGACTTTTAGCGGCTCTCCTTGACCTTGCTTAAAAATATAGAGGACGCTTCCTTTTTTATAACGCTCTTCTGGGAAATCTGTCTTTGACACGACACGAACTTCTCCGCGCACTCCGTGTGTATTGACAATCTTTCCAACATTCAACCATTCCTGTTCCATGTTCTCAATCACCCCTGACGTATTTCCACAATGGTGCCGTCTTTCACGACGATGACATTATCTTGCATCTTGTCATCCCATTTATCACCTATTTTCACTTCAACCAGCGCATCCACTTCTGTCTCTTTCATTTCACTTCCAAGCGGCAAAATATGCAGCTGCTCTACTTGAAAGTCAATTTGCTGGATTTTCTCCTGCCGTTTATCGATGGCTTTTTGAAATTGAGGGATGGCTTCTTGCTGATGTGGTTCTTTTTCATGTTTTTTCAGTTGAAAATATAGTTGATTGCATTCACGTTCTAGTCTTTCTTTTTTCTCCAAAAAAGTCGTTAACAGTTTGTCCTTACTGCTTTCAGTTAATACTTGCATGACGGTGACATGTTGAATGATCTGCATCTTCCTTTTTGTCCCCCTATCCGAAGGCATTTGTCCTCTACAGTATAACGAAAAATAGATTTAAACGTGTAAAAAAAGGGGAGGTCCTAAGCCCTCTCCCTTTTAGTCAGCAATCTCAAGTTGAACTTTCTTAGAAGACTCTGCACTTGCTGCAAACATGACTGTTCGTATCGCTTTCGCTGTACGTCCCTGCTTTCCGATCACCTTTCCGGTATCTTCAGCATTGACAGACAGTGTGTAAATCACTTGCTCATCTTTTTCTAATGAAGATACGTGAATATCTTCAGGGAAATCAACAAGTGGCTCGACGATGGACACAATCAATTCTTCCAAGGACAGCTCATTCATTATTTGCTGTTTTTCGCATTATGAAATTTTTCAAGAATTCCTTGGCTTGAGAAAAGGTTGCGAACTGTATCAGATGGTTTCGCACCATTTTGAAGCCATTTAAGAGCTAATTCTTCGTTGATTTTCACCTCAGCTGGTGATAAAACTGGATTGTATGTTCCAACTGTTTCGATGAAACGACCGTCACGTGGTGAACGAGAATCTGCTACAACAATACGATAGAAAGGAGATCTTTTTGATCCCATACGTTTTAAACGAATTTTTACTGCCATTTTACTAGCACCTCCGAAAATATTTCAACAAGATAGTATATTAACAATGATAAAAGGGTTTGTAAAGTGTTTTTTCTTAACAACGGTTTTATCATGTATAACCAATTACATAAATGGTAATTTAAAGCCTTTTTTCTTCCCTTTGGACATGTTGGTCATTTGCTTCATCATCTTTTTCATTTCGTCAAATTGCTTTAAAAGGCGATTGACTTCCTGGACAGATGTTCCGCTTCCTTTTGCAATCCGTTTTCTTCGGCTTGCATTGATGACCTCTGGCTGTTCTTTTTCCTCGGTCGTCATTGATTTAATGATCGCTTCGATGTGATTGAGCTGCTTTTCGTCTACTTGGACGTTTTTGAGCCCTTTCATTTTACCGGCACCCGGCATCATTTGGATCAATTCATCAAGTGGACCCATGTTACGAACTTGGCCAAGCTGCTCGAGGAAATCATCGAGTGTAAAGCTCATGGTCCGCATTTTTTGCTCAAGCTCTTTCGCTTTATCTTGGTCCACGTTTGCCTGTGCTTTTTCAATCAGTGTAAGCACATCTCCCATGCCAAGAATTCTTGATGCCATCCGTTCTGGGTGGAATGGTTCAATCGCGTCAAGCTTTTCACCTAGCGCGGCGAATTTAATCGGCGTATTGGTCACAGCTCGAATGGAAAGTGCTGCTCCGCCTCGTGTATCCCCGTCTAGTTTCGTTAGAACGACACCTGTTAAACCAAGCTGTTCATTAAAGCTTTTCGCTACATTAACAGCATCTTGACCTGTCATTGAGTCAACAACAAGAAAAATTTCTTCTGGACTCGCTACTTCTTTTACTTTCTGAAGTTCATCCATCAATTCTTCATCAATATGAAGGCGTCCTGCTGTATCTAAAATGACATAATCATAGTGTTCTTCTTTCGCTTTTTCGATTGCCTGTTTGGCAATCTCGACAGGACTGACTTGATCACCTAATGAAAACACAGGCATATCAAGCTGTTTCCCTAGCGTTTGAAGCTGCTGGATCGCTGCTGGTCTGTAAATATCTGCAGCCACCATCATCGGCTTGCGATTATGTTTTTTGCGAAGTAAATTGGCAAGCTTCCCAGTTGTGGTGGTTTTACCAGCCCCTTGAAGACCAACCATCATAATGACCGTCGGAGGTTTTTTCGCTAAAGCGATTTTACTCTCTTCTCCGCCCATTAATTCAGTGAGTTCTTCTTTTACAACTTTAATGACCTGTTGTCCAGGGGTAAGGCTTTTCATGACCTCTTGTCCAACTGCCCGCTCACTTACTTTTTTCACAAAGTCTTTGACTACTTTAAAATTGACGTCAGCTTCAAGAAGGGCAAGGCGTACCTCGCGCATCATTTCTTTTACATCTTGTTCTGACACTTTTCCTTTGCCGCGGATTTTTGAAATCGTCTGCTGCAGTCGGTCGGCTAATCCTTCAAATGCCATACTGTGCCGCCTCCTAATCTAATTTCTCAAGCGATTCAATTAAAGCTTCTGCTTCTTCCGTCTGTGCGGAATCTGCTACGAGCTCTCTCATTTTTTTGAGAAGTTCTTTACGCTCTTTAAATTTCTTAAACAAGAGCAGCTTTTCTTCATATTGTTCAAGCATCGCTTCAGTCCGTTTAATATTATCATAAACAGCCTGTCTTGATACTTCATATTCATCCGCAATTTCACCGAGGGAAAAATCGTCTAGGTAGTAAAGCGACATGTAGCTCTTTTGCTTTGCGGTTAACAACGATTGATAGAAGTCAAACAAGTAGTTCATTCTCGTTGTTTTTTCAAGCGTCATGGGCTCTCTCCCCTTTGTTAAGTTCATTCCCTTTACATCAACTAAGTTTACACGGTTCTCTACTGTGTGTCAAGTTTTTATCTTGTCACTTCATGAAGCGGCGTATAAATAAAAATGCCAGCAGTTTTTGCCGGCATTTTTGTTAGTCTTCTTGATCAATCACGTCTGAGAATAGTCCATACACATACGATTCTGCATCGAATTCTTGCAGATCATCTACCTTTTCACCTAAACCGACGAGCTTCACGGGAATGTTCAGCTCATTTCGAATTGCAAGGACAATCCCGCCTTTTGCAGTCCCGTCAAGCTTTGTTAAAGCAATTCCTGTCACATTCGTCGCTTTAGAAAATTCCTTCGCTTGTGCCATCGCATTTTGACCCGTTGTTGCATCAAGAGCGAGCAGCACTTCATGCGGTGCGTCTGGAACCTCACGTTCAATAACTCTCTTGACCTTTTCTAGCTCTTTCATCAAGTTGACTTTGTTTTGCAGTCTTCCTGCTGTATCACAGATAAGGACATCCGCATTTTTCGCTTTTGCTGATTGAACGGCATCATAGATCACTGCTGCTGGATCAGAGCCAGCCGTCTGTTTAACAACAGGGACACCTGACCGCTCTCCCCATACTTCAAGCTGCTCAATCGCACCGGCACGGAATGTATCACCTGCTGCCAAAATAACAGATTTCCCTTCGTTTTTCAGCTTATTTGCAAGTTTGCCGATCGTCGTTGTTTTCCCAACGCCATTGACACCTACAAATAAAATAATATTTAATCGCCCGTCTTCAATATTCAGCGCAGAGATTTGTTCCTCGCCGCTATTGTAGATTTCAACCAGTTTTTCAGAAATGACCGATTGTACTTCACTTGGGTCTTGAATGTTTCTTAATTTCACTTCTTTTTTCAGCTCATCGATCAGTTCCATCACTGTTGTAAAACCGACATCCGCGCCGATTAAAACCTCTTCTAATTCTTCAAAAAAGTCTTCATCGACTTTACGGTAGCGAGAAATTAGTTCGTTTACTCTTCCTTGAAAGGAGTTTCTCGTTTTTTCAAGTCCATCTTTAAACTTTTCTGATACTGAATCGGTTTGCTGCGTAAATTTTTCTTTTAACTTCTTAAAAAAGCTCATTTGGTTCAAAAACCTCCTTTAATTACTGGACAAGCTCTTTCGTTTCTTCTAGTTTGACGGATACAAGTTTAGAAACTCCTGACTCCTGCATCGTAACACCGTAAAGCACATCTGCTTCTTCCATTGTTCCTTTGCGGTGCGTAATGACAATGAACTGCGTTTCCTCGCTGTATTTTTTTAAATATTGCGCAAAGCGGAAAACATTGGCTTCATCAAGCGCCGCTTCTACCTCATCTAACACGCAGAATGGAACAGGTCTGACTTTTAAAATAGAGAATAGTAAGGCGATCGCTGTCAATGCTCTCTCTCCGCCTGAAAGCAGGCTTAAGTTTTGCAGCTTTTTCCCTGGCGGCTGCGCGACAATTTCAACGCCAGAGTTTAGTAAATCGTTTGGATCTGTTAACTTCAGGTCTGCTCTTCCGCCGCCAAATAACGCTTGGAAAACTGATTCAAAATGCCCGCGAATTTGCGAGAATGTTTCAGAGAAGCGCTTTGTCATCTCTTGATCCATTTCTTCAATCACTTGGAATAATGTATTTTTCGCTTCTGTCAGATCATTTCGCTGTTCTGTTAAGAAAAGGTAGCGTTCATTTACTCGTTCATACTCATCAATGCTGCCTAAGTTGACTGTTCCTAGCTCTTCAATGGCTAATTTGATCAGCTTCACTCGTTTTCTTGCTTCATCTGGCGATAACGTCAGATGATACATCTCTTTTGCCCCTTCAAATGAAAGAGCATACTCTTCGTTCAAATAAGCGATGAGGTTGTCGAGCTCAACCTCCATACGGCCAAGCTTAATTTCTTCATCTTTTAAACTTGTGGTGAGCTGTTTGTAAAGGCGTTTTTGTTCTTTCAGTTCACGTTCAGCATATTCTAACGTTTCAGAAAGAGCAAGACGCTGTTTACGCCGCTCTGAAATGAGTGCGGTTGTCTTGTTTTTGTTTTCCAGCTTCTCTTTCGCCGCTTCTTCCAACTGTTCTGCTCCGCTTGAGCTAGACGTCATTTCACTTGTTAAAAGTGACAGATCTTCTTTGGTTTCCGTCAGCGTTTGTTCAGCCTCTTCTAATTCGGCTATTAAGCTCGAAAGCTTTTCTTGTTCGTTCGCTAAGGACTGCTCTTTTTTGGCAAGTGAGATTTTCAGCTCAGTTAATTCGGCAGAAATGGTTTCTTTCGTTGAGCTTTGGGTCTGCTTACGCTTTGTTAATGTATTGATCTCTTGATCAAGAGTGGTCAATTTCTCCCCTATAGAAACTTCAAGAGCTGCCTGCTCTTTGTCCTTAACTGTCAGTTCAGTAGAACGCAGCTGCAATTCTTCTTTTTCTTGGTCATAGAGTTCAAGGTGAGCATTAATATTTTTTTCTGCTACTTGCAGTTCGTACAGCTTCCCTTTGAGCTCTTGCTGCTGTTCTCGAAGCGTTTCTCCCCGCTGACGCAGTTCGTTTAATTGGCTTTCGTTTGCTGCAATCAATTGCTTCGTTTCTTTTGTTTCCTTTTCAAGGATCGTTGTTTTTTCTTCCATTTCAACGAGCTGCTTTGTTAATGTTTCAATCTCACGGTTTCTTGAAAGAAGGGAGTTGTTCTTTTTCTTCACACCACCACCGGTCATTGAACCGCCGGGGTTCACAACATCTCCATCAAGGGTCACGATGCGATAACGATGACCAAGCATTTTTGCCAGTTCATTGGCACCTTTTAAGTCTCTAACGATCAGAACCGTTCCAAGCAAGTTCTGTATGACCTTTTGATACTTTTCATCAAAGGAAACAAGTTGACTCGCTACACCGATAAATGCAGCATGCTGCTCAGCTGTTTGGACGTCTCTATGCTGAATGGTTCTTTCTTTGATCACATTCATTGGCAGGAAGGTTGCTCTTCCAAAGGAGTGCTGCTTTAAGTATGCAATTGCTTGTCGCGCTGCGGATTCATTTTCTGTAACGACGTGCTGCGTTGCTGCACCTAACGCGATTTCAATCGCTGTCTCATGCTGCTGATCTGTTTGAATCAGCTCTGCAATGGCACCGTGAATACCGCCTAACCGTTCTTTTGCCTTTAAGACCTCTTTTACTCCTTGGAAAAAGCCTGAGAAGTCTTCCTGCATGGATTCTAGCATTTCTTTTTTTGATTTTGCCTGCTGCACATATTGATAGGCTTGGTAAAGAGCCGTTTCTTTTTTCTCGTATAGACGTTTCATTTGCTCAAGCTTTTGCTCTGCTTCCCTAAACCGCTTGACTTGAGCCAAAATGTCTTCTTCTAGGGCTGAAAGCTGCTGCTCAGCCTCTGTTTTCTTCTCTTTGACAGACACACGCTCTTCAATGTGTTTTTGGTTGTTTTGCGTGAGCCGATCCAGCTGCATGACCGCTTGGCGCTGCTGTTCTTCTAATAATTTGCGTTCATTGCGGATGGAAGCCTGTTCATTGAGCAGATCAAAATAATCACTTTTTAGCTGTTCAATTTGACCTTCCACATCTTCACTATGAAGCGACAGTTGATGCTGCTTTGTTTTCACTTCATCTTTTAGCTGCTGCACTTCTTTTTGAAGGCTGTCCCGCGTGATTTTCTGCTGCTGAATCTTTTCGGTTAGCTGCGCCTGCTTTTCAGTTAAGCGAATGAGTGTTTCTTCTAGCTGTCCCTGGTTTGCGGCTGCATTTTTCTTCCGTTCTTTTAATACTTCTTTTTTTCCTTCAAGCTTTTCTAATTCCTCACTTGTGAAAAGAAGAACTTCTTGCAGATCATTAATTGATTCGTCAAGTGCTTGAATGCGGTCTCTTGACTCTTCAATTTTAGCTTCTTTTGCTTGAATATCTGTGGATTGCTTCATTTCATCTTGTTTGAAGCGCTCGACAGCTTCACCAAGTGTTGTCCATTTTTCATGAAGTGCTTCGATGTCATGGACAGTTAAGGCGATTTCGACATTTTCAAGCTCTTCTTTTTTTTGCAAATAGTCCTTTGCAATAGACGCCTGCATTCTTAAAGGTTCTACTTGATCTTCTAGTTCATGCAGAATATCTTCTACTCGGTTTAAGTTGTCCTGCGTTTCAAACAGTTTATTCTCGGCTTTTTTCTTTCTTGTTTTATATTTCAAAACACCAGCCGCTTCTTCAAAGATGCTTCTTCTCTCTTCTGCCTTACTAGATAAAATTTCTTCTACCTTCCCTTGGCTGATGATTGAAAAAGCTTCCTTCCCAAGACCTGAATCCATGAAAAGATCAATAATATCCTTTAAGCGGACAGATTGATTGTTTATGAGAAATTCACTTTCTCCTGAACGATAGACTCTTCTTGTCACACTGACTTCGTGAAAATCGATCGGTAAAAAGTGATCTTCGTTATCTAATGTTAAAGTCACTTCTGCTAAATTGACTCTTTTTCTTGAGTCGCTTCCCGCAAAAATGATGTCTTCCATTTTTCCTCCGCGGAGGCTTTTCGCTGATTGTTCTCCAAGTACCCAGCGGATGGCATCGGTTATATTACTTTTGCCGCTTCCGTTTGGTCCAACAACAGCAGTGACTCCTTTGACAAAGTCCACGGTCACTCGCTGTGCAAACGATTTGAATCCTATCACGTCTAAACGTTTGAGGAACATGAGAGTGATCCTCCTTATATATTTAAAGTACTATCATCTTACCATATGAAGTGAAAAAAGATGATGGAAAACAGAGTGAAATCCCCCTGAATGACGAGGGGGATTTTATTGGTTCATATGATGTTTCTGCAATTTAGCAAGTGCTTCCTGTGCAGCGTGCTGTTCTGCTTCTTTTTTACTGCGGCCATTTCCAATTCCAAGCACATCTCCGCGAAGGGAGACATTTGCTTCAAATTCCCGGTTGTGTGCTGGTCCTTTTTCATGCAAGATGCGGTATTCCAGTACACCTTTTCCATCGCGCTGAACGAATTCTTGCAGCTGGCTTTTAAAGTCCATGACATGCGAGAACGCTCCATCATTAATTTTCGGATAAACATAGGCTTCTAAGAATCGTTCTACCGGCTCAAGCCCTTGATCCAAATAGAGTGCTCCGATAAACGCCTCGAATACGTCCGCTAAGAGCGCTGGGCGTTTTCTGCCGCCTGTCATTTCTTCGCCTTTTCCTAAAAGAACAAGGTCTCCGAAGGACAGCTCATGTGCCAGAGACACAAGTGACGGTTCACATACGATTGCTGCTCTTAGTTTCGTTAAATCGCCTTCGCTCATCGCAGGATATTTCGCAAATAAGAATTGAGAGATGGTCAATTCTAAAACAGCATCTCCTAGAAATTCAAGTCTTTCATTATCCTCGTATGGCTTTTTCCGGTGTTCATTCACATAAGAGGAATGCGTAAATGCTTGATATAGAAGTTTTTCATTTTGAAAATGTACAGAAATGCGCTGCTGGAATTCTCTAAATTGCTCTAGTTTTTTGCTCTGTTTCTGTTTGTCTTTATATTGTTTTGGCATAGCAACCTCCAGGTAGGCTTAATCGCCTTTAAGGATACTGATTATATGGAGTCTCTCTTTCTACATGCAAGGAAACATTGCTCCTTAGCATCTGAAAAAGGCTGACAATTGATCAGCTGAATATGTTGAAACTAACATAAATTTTGAAAGTCCCGTCATGAAAATAGACGGGACTTTGTTACGCTTATTGCTGGCTATTTATGTAGTTCACAGCGTCACCGACTGTTGCAATTTTTTCAGCATCTTCGTCAGAAATTTCCATATCGAACTCATCTTCAAGTTCCATAACTAGCTCAACTACATCAAGGGAATCAGCGCCTAAATCTTCTTTAAATGAAGCTTCCATTTTCACGTCAGCCTCATCAACGCCAAGGCGGTCTACAATAATTTTTGATACACGCTCTAATACGTCTGCCATTGCCTTTCACCTCCCCTCAAAGTATTATAGTTGATTCGTTTTTAAAAAACTAGAGAAAACCTAATGAAATTTTGATATTTCTTAAGACATGACCATTCCGCCATCTACTTGGATGGTTTGGCCTGTAATATAACCTGCTCCTTCTGAAGCTAAAAAGACAACAACGTTGCTAATATCTTCAGGTGCACCAAAGCGTGCAAGCGGGATCTGCTTGAGCATTTCAGTCTGTACATTCTCATCAAGCTTGTCTGTCATATCAGTAGAAATAAAGCCTGGTGCTACTGCATTGACTGTAATATGACGAGTTGCCAGCTCTTTTGCTGTTGTTTTCGTTAACCCGATGACACCAGCTTTTGCTGCAACATAGTTTGCTTGTCCAGGGTTTCCACATACGCCAACTACTGAAGCCAAGTTGATGATTCTTCCGCTGCGCTGTTTCATCATTTGACGTGTCACGGCTTTTGTACAGTTAAAGACACCTTTTAAGTTTATGTTAATGACGTCATCCCATTCATTTTCTTTCATTCTCATAAGCAGGTTGTCCTTTGTGATCCCTGCATTATTGACAAGGATGTCAATTGAACCAAATGTGTCAATCGCTTGCTTCATGAGCGCTTGTACTTCTTCAGCATTTGAAACATCAGCTTTAACGGCAAATGCCTGCTGGCCAAGTGCTTTGATTTCGTCTACGACTTCATTTGCTTTTGCTTCGTTTCCAGAATAGTTGACGACAACATTTGCACCATTCTTTGCCAAATCGATCGCGATAGAACGGCCAATCCCGCGTGATGCACCTGTTACAACGGCTGTTTTATTTGTAAGCATCAAGAATCCTCCTTCAATGTTTCAATGGCTGCTTCAATTGTTTCCTGATCTGAAACTGAAATGGTTGTCAGGCGGCGGTTAACCTTTTTCACAAGACCTGAAAGCACTTTGCCCGGGCCAATTTCAATAAAAGTTGTCACGCCTAAATCAATCAGACGTTCTACGCTTTCTTCAAATCGTACAGGAGAATACAATTGTTCAATGAGTTTTGTTTCAATAGCATCACGAGATGTAACGATATCTGCTGTGACATTTGAGATCACTGGTGTTTTGGCATCTTTAATGTCTAGCTTTGACAGAACATCTGTGAATTTTTCAGCGGCTGGTTTCATTAAGGCAGAATGGAAAGGTCCACTCACTTCAAGGGCAATCGCACGTTTTGCTCCTTTTTCTTTCGCTTTCTCTGAAGCGAGTTCGACACCTTTTGCTGTACCAGAGATCACGATTTGACCAGGACAGTTTAAGTTAGCGAGTTCTACAAGGTGACCGCTCTCTGTCACTTCTTTTGTCACTTCTAAAAGCGCAGCTTGATCTAAGCCAAGGATCGCTGCCATAGCGCCTTCTCCTGCTGGAACAGCTTCATTCATTAATTCGCCGCGCTTTCTTACAGCATACACAGCATCTTGAAATGAAAGTGCACCTGCTGCAACGAGGGCCGTATATTCGCCAAGGCTATGTCCTGCTGCGTAATCTGCTTTGATTCCACTCTCTTCAAATTTCTTTAAGATGGCGATACTTGTCGTTAAAAGAGCTGGCTGCGCGTTATAAGTGAGCGTCAGTTCTTCCGCATCTCCTTCAAAAATCATTGAAGATAAGTCAAAACCGAGGGTCTTGTCTGCTTCTTCAAATACAGATTTAGATACTGCTTCTTGATCAAATAAATCTTTCCCCATGCCAATTTTTTGAGAGCCTTGACCAGGGAATAAAAATGCAATTTTAGTCATGATGTTTTACCTCCATTAAGACTCGTTCGTGGTTTCTTTTTGGACTTCTTGATGAATGATGGCTGAAACGTCTTTTTCTACGATATCACGTGCCTGACGAATGGCATGAAAAATGGCGTTTTCATCAGAGGAACCGTGCGCTTTAATGACAGGTGCCTTTAAACCAAATAAAGCGGCACCGCCATATTCGGAGTAATCCATTTTAGACTTCATCTGCATCAATTTCGGCTTCATCATGCCAGCCGCTATTTTTGCTGTGAAGCTGGATGTTAAGGTTTCTTTCAGCATTTTAAATACAGAAAGAGCTGTGCCTTCAATCGTTTTGAGAGCGATATTTCCTGTGAAGCCATCTGTGACAACGACATCTGCTACACCTTCTAATAAATCACGAGACTCCACATTTCCTACGAAATTCAAGTCTGATGCTTTTAATAATTCAAAAGTTTTTTTCGTGAGATCGTTTCCTTTTTTATCTTCTGTTCCTACATTTAACAATCCTACACGGGGATTACTCTTTGGAAAAACACGCTCTGCGTAGATTGAACCCATCATGGCATATTGCACAAGGTGTTCTGGTTTGGCATCAACGTTTGCGCCGACATCTAGTAATAAAAACCCGCTGCCATCAAGTGTTGGCAGTGTTGGCGCAAGTGCCGGTCTATCGATGCCATCAATTCTTCCTACGATAAACAGTCCTGCTGTCATGAGTGCGCCAGTGTTTCCTGCTGAAATACAAGCATCAGCTCGTCCTTCGGATACTTCTTGCGCCATTTTCACCATAGATGAATCCTTTTTACGTCTGACTGCACGTACTGGTTCATCTGTCGGTTCAATGACTTCTTTTGCATCTAAAATCGTAATGCGCTCGTTATTTGTTATGTATGGTTTGATTTTATTTTCATCGCCGACAAGTGTAATCTCGATATCTGAAAATGCCGTTAAGCTTTTTTGCACACCGTCAATTATGGCTTTAGGGGCATGGTCTCCCCCCATTGCATCGACTGCAATTCTCATATTACGTGCCACCTTTTACTTTTGTTTTGAGCGATACATGACGAAGTCACCTGAGAAGACAACTTCCTCACCAACATAGCTGTTTACTTCAACTACAGTTCTGCCTTTTTCTTTATCATGCGAAGCTACTTTGGCTTTTGAGACGACTCGTTCGCCTTGTTTAACCTGCCTTGTAAATTTAATATTCGCTTTTGCTGTTAAAGCCAGTTCATCGTCAATGACCGCTACTGCAAGCGAATTTGCCTGGGCGAAAAGATGATGCCCCCTGGCAATTTGGTTTCGGCTGAATACATGCTCTTTTCTCACTTCTAAAATGGAAATGGCTTGGTCATCAAGCTCTACATCAATCATTTCTCCAATTACTTCATCCAGCGGAAGTGATTTCACTTCATCCTCTAATGTCTTTTCGGCCACATGCTTAATTCTTTCGCGTAATTCAGGAATCGACAGTTCCAAACGATCAAGACGAACCGTTTGAATACTTACACCGAATTTACTTGCCAATTCTTCATCAGTAATGAACGGAGTCGAGCTGATCGTTTGCTGGAGAAGCTTTTGACGTTCTTTTTTATTTAGTTTCATATGCAGACACCATCCGTACATTTATGACTAGGTACTAATAGTAGTATATAATCTCATAGATGATAAATCAATCCTTGTTTCAAAAAGACAAGAAAATTCCTCCAGCGCTTGATCAGCTTAATTTATCTCCGCCCAGCACCCCGCTGTCTATAAGTGTTTGCCGAAGTTCTTTGTATTCGGGATCTGTCCAAAATGCATCTGATTGCACAAGTTCTGCCGCATCTTTTCTAGCAGTTTCCAGTGCTCTGTAGTCATGAACCATATCTGCTACTTTAAATTCAGGCATTCCGCTTTGTTTTTTACCGAAGAAATCGCCAGGTCCTCTTAGCTCTAAGTCCTTTTCAGACAGCTCAAAGCCGTCGGTTGTTTCGGACATAATCCTCATTCGCTCTTTCCCGGTTTCTGATTTTGGATCCGCCATTAAAATACAAAATGATTGATGCTCTCCGCGTCCAACCCGGCCTCTGAGCTGATGAAGCTGAGACAGTCCGAAGCGGTCTGCATCGTAAATGACCATGATGGTCGCATTCGGCACGTTGACGCCAACTTCAACGACTGTGGTTGAAACGAGAATTTGTACTTCATTTGCTGTAAAGTCTCTCATCACTTGATCTTTTTCATCACTCGCCAGTTTCCCGTGCATTAAGCCGATCGCCCACTTACCGCGGTATGCCTCTGTCAGCATGCTATGGACATCAATCGCATTTTGCACATCCAGCTTGTCTGATTCTTCTATGAGTGGACAAATAATATATGCCTGTCTTCCTTTTTTCAGCTCTTTATCCACAAATGCAAGAATTCTCTCAAGCATGTCATGCTTGACCCAATACGTTTCGATCTGTTTCCTGCCGGCTGGTAATTCATCAATGACGGAAACGTCCATTTCTCCAAAAACAGTGATCGCAAGTGTACGCGGAATAGGTGTGGCAGTCATGAACAAGACATCTGGGTCCTGCCCTTTACTTCTTAATTTTTTCCGTTGTTCTACGCCAAACCGGTGCTGCTCATCTGTAATCACAAGACCGAGCTGCTGAAATTCGACTTCGTCTTGGATGAGTGCATGCGTTCCAACTAATATATCGATCTCGCCCTCTTTTAGACGTTCCAGCAATTCTCTGCGGCGCTTTCCTTTTACAGAGCTTGTTAGTAGGGCGATATTTAGTCCCCATTTTTCAAACAGCTGATAAAGGGAATCTGCATGCTGCTCTGCCAAAATCTCTGTTGGGACCATTAATGCACCTTGATAGCCGGATAAATGAGCGGCATATAGTGCAATAGCTGCAACAGCAGTTTTCCCTGAACCTACATCCCCTTGAAGCAGACGGTTCATCCGGTACGGGGAAGCCATATCAGACATAATTTCATCAAGCACTCTTGATTGTGCCTTTGTCAGTGGAAATGGCAGGCTGTGAACAAACTCAAAAACAGCCTCTTTGGAAAACAGATGCTGGATGCCCGATGTTTTTTCTCGTTCTTTCTTTCTAATGGCCTGCATCTTTAGCTGGAAAATAAGAAATTCTTCGTACACAAAGCGTCGTCTTGCTTGCTTTAGTGATTCTCTTGTTTCTGGCAGGTGAATGGTTTTTAATGCTTCCTGATAGGACATAAGTTTATAGGTAGAGACAAGCTGCTTTGGCAGTGGATCTTCAGCTTTATCTACATAAAGTGACAAGGCTTGTTTGACAAAACGCCTCATCATCTTCACGGTTACATTTTCTTTTACTGAATAAACAGGCTCTATACTGCCATCTTGCTCGTGCGTCCCTTTTTTAAATTCCTGCACCATGATGGATTGACGGTTTTTATCCCATTTGCCAGTGACGGATACCGTATCACCTAACACAAGGCTTCGTTTTAAATAAGGGCGATTGAAGCAAATGGCTGTGATGAGAAAACGCCCGACAAGCAGCCTGAATGTCAGCCTGCTTCGTTTTTTTCCATAATAGGTGAGGACGGGCTCACTGTGCACTTTTCCTTCAACTGTGACACGTTCGTCATGCTTTACTTCTTCTAAATTACGAAGCTCATAGTCATCATATCGATAAGGAAAGTAGCCAAGTAAATCGGCTACTGTGTGGATTCCAAGTTCATTGAGTGTTTTTTCAGTTTCTTCTCCAATCCCCTTGAGGACTGAGACGTTATCTTGCAGTTTCTGTATCACGAGATGAGGTCACACCTCCGAAAATCTTCTTTTCAAGCTCTCTTGCTGTCGGTGTTGCAGCAAGTCCGCCTTGTGCTGTTTCGCGAAGTGCCGTTGGCATGGTTTGACCAATTTTATACATCGCATCAATGACTTCATCACATGGAATACGGCTTGTGATACCAGCAAGTGCCATATCTGCTGCGATCATCGCATTTGATGCACCCATGGCGTTTCGTTTTACGCACGGTACCTCGACAAGTCCAGCTACTGGGTCACAAACAAGTCCAAGCATATTTTTCAGTGTAATCGCCATTGCTTCAGCAGATTGCTGAGGGGTACCGCCTGCCATTTCGACAATGGCTGCTGCCGCCATTCCTGAGGCTGAACCTACCTCAGCCTGACAGCCGCCTGCTGCACCAGAGATGCTCGCATTATTGGCCACAACAAAACCAAATGCGCCAGAAGTGAATAGGAATCTGACCATTTGTTCCTTTGTTGGCTTTAATGTTTGTTTTACTGCAAATAACGTACCTGGCACAACACCTGCTGAGCCTGCTGTAGGCGTTGCACAGATCGTACCCATTGCGGCATTGACTTCATTTGTTGCCACTGCCTTACTGACAGCATCTAATATCGTATGACCAGACAATGTTTTGCCTGATGCGATATACGCTTGAAGTTTGACCGCATCTCCGCCTGTTAAACCGGATAATGATTTCACACCTTTCAGCCCGTTTTCTACGGCCTGCTCCATCACTTCTAGGTTGCGGTACATTTGGGAGAAAATATCTTCACGTGACTTCCCTGTCACTTCCATTTCTTGCGTAATCATGATTTCTGAAATGGAGGTATTCCGTTCTTCTGTTAGCTGCACGAGTTCTTTGACGTTTTTAAACATCATCCATAACCTCCTTGTTGTTACTCTGCAATTTGTGTGACTTGAATAATGTTTGGCAGCGTTTCAAGCTCTGTTAGGACAGCTGGGTCAATATTTTGATCCACTTCGATGGTCATCAGAGCCTCTTGCCCGACATCTTTACGCGCCACTTCCATATGACCGATGTTGATGGCGAATTTCGCTAACACGTTGGCGACTGCCGCAATCGTACCGTAGCGATCGTTATGAACCACAAGAATGGCAGGATGATTTCCTGAAAGTCTGAGCTCAAAGCCATTCAGTTCAGTGATTTCAATTTTACCACCGCCGATGGAAATCCCGATTAATTCAAGGCTTCCGTTCGCATCTGATATCTCTACTTTTGCTGTATTCGGATGCGCTGGTACCGCATCTTCTTCTTTAAATTCAATGTCGATCCCTTTGCTTTTTGCAATATTGATCGCTGTTTTGATGCGTTCATCAAATGTATCAAAATCAAGAACGCCGCCGATAATGGCGACATCTGTACCATGTCCTTTATACGTATCTTTAAAAGAGCCATAAAATGAAACGACAATTCGTTTCGGTTCTCTTCCAAATAAGCTGCGAGCCACTCTTCCTATTCGAGCCGCACCCGCTGTGTGCGAACTTGATGGACCAATCATGACGGGTCCAATAATATCAAACACACTTCTAAATTTCATAGGTCTTCCCCTCTCATAACCACTCACATATTGGTTTGGTTCTTTCTTTAGACTAATGGATTCAATCATTTCCCGCAACTCATTTCACCGTTGAATCGTTAGTAAAAAATTGCAAAAGAAGAAGAAGGGCTTGATTTGCCCTTCTTTCGTTATTCCACAGCCAAAATATATGAATAAAGCGGCTGTTTTCCATCGTGGACTTCAACTTCTATATCTTCAAATGTTTCTTCAATAAAGGCTTCTAAGTCGTCCATCTCTTCAGATGATGCATCTTCCCCTTTAATGATCGTAACAATCTCATCATCTTCTGTCACCATTTTGGTTAAAAGTTCTTTGGCTGCATCTAATTGATTTTTCGCAGTTAAGGTGATTTTTCCGTTAAAGAGACCCATATAATCTCCTTTGGCAATGTCGATTCCATCGATTTGGGTATCTCTCACCGCAAAAGTAATTTGACCGCTTTTTACGTGGTCAATCGCTTCTAGCATCGCCGCTTCGTTATCTTCGTTTGAAGCTGCTTCATTGAGAGAAAGGAGTGCCGACATCCCTTGTGGAACGGTTTTCGTCGGAATAACAACAACCTCACGACTTGAGACAGTTGCCGCCTGTTTCGCTGCCATGACAATATTAGAATTATTAGGTAAGATAAAGACGGTTTCGGCATGTACGCTTTCAATTGCTGTGACAATGTCTTCTGTGCTCGGGTTCATCGTCTGTCCACCTTCAATGACGACGGAAGCTCCGATACTTTTAAACAAGTCAGCAATTCCTTCTCCCATTGCGACACTGACGACTCCAAAGCGCTGTTTTTCAGCAGTAGGTGCCTTTGGTGCAGTAGTCGCATGTTCTTTTTCTTCGTTCACAATCGAGCTATGCTGCTCTCTCATGTTTTCAATTTTCATGTTGATCAGGCTGCCGTAGCGCTGTGCATAGGATAAGACATCTCCAGGCTGCTCTGCATGTATATGAACTTTCGCCAGCGTTTCATCAGATACCACAAGAAGTGAATCTCCGAATTCGCTTAAGTCTTCTCTGAAGGCATTCTCATCAAAGGACTGTTTGTCTTCTTCAAATTTCACCATAAATTCAGTACAATAACCAAATTCGATATCTTCAGTGTTCATATGGCTTTGTGCACTTTTATGATGCTCTGCACTGACAAGTTCTTTTAACGTTGGTAAAGAGGCCGCTTTCGAAGGAAGCTCCTCTCCTCTTAATGAAGCAAGGAAACCTTCATATACGCAGAGAAGTCCTTTACCTCCACTATCGACAACGCCTACTTCTTTTAAAACAGGAAGTAGATCTGGCGTTCGCTCAAGTGATGCTCTCGCTTCCTCAATCGTTAACTCAAGAACGCGGTCAATGTTATTTTCGGTTGCTGAAACAGCAACCGCTTTCTTTGCTGCATCCTTTGCAACCGTTAAGATGGTCCCTTCAATCGGCTTCATCACGGCTTTATATGCTGTATCGACACCTGCCTGTAAGGCAAGAGCAAATTCTTTTGCATCAATCGTTTCTTTTTGTTCGATCTGTTTACTGAAACCTCTAAATAGCTGTGATAGAATGACGCCTGAGTTCCCTCTTGCGCCCATCAATAGCCCTTTTGACAATGCCACGCCGACCTTCCCAATATGATCGGTATTTGTTTCTTCAACTGCTTTTGCCCCTGAAGTCATTGACAAATTCATATTTGTCCCCGTGTCTCCGTCTGGCACTGGAAAAACATTTAACGCATCCACAATTTGTGCGTTTTGAGAAAGATGGTGAGCACCTGCAAGAATCATTTTTGCAAATGAGCGGCCATCAAGAATTCTAATAGACAATATATTTCCTCCTTACTACGGGTTCGTAACTCTTACTCCTTGTACATAAATGTTGACCGAATCAACAGAAAGTCCAACTGTGTGAGAAATCGTATATTTGACTTTCGTTTGAACATTATGTGCGACTTCTGATATTTTTGTACCGTAGCTGACGATGATGTACATATCAATATGAATGCGGTCTTCTTTTTGACGCACAAGAACACCCCGGCTGAAGTTCTCTTTGCGGAGAATATCCGTCAAGCCGTCCTTGATTTGATTTTTGGACGCCATCCCAACAATACCATAGCAATCGATCGCAGCGCCTCCTGCCACCATTGCAATGACTTCATTTGATATATCAATTTGTCCGTATTTTGTTCTAAGTTCAATGGACATATTGGTTCCCCCTTTTTGAGAAATTGCCCTGAGTTATCACTATTTTACTATAAGACCCTTCTTTTTAAAAGAAATCCTTCAATCCGACCCAATCCTACTTATACTATAGCCTTGATTTTTTATCAAGATGTCAAGGTATTTTTCTTGAAAGAGGAGTAAACAATCCTTGCAAACCCCTTGAAGCTGTGGTAAATTATTAAAGTATCTTGAGGCATCTCTAAGTACGTATATGAAGAATATGATGATGTTTTCGCAGTTAGGAGGGAAACAAATGGCACGTAAATGCGTTATCACAGGCAGAAAAACAAAAGCTGGGAACAATCGTTCTCACGCAATGAACTCTACAAAACGTACATGGGGCGCGAACCTTCAAAAAGTTCGTATTCTAGTGGACGGTAAGCCTAAAAGAGTATATGTATCAGCTCGAGCTTTGAAATCTGGTAAAGTTGAGCGTGTATAAGCAAGAGTAAACGCCTGCTACAATAAATTGTAGCAGGCGTTTTTATGTGGAAATAAAGGAGATTACTCATTAATCTTTCTTAAATGAACCAAGCATCGCACGGACAATGCCGCCAAGAAATCTAGGCAGTTTGATTGTATAAAATTTCATTTTGTCCCCCTCCTAAAAGTACCGCTTGCAGCACAATTGAGCTTAATCAGCCATCCACATTGATAGGTTGGTCAATCTTTGCTTCTTACCATTATTAATATGCCTTCACGAAAAGAAAAAGTACCATTTGAGTGGATGAGTTCGTTACTAATACATAGTGTGGAACCAGGCTCAATATGACAATTTTTCAGAGGATATTTGAAACCTTTTAATGTCAGCTTTTCAACCGGTGTTCCAAAGGGCAGAAACGACACATATTGTTTATCCTGATCTTCTTTTATTTCGTATGTACCAGGTTCAAACATTTGAATGATATTTTGTTTGTCTACAAGGGTGATATTCTGCTTGTGCTGAATCCCTTTGTAAAGAAGATGGATATTTCCTAGAAAATGATCCGCCCTTCCTCCTGTAATACCGTAGATGTAAATATGTGCTGGGTGCTGACTGAGTGCCCAGTTCAGTGCAAGCTCTAAATCGGTTTCATCCTTTTCAGCTTGAAAGACATTCAGGGCAGGCAATTTTTCTTTCAGCTCCCGAAGCTCTTCTTCTGTCACACTGTCAAAATCACCAAAGGCTTTGGCAGGGATAATGCCGTGCTCTAGTAAGAAGAGGGTTCCACGGTCTACGCCAATCCAGAGAACATCCTCTTGTGATGCTTCACGTTCAAGTGGCGGGATGTATTCAAAAGGACCGCCGGCTACGATATGTATGTGCATGATATACGCTCCTCTCCATGTAAAAAGAACCAAAGATCACAATGACTTTGGTTCCTTCCTTTACGCTTCTCGAATTGCCTGGATCGCTGCTGCGCGGTTGTCTTTACCGTATACCGCAGAGCCCGCTACAAGTAAATTAGCGCCTGCCTCTTTGCAGCTTTTTGCAGTCTCTACATTGACACCGCCGTCTATTTCTATCAGTAAATCAGTTAAGCCCTTTTGTTCACTCAGTGCTTTTACTTCTTTTACTTTCGTGAGGACAGATGGAATAAATGCCTGTCCCCCGAAACCAGGGTTCACTGTCATGAATAACACAAGGTCCACATCTTCTAATACATGCTCAATGTGAGAAACGGGTGTGTGCGGATTCAAGACCACCCCTGCTTTTACACCTTGTTCTTTCATATGTTGTATTGTTCGATGTAAGTGCGGACAAGCTTCCACATGAACAGAAATAATATCAGCGCCAGCTTTTGCGAATGCAGGAATATACCGATCTGGCTGCTCAATCATTAGGTGAACATCAAGCGGAAGACGCGTATGCGGTCTGATCGCTTCGACGACATTTGGCCCAAATGTCATATTCGGAACAAAATGACCATCCATGACATCAATATGAATGTAATCTGCACCGCCTTGTTCCACATCACGGATATCTTTCTCCAAATTGGCAAAATCTGCTGATAAAATGGAAGGTGCAATATAAACCATGATTTAGTACCTCGGCTTTCTGTCTTTGATTTCTGTTAAAAACTCTAAATAATGCTGATAGCGATACTCTTTGATTTGATCATGCTCGACCGCATCTTTTATCGCACACCCAGGCTCTTTCACGTGCAGGCAGCCTCTAAATTTACAATCTGCACTTCGGTCTCTAATATCTAAAAAGTATAGACCTAGATCTTCTGCTTCGATGCCAGTAAATTCGAGCGAGCTAAAGCCCGGAGTATCTGCAATGAGCCCGTCTGCTGTTCGAATGAGTTCGACATGTCTTGTCGTATGCTTTCCTCGTCCGAGATGGGATGAGATATGATCTGTTTTCAGAGCCAATTCAGGACTCATCGCATTTAAAAGGGACGATTTGCCTACACCAGACTGACCGGCAAATACCGTGATTTTATGGTGAAAGTGCGGAGTCAGCTTCTCAATGCCGTCTCCTTCAATCGTAGAGGTTAAATGAACCTCATAGCCAATTTGCCGATAGTCGTCTGCATATGCCATGATCGTTTCACGCTCTTCGTCTGTTTTCAATAAGTCCATTTTAGTGATACAGATAATCGGCTCAATATGATTGGCTTCAACAAGCACTAAAAATCTGTCTAAGAGTGAGGTGCTAAAGGTTGGTTCTGCCGCTGAGAAAACAAGTACCGCTTGATCAACGTTACTGATAGGCGGACGAACAAGTTCGTTTGTCCGTTCTTTTACTTCTAATAAGTAGCCTTCTTTATCGTTGTCTGCTTGATACACGACGTAATCGCCAACAAGAGGTGTAATTTTGTTTTTTCGAAAAATGCCTCTCGCTCTGCACTGAACCACTTTTCCACTCTCTTGTGACTCATCCAGTACATAGTAGAATCCGCTTAATGCTTTAATAATTTTGCCCTCAGGCATAAAGTCCCTCCTTTATTCATCATCAGGGTATTCGATCGTTTTCGAGCTGACGACTTTATCATCAACCGTCACTTGATAATATCCTTTTTGACCTGGTTCAATCTTAAATTTAATGGTCCGTTCAGTCGGCGCAGTGATTTTAAAGCTTTCGTATGAATCAGAGATGCTATGCTCCGCATCATCAATGGAAATTTGGACATTCATCTCCTGTCCTTCCGCTTCTGGTTCATAAGGGATCGCAATCTTTTCGGTCACCGTTTTGGCTGGTTTTTCCTTCGGTCCAAGAGAGAATGTAATCTTGACCGTGTCACCTGGTTTAACAGCCGTTCCTGCTCCTGGTTCCTGCTTCATGACCTCGCCTTTTGGCACATCATCAGAATACGCTTCTTTTTCATCAAGCTTTAAGCCGTTATCCTCTAAATAATTCGATGCCGCTTGCTTACTATACGTCGTTAAATCACGTAATGTAATATCGGCAGGACCTATACTGACAGTCAAGGTGACTTCTTCATCTGCTGCTACAAGTTCAGTATTCGCGGAAGGACTCTGTTCCATGACAATCCCAGATTCGGTGTCATTGTCATTCACTTCCTCCACAACGACCTGTTTAAACCCTTTTTTCTCTAAGATTTCTTTTGCTTTATCGACCTTTTCGCCTGTCACATCAGGTAATTCGGTCTTTTCCTTGCCAGTACTTTCGTAAAGCTGAATTTCTGTTCCTTCTTTGACCTTTGTACCGATTTTCGGATCTGTTTTGACGACGAGACCTTTTTCAATTTTCTCATCAGCGATCTCTATTGACTCCGAAGCGACGGTGAACCCAGCTTTCTTTAAGGTATCTTCTGCTTTTTCAACTGTCATGCCAGATACATCTGTGACTTCCACATCTTTTGGAAAAAGCAGCCCTGGAAACACAGTGATGGCTAAAATTGTCGCAGCAGTCAATATAAATAAGATAGATGCTACAATCCATGGCCATTTTTTCCGTTTCTTTTTCGGCTTTTGTTTCTCTTTTTTCTTCGGTTTTTGAGCCGGATGGACGGCTGTTTTTTCATTGTCTTGATCGATTTGATGATCTTGAATAATTGGGATCGCTTTCGTTGCTTCATGGTCTTCTTCAATGACAAAGCGTTTTTCTTTTAATCTGGCTGGATCGAAAGCGGTTTTTAAGTCTTTTTGCATTTCAGATGCATCTTCATATCGATAAAATGGATCTTTGGCCATCGCCTTTAAAATGATGTTTTCCACGCTTTGTGGAACAGAAGGATTCCACCTTCTCACAGATGGCGGCTCTGATTGCAAATGCTTCAGTGCAACACTGACAGCCGATTCCCCTTCAAATGGCATGCGTCCTGAGATGAGTTCATAGAGCACAATCCCAAGCGAATAGATGTCTGACTTTTTCGTTGCAAGACCCCCGCGTGCTTGTTCTGGAGACAAGTAGTGCACGGAGCCTAGGACAGAATTTGTATGGGTAATGGTCGCTGAGCTGAGTGCCATGGCAATCCCAAAATCCGTGACTTTGATGTTCCCCATATTGTCTATTAATATATTGTGAGGCTTAATGTCACGGTGGACGAGCTGTTTCGCATGGGCTTCTTCCATCGCCGCAACGACTTGTTCCATGATGCGAACGGCTTCTTTCGGATGAAGCGGACCATTGGCGTGTATGTATTCCTTCAGCGTCATTCCCTCGACATATTCCATTACAATATAATAAATGTCATCTTCTTCCCCGACATCGTAGATGCTGACAATATTCGAATGATCTAAGCTTGCAGCTGACTGCGCTTCCCTCCGGAAACGTCTAATAAAATCATCATCGCTCGCAAAGTCAAACCGCAAAATTTTAATCGCTACTTCGCGATCTAAAATCATATCCTCCGCCAAATAGACGTTTGCCATTCCGCCTCCGCCTATGACGCGAAGAATCTGATAACGGCCGCTGATCCTTTTTCCGATCAACACTTGCTGTCACCCTCCTCTGGCTGGGAGGAGATTTCTAACAGTACTGCTGTAATGTTATCTTCACCGCCGTTGTCATTCGCTGTTTGTATTAACTCTGTTACTTTTTCCTCTGGTGCGGTTGTTTGCGTTAAAATATGAATCAAATGCTCTTCTTCTATTTTATTCGATAGACCATCTGAGCAAAGCAGGATTTGATCTCCTGGGTCCACTTCAAAGGTGCGTGCATCAATCTGAACACGCTTATCTGTTCCTAATGCTTTCGTGAGCACATTTTTTCTTGGATGATATTCTGCATCCGCTTTTGAAATTTCACCTGTTTTCACAAGCTCATTCACGAGTGAATGATCATCTGTTAATTGGGTCAGCGCTCCTTCTCTTAGCAGGTAGCAGCGGCTGTCTCCAATATGCGCAATTGTGACCGTTTGCAAATGAACGAGCGCACATACAATGGTCGTCCCCATTCCTTGGCACTCCTCATTGTTTTGCGCATGTTCATAAACTTGGTCATTAATGTCACTGATTTTTGAGATTAACCAGCTTTCTTGATCGGCTGGCTTTTCTGGAATTGAAGATATTTCTTCCCAGTATTCTTTTAAAGAAGAGACTGCCATCTTGCTGGCGACATCACCAGCAAGATGACCTCCCATGCCGTCTGCTACAACAGCGAGAAGTGAATCTTCTTTTGCTTCAAAAATACCTGCATCATCTTCATTATGCTGACGGACTTTTCCTGTATCGGTAAGAAAGGCTGCCCTTATCAACATTCGTCACCTCGTCTCTTCCTGACGCTCCTTCGCTCTTAGCTGACCGCAAGCAGCATCAATGTCATGGCCTTGCTCTCGTCTAATCGTTACGTTTACGCCGCGTTCTTTCAGCGTTTTTTCAAATAGGAAGATTTGTTCTCTAGGTGTTCTCACATAATCTCTCTCTGGTACATAGTTCACCGGAATGAGGTTCACGTGGCACTTGATTCCTTTTAATAGGTCTGCCAGTTCTTCTGCATGGTGAACTTGATCATTTACTCCGCCAAACAGGCCGTATTCAAAGCTGACACGTCTACCCGTCTTTTGAATGTAGTATTCGATGGCTTCCATTAATTTTGGCAGCTTATATGCCTTATTGATCGGCATTAGGCGGCTTCTGATCTCTGTGTTCGGTGCGTGCAATGACACAGCAAAGTTGATTTGCATTTGCTCATCAGCGAATTGATAGATCTTTGGAATGATTCCGCTTGTCGAAACCGTAATATGGCGTGCACCAATATTTAAGCCATTATCATGGTTGATGATTTTAAGGAAGGCAAGCATTTCTTCAAAGTTATCAAACGGTTCGCCAATTCCCATGATGACAACAGAGCTGACTCTCTCGTCTGTTTCGTCAAGTGCCTGCTGCACTTTTAATACTTGTGCAACGATTTCTCCGGCTTCAAGGTTTCGTTTTAAACCACCAAGTGTAGATGCACAGAATGTACAGCCAATTCGACAGCCAACCTGTGTTGTCACACAGACAGAGTTTCCATATTCGTGACGCATAAGCACTGTTTCAATTGTATAACCATCATGCAGTTCAAATAAAAACTTGATCGTTCCGTCCTGAGACGTTTGTTTGATCACGGTTTTTAAAGTTGTGATGGTAAATTGATCTTTTAACTTTTCTCTTAATTCTTTGGAGAGGTTAGACATTTCATCAAATGATGTCACACGTTTCTCATAAAGCCACTCAAAAATTTGAGCTGCGCGGAAAGGTTTTTCGTCTTGTTCTTTTAACCATTCTTTCATTTCGTGAAGCTCAAATGAATAGATCGACGGCATATCTGTTTTCAGTTCTTTTCTTACTTTTTGTTCTGTCATTTTTTATCCCTTCTTTCTCATGCTGCAAATAAAGAAACCATCTGTTCCGAAATAATGAGGAAGAATTTGCACACTTCCGTTTTGAACAAACGGAGCAACCTGCTCAGGCAGCCGTTCATTAAGAGATAGATCGGGTTCGAAGTCTTGGTGTTCTTGTAAAAACGCATGAATCACTTGTTGATTTTCTGTTGGGTCCATTGTACATGTACTATATACAAGGGTTCCGCCAGGCTTTAAAAGCGGAGCTGTTTCTTTTAAGATTGCCTGCTGAATTGCAGCAAGCCTTGCTGAGTCTTCTGGAGACTTTGTATATTTCATATCTGGTTTCCGTCTAATGACGCCAAAACCAGAACACGGCGCATCAATCAGAATCCGGTCAAATGAAGCTTCGCTGTAATCACCCTTTGCTTTCCTTGCATCAAGCGCTTTTGCTTCAATCTGAGTAAGGTTCAGACGTTTTGCTGCTTGTTTAATGAGTTTCACTTTATGTTCGTGCAAATCAAGTGAAACAATTTGTCCTTCGTCGTTCATACGCTCTGCGATATGTGTTGATTTTCCGCCTGGAGCCGCACAGGCGTCAAGCACAATTTCTCCCGGCTGAGGGTCTAGTGCTCTTGCGACAAGCATTGAGCTTTCATCTTGAATGGTCACATAGCCTTCTTGGAAAGAAGGGGTTGAAACGATGGACCCTTTCATCAGCTTAAGTGCATCTTCAGATAAGTCACCAAGCTCCGTTTCAATCCCGGCATCCAGCAGCTCTTGCTGCAGTGCAGCGCGGTCCGTTTTCATTCGATTGACACGAAGGGTTTGCTTTGGCGGTACTAAATGAATACGGCACATGCTTTCTGCTGCTTCAAATCCGTATGACTGAACCCACTCCTGCACGAGCCATAATGGGTGGCTTGTCTCAATCGAAAGCCGCTTGACCGGATCTTCGATGGCATCAAAAGCCGGAACGCCTTCTCTTTGCACGGAACGAAGAACACCGTTCACAAGTGAAGAAATGCCCTTGTGCCCTCTCTTTTTCGTTAGCTCAACTGCTTCATGGATGGCTGCACGATCTGGAATTTTTTCAAGGTAGACCATTTGATAAAGAGACATCCGCAAAAGCTGCATGACCCAAGGAGCCACCTTTTGCGGTTTTTTCACAAATGGTGCCAGCATATAATCTAATGCCAGCTTGTTTTGCAGAGTACCGTACACAAGCTCTGTTAAGAGCGGTTTGTCCTGATCTGCCAAGTCTTTGTCTTTCATGACTGACTGCAAAAGCAAATTACTGTATGCTTGGTTTTGTTCGAGTTTGATTAAAGCGTCTAGCGCTACTTCTCTCACATTACTTTTCTTCATTCATTAACCCTAATTTCTGTCCAATTTCGATATTTGCGCCTCTTAGGAAGTCTTCGCCGCTCATCTTTTTCTTACCAGCTGGCTGTACACCTGTTAATAAAAGGCCTTGTTTATTCCCAGTTCCAATGACTGGACCTTCTTTTTGAAGCTCAATCACTTTCCCAGGTTCTTCTTGCGCTTCGAGTGGCACTTTTTTCGCTTCCCATACTTTTAGATGAGCCCCGTTCCATTCAGTATAGGCAACTGGCCACGGATTTAAGCCGCGAACTTGGTTGTAAAGCTCTTCTCCGGTCTTTGTCCAGTCTAACCTTTCCTGCTCTCGCTTTATATTAGGTGCATACGTTGCCGCTTCTTCATTTTGCGGAATTGGTGAAATAGATCCGCTCAGAACATTCGGCACAGTATCTTTCAATAGTGCAGCGCCTGCTACACTTAATTTGTCATGCAATGTACCGACATTGTCTAATTCGTCGATTTCCACTTCTACTTTACTGATCATGTCCCCTGCATCAAGTCGTTCCACCATGTACATGATCGTAACGCCTGTTTTCTTTTTACCTTGAAGGATCGCATAATGGATCGGCGCGCCCCCTCTTAGTTCTGGCAGCAGCGAGGCATGCACATTGATACAGCCAAACTGAGGTTCATCCAGTAGTCGTTTTGGGAGGATTTGTCCAAAAGCCGCTGTCACAATTAAATCTGGTTTTAAGGCAAGTACTTTATCAATTTCTTCATCAAGGCGTACCTTTTCAGGCTGCAAGACCGGAATGCCGTGCTTTAAGGCTTCCACTTTCACAGGAGGCGGCGTGAGTACTCGTTTTCTGCCTTTCGGGCGATCTGGCTGCGTGACGACCCCGACAACTTCGTATCCTTCTGTTATGAGTGTTTGCAGCACAGGTACTGAGAAATCAGGGGTTCCCATAAATACAATACGTGCCATTTTCTTCACCCTTCCATTTCCGCAAGTTCTTTTTCTGTATAAGTTTGAATGATTTTCGACGTAAATAATATGCCGTCTAAATGATCAATTTCGTGCAATAAGGCTCTTGCTAAAAACCCTTCTGCTTCTATTGTAAATGGTTTGCCTTTCTTATCAAAGGCTTTTACCTTCACATAGCTCGGTCTTTCTACTGTGCCGTATAAAGATGGAAAGCTCAGGCAGCCTTCAATATCAGTTTGACTTCCTTTTACTTCAAGAACCTCGGGATTCACTAAATCAATTCTGCCAGGTTCTTCTCCGATATCGACAACAGCAATTCTTTGAGAAATGCCAATTTGTGGTGCTGCTAGTCCGACTCCATCTAGCTCAAGCATTGTATCATACATATCATCAAGCAGTTTTTTAAGCTTTTTATCGAACGTATCGACAGGCTCTGCCTTTTGTTCAAGTACGTCTGCCGGATGTATGACTATTGGTTTTACTGCCACTTAAAGCCCTCCGTTTTACATCATCATATATGGATTCATATCTATTGAAATCATCAATTGTTTTTGTTCCATTTCCTTTTGATAATGGTCTTGTATTTTCCGTAGTAAACTTGCCAGTTCATTTTCCCTTTTGTATTTTATCACGCATTGATATCGATATCTATCTTTGATCTTAGCGATTGGTGATGCAGCCGGACCAAGGATCCTTGTATTCGGTGCACAGTTCATTTTTAGGAACTGAACAATTTGATCCGTAACATGCGCTGCCTTCGTCACTTCCTCATGTGATACTGTCACCATCGCCAAAAAGTAATACGGCGGATAGGACTGGTGGCGGCGATGCAGCATCTCCTGTTCATAAAAGGCTTCATAGTCATGCTGCTTCGTTAATTCAATACTATAATGAGAAGGCGTATACGATTGAATGATCACAGAGCCTGCTTTTTCATGTCGTCCTGCCCTGCCGCTGACCTGCGTGAGAAGCTGAAATGTTTTTTCACTTGAACGGAAATCAGGGATATGAAGAGACGTATCGGCACTTAGAACACCAACAAGTGTGACATCGGGGAAATCCAGCCCTTTTGCAATCATCTGTGTCCCGAGCAAAATATCTGCTTCTTTATTCCCAAAAGATGTGAGGAGCTTTTCGTGAGCACCTTTACGAGACGTTGTATCCACATCCATTCGGATGACTCTTGCCTCTGGCAGTACTTTAGTCAGCTCTTCTTCTACACGCTGCGTACCCGTACCAAAATAGCGAATATGCTCACTATGGCATTCTGGACATTCAGCTGGCACCGGTGCCTCGTGCCCGCAATAATGGCATTTCAGCCGTTTTTGATAGCGGTGATAGGTGAGAGAAATTTCGCAATGAGGACATTGCTCGACATATCCGCAATCACGGCACATCACAAAGGATGAATAGCCCCTTTTATTCAGAAATAAGACGGCTTGTTCTTTTCTTTCAAGCACTTCCTTTAATCTGATCATTAATTCTTCTGAAAACATGGACCTGTTGCCATTTCTCAATTCTTCTCTCATATCAATTAACGAAACGTGCGGCAGCTGCTGCTGGTTGACTCGGTTTTTGAGCGTCAGCAATGTAAACACGCCTTTTTTGGCACGCGCGTAGGTTTCAAGTGAAGGGGTAGCACTGCCTAAAACGACTGGGCATCGATGCCTTCTGGCTCGCTCAATAGCGACGTCCTTGGCATGATAACGAGGCATTTCCTCTTGTTTATAAGAAGATTCATGCTCTTCATCTATGATAATCATGCCTAGATTTTCAAATGGTGCGAAAACAGCCGATCTCGCACCCACGACAAGCTTGACTTCCTTGCGGTGGATTTTCCGCCATTCATCATATTTTTCCCCTGTCGATAAGCCGCTGTGAAGTACAGCCACATTTGAACCGAACCGTTCTTTAAACCGCTGAACCATTTGAGGGGTTAACGAGATTTCTGGAACGAGGACGATCGCTTCTTTTCCTTTTTGCAGGGCATGATCAATCGTCTGCAAGTATATTTCCGTTTTACCGCTTCCTGTTACCCCGTGCAGCAGAAAAGTTTCATGCCGGTCATCACTGACTGCTTGATGAATATGTTTTGCCGCTTCTCTTTGTTCTGGCATGAGGTCAAGTGAGGCAGAAGGTGTAAACGCCCGGTCACGATAAGGATCCCGGTAGACCTCTTCATAGCTTTCTGTTAGCAGCCCTTCTTGAATAAAGGTTTTAAGCGTTTGAGAACTCGCGCCTGTTTGCTGCTGCAAGTCTTTCGCTAAAAAGGTTGTCTCACTCGCTTGAAGCAAAAAGGAGAGCAGTGCCTTTTGTTTCACCGCATTTTTCTTCAGCTGCTGCTGTTTTTCTTCAAGCTTATCTTTGGATACAGCTAGTTGGAGCGTGCGCACTTTTTTCTTTCCAGATTTTTGCGAGACGTGATACCTTACCTCTAAATGACCTTTTTGGACATGCTTTTGAATCTGTTTTAGTTGTTCGGCTGGGATGTCAGCATAAAGAATGCTATCTCGCTGACCGAAAAGCTCTTTCAATGACTGCGGAAGTTCTTCATCTGACAGCACTTGAATTTCTTTTTCATATTTCGCCTTCATGGCTGCAGGGAGCATCGATTGAAGTGCCGTAATGTGATAGGACAACGTTTTTTCCGTCAGCCAGTGGGAAAGCTCCAATAGCTCATCTGTCAGAACAGGTGATAAGTCAAATAAATCGACAATGTCCTTTATGCTTCCTGTTTTTACGTCTGTTTCTTCTTTGACTTTTGTCACAAACCCTTGAATCTTCCTCGGGCCAAAGGGAACGACCACCCTCATTCCCGCTTTGACGAGATCTTTGAAGCGATCTGGTACACGGTAATCGAATGGCCGGTCAATGGCTTTCGTTGTGACATCTACGATGACTTCAGCAATCATTCTCGATCACGCTCTTTTGGCAACAGCTGTTTTGCCTCCTTTAAGATTTCAAAAGCGAGGTCTTTTTTGCTCATCATCGGCAATTCTGTTGTTGTACCATCTGCTTTGATGATGGCTGCTACATTTGTGTCTGTGCCAAAGCCTGCACCTTCTTTTGTGACATTGTTTGCTACAATCATATCTAAATGCTTGGATTCGATTTTCTTTTTCGCATAATATTCTACATCCTGCGTTTCAGCTGCAAAACCGACAAGCACTTGATGCTCTTTTCTTTTCCCCAGCTCTTTTAAAATATCTTTTGTCCGGGTGAATTCAATCTCTAAGGCGCCGTCCTGTTTTTTCATTTTATGAGAATATGAGGTCACAGGGGTATAGTCGGCGACTGCTGCTGATTTAATGACAAGGTCCGCTTCCTCGTACACAGCTAATGCGGCTTGATACATGTCCTCTGCCGATTCAACGTGCACCACATGTACATGATCAGGTGCATTTAAAGAAACAGGTCCTGAAATAAGCGTGACATCTGCCCCCATCTGCTGCGCAGCCTCTGCAATCGCATAGCCCATTTTTCCTGACGATCGATTTGTAAAGAAACGCACAGGATCAATGACTTCTCGTGTAGGACCTGCTGTCACCACAACTTTTTTGCCTGAAAGCGGTAAGCTTTTTGACTCTTCAAAAAATGCACGGATGTGCTCAACAATTTTTTCAGGCTCCTCTAATCGTCCTTTTCCAATGTAGCCACAGGCTAAATAACCTTCACTCGGCTCAATAAACCGGTAACCGTCCTCATATAATGTTCGGATGTTCCGCTTTACAGCGGGGTGATCATACATATGCACATTCATAGCTGGTGCGATCCATACAGGAGCCGTTGAAGCAAGTAAGGTCGTCGTGAGCATATCATCTGCAAGCCCAGCGGCCATTTTACCAATCGTATGTGCTGTTGCAGGGGCAACTAGAATGAGATCGGCCCAGTCAGCTACATCAATATGCGCTATGACTTTTGGATTGTTTTCTTTAAATGTATCCACATACACCTCATGTCGAGACAGAGCTTGGAAGGTAAGCGGAGACACAAACTCACGAGCAGATTCTGTCATAATGACTCTTACATTTGCGCCTGCCTGTACGAGTTTACTAGTAAGTGCAGCTGCTTTATATACGGCGATTCCTCCGCTGACGCCGAGCAAAATATTTTTTGACTGTAACATTAGTTTGTCCCCCTTAACGGCCTTTTCACAAATTCGTCTACAATTCAAAAAAGTCAAAACCAATCATAGTTTTGACTTTTTTGAACGTATCGTATCTGCATAGCAGAAGCGATGTGTTATTCTTGATCCTCTTTTTCAAATGTCAAAAGACCGGCATCAATTTCTTCAAGTGCTTTGCCTACAAATTTGTAAGACTTCGTATTTTCGATTTGCTGATCTTGATGGATCTGCATTTCACGTGCACGGCGTGCAGACACTGTCACAAGTGTGTATTTTGAATCAAGTTTATTCATCAATGAGTCAATTGAAGGATCTAACATAATTTATTCTACCCCCAGCATTTTTTTATATCTTGGTGCGACTCTGTCTCTGCGCAGGTGTTCTGCAAGGACGATCGCTTTGATTCTTTCACAAGCAAGCTCGACATCATCGTTTTCCACGACATAGTCGTAAGCATCCATCATTTCAATCTCTTCTTTTGCAGCAGCCATTCGATTTCGAATGAGCTCCTCAGACTCTGTACCACGCGTAATGATGCGGTTCTGAAGTTCTGAAAGACTAGGCGGTGCAAGGAAAATAAAAAGACCTTCTGGGAATGCTTCTCTTACTTGAAGTGCACCTTGCACTTCGATTTCAAGGAAAACATCTTTTCCTTCGCTTAATGTCTGTTCTACATAGTCAACAGGCGTGCCGTAGTAATTCCCGACATACTCTGCCCATTCTAACAGCTTTTTATTTTCAATCATATGTTCAAATTCTTCCCTGGATTTAAAGAAATAATCGACACCATTTCTTTCACCTTCACGCGGTTTGCGTGTTGTCACAGAAATAGAGTATTCAAATTTCGTATCTTCCTGGGAGAAAATGGCTTGTCTGACCGTTCCTTTTCCAACTCCCGAAGGTCCAGAGAGAACGATTAAAAGTCCTCTTTCTTTCATAATGGCGTATTACCCCTGCCCTTCATCTATGATTTCTTCTTTTACAGAAAGTCTTTGCGCGACAGTCTCAGGCTGAACGGCAGATAAGATGACATGGTCACTGTCCATAATGACAACAGCACGGGTTCTTCTTCCGTATGTAGCATCTATGAGCATGCCTCGATCTCTTGCGTCTTGTATCATTCGTTTAATCGGTGCTGATTCCGGACTGACGATCGAAATCATCCGATTCGCTGAAATGATGTTTCCAAATCCGATATTGATCAACTTTATGGTCATCTTCTAACGTCCCCCTGTATTATAAACGTCTCTAGTCTCGCCGAAAGAGACGTACTGTAAACAGCATACACAATGACTATTCTATATTTTGCACTTGTTCTTTTATTTTTTCAATAGCACTTTTCATTTCAACCACCAACTTTGTTAAATGATGATGGTTCGCTTTTGAGCCAATGGTGTTCACTTCACGGTTGAGCTCCTGTACAAGAAAATCAAGTTTTCTGCCAGCAGCACCGCCTTGCATCAAGATTTGCTGGAATTGCTGAAAGTGACTTTTCAATCTTGTAATCTCTTCTGTAATGTCACAGCGGTCAGCAAAGATCGCAGCCTCTGTTGTCAATCTGCTTTCGTCAAGCGCCTCTCCGATCCATTCTTGCAATCGCTGATTGAGCCTGTCTTTATACTGACTCACAACCTCTGGTGCAAAGACTTTGATTTCTTCTGTGTAGGCCTCTAATTCAGAAAGCCTCAGCTCACAGTCTTTTTGAAGTGATGTTCCCTCCTGCTCTCTCATGAAGCAAAGCTCCTTGACAGCCGTTTCACAAGCTTCAATCAGCAATTGCTCTAATTGCTCATTTCGGCTGGACGATTCTTCTACTTGAACGGCATGCTCCAGCCCCAGTAAGTCATGTGCATGCTGAATGCCTGAAATGTGATAGCGTTTCTCGAGATCTTTTGCGGCTTTCATGTATTCATCGAGCAGCGGCCAGTCAATCTGCAAGGACCGGCTTGCTAGTTTACCGCCTTCAATCGTAACAAACAGCTCAATTCTACCGCGCTGCACGTGACGAAGAATGATTTTTTTCAATGTGTCTTCGAAATATAAAAGCGGCCTCGGCAAACGGGCATGAACCTCTTTAAAACGGTGATTGACCGATTTTAGCTCAACTGACACTGTCAGTTCTCCATCCGTTTTACTCGCTTGGCCGAATCCCGTCATACTGCGTATCATGTCAAAACACCCAATTCTTTCATATTAATAAAATGAAAAAGGTAATAGCAGACACTATTACCTCAAAATTATACCATAATGAATTATTTTTTTCTTGTCAAAAGTGATCCTGCCAGTAAAAAAGTTGGCAGTGCAGACATACCGATGATCAGCAGCCAATCAATTGGTGCAATCGCCACCGTTTTGAAAATTGGCTGAAGCGGCGGATAATAAATGACCACAAACATCAATAAAAGTGATGACAAAACCGCGCCAATCAAGTAGAGATTACCGAATGGATTGCGTTCAAAGATAGATCGTTCACTGCGGCAGTCAAATACATGAATGAGCTGCGCCAAAACAAGCGTACTAAATGCAACAGTCTGCGCATATGGCAGGTTGTTTGGATCACGGTGATACACAAACATAAATGCTAAAAGGGTCGCAAGTCCAATGAGGAACCCTCTAGATACAACCTTCCATCCGAGTCCTCTAGCAAAAATCCCCTCTTTCATATTCCTCGGCTTTCTTTTCATGACATCGCCTTCTGGCTTATCCATGCCAAGCGCCATCGCAGGGAGACCATCTGTGACAAGGTTGACCCATAAAATTTGAATAGGAACGAGTGGAAGCGGAAGCGCTAGAAGCATCGCAAACAGCATAACCAAAATTTCCCCGACATTTGATGCCAGCAAATAACGGACAAACTTACGAATGTTTTCATAAATATTCCGGCCTTCTTTAATGGCCGATTTAATGGTTGCAAAGTTGTCATCAAGTAAAATAAGAGAGGAAGCTTCCTTGGCGACATCTGTTCCAGTGATACCCATAGAGATACCGATATCTGCTTGCTTAATTGCAGGCGCATCATTAACCCCGTCACCTGTCATCGCTACAATATGTCCATTTTTTTGATAGGCCTTCACTATTCTCAGCTTATGTTCCGGTGATACCCGTGCAAAAACGTATACATTTTCAGCCGTTTGCTCAAGCTCTTTGTCACTCATGTGATCTAGCGCTTTTCCGTCGAGCACCTTTCCTTGCTTTGGTAAAAGGCTCAAGTCTTTCGCAATGGCTTTGGCTGTTTCCACGTGATCCCCTGTAATCATGACTGTTTTTATGCCCGCATCCCTGCACTCTTTAATCGCTCGCCTCACTTCAGGACGAGGCGGATCGATCATGCCCTCTAACCCAATAAATGTTAAATCAGTTTCAGCCTGCTGGACAGTGTTGATTGTTTCGGTCAGCCCAACTTTTTTATACGCAATGGCAATCGTTCTCAGCGCCTGCCTTGCTAAACCTTGAATCGCAGCCTCTGTTTCTTGCCTGTGAGTGGTTGAAAATGAAGCTGTGCGGCCGCCGTGCATGATATGGCTTGAACGGTTCATCAGGACATCCGGCGCACCTTTTGCAATGACGTACCGCTCTTTTTGATTCGTTTCGACGACGACTGACATCATCTTTCTTTCTGAATCAAAAGGAAACTCTTCTACTACGTGAAATCCTGCTTCGATGAATTGCTCTGTAAAACCCGCTTTACGTGCTGCGGTGAGAAGTGCCCCCTCTGTCGGATCACCATCAAGCCTCATTTCGCCATCTTTTTCAACGATGGTCGATGTATTACAAAGCGCCCCGTATAATAACACCTTTTGCAAGCTTGGATGTTTGTCTACATGGACAAGTTCTCCGTTCAAGGTGAAATCACCAGATGGCTCATAGCCCGTACCAGAAATATTCCACGTTTTGCCCTCTGCCCATACATGGGTCACTGTCATTTTATTTTGCGTCATCGTTCCTGTTTTATCTGAACAAATGATCGATGCGCAGCCAAGTGTCTCCACCGCCGGGAGCTTTCTGACAATCGATTTTTGTTTGATCATCCGCTGCACTCCTAAGGAAAGTGCGACGGTGACAATCGCCGGCAGGCCTTCAGGAATGGCAGCAACCGCAAGTGATACTCCCGCGAGGAACATATGATACAAATCATGTCCTTGCACAACACCAAGAACCACAACGAGCACCGTTAAAAATAAAGCAGCCACAATGAGGATTTTCCCCAGCTGTTCGAGACGTCTTTGCAGCGGTGTTTCCATATTCCCTGCTGCATCCAGCATGCCGGCAATTTGTCCCATCGCTGTATTCATTCCTGTCCCAATGACAACGCCCACGCCGCTTCCTCTAGTGACAAGCGTCCCCATAAAGGCCATGTTCGTCAAATCTCCAAGCGAGACATGATTGCTAGAAAGAGGACTTGCGTGTTTGACTGCTGGGATGGATTCGCCAGTGAGAGCAGACTCCTCGATTTCCAGGCTCTTTGTTTCTAGTAATCTAATATCTGCCCCAATCCGGTCTCCGCTTGAAAATTTCACAATATCCCCTGGCACGAGATGTTTAGACGGGATCTTGATCCATTCATTATTTCTCCTTGCATACACGTGCGGGGTTGATAATTCCTTTAACGCTTGAAGGGATTTTTCCGCCCGTCGTTCTTGATAAAATCCGAGCACTCCATTAATGAGAACAATCGCTACAATGGCTACTGCATCAATGTATTCGCCCAGAAAAGCAGAAATGATCGTTGCTGCAAGCAAGATTAATACCATAAAGTCTTTAAATTGCGCTAAAAAAATAATCAGAGCCGATGCCTTTTTCCCTTCCTGCAATTCGTTTGACCCGTGTTTTTCAAGCCGTTTTTGTACATCTTTTTCTGACAGTCCGTCACCTATCGATGTATTCATTGTTTTTAATAAATCGGTTTGGTTCAGTTCATGCCAATTCATTTGACCTCGTCCACTCCTCTTTTGTTCTCTCTCATATGCAGTGTTCTATAAGCCAGTTTATTCAGACTCGTCCTAAATCATGCTATAATAATAAGACTGCCTAAAGAACGAGAAATGGAAGGTTCTTTCAGTAGATTTGTGTGAAAGAAGAGGGTGTATCCAACATGTCATTTGACGGCATTTTTACATATGGTATGACAAATGAATTGCAAGAGACATTAACTGGCGGTAGAATTTCAAAAATTCATCAGCCATATAAACACGAGTTGATTTTTCATATCCGGGCAAACGGAAAGAATCATAAGCTTCTTTTATCCGCTCACCCGAGCTACGCTAGAGTGCAGCTCACAGAGCAGCAATATGACAATCCAAGCGAACCACCAATGTTTTGTATGCTCCTTAGAAAGCATCTTGAGGGCGGATTTATTGAGCGTTTTGAACAAATTGGATTTGACCGGGTGATCGTACTTCATGTACGAAGCCGCAATGAAATTGGCGACGAACAGACTCGAAAGCTCTACATTGAAATTATGGGAAGGCATAGTAATTTGATTCTTGTCGAAGATGACACGCAGCAGATCATCGATGGCCTAAAGCATCTTTCTCCATCTGTAAATAGCTATCGAACAGTGCTTCCTGGTAACGAATACCTTCTGCCGCCTGCGCAGCAAAAATTAAATCCGTTTGCAGTAACGAAGGACGATATTTTAAAGCATTTACGCTTTCAAGAAGGAATGATCGCAAAGCAAATTGTCGATACATTCTCTGGGGTTTCTCCGCTGTTTGCAAAGGAAGCTGTATACAGGGCCGGTCTAGCCAATCAGGAAACAATTCCAAATACACTGCTCGATATGTTCCAGCTTATTCGCATGCATTCCTTTACCCCGCAGCTCACAAGAAAAGACGGAAAAGAATATTTCTATTTATTAGAACTGCAGCATGTTGGTGGTGAAATGAAAACATTCGAATCTCTCAGCAAGCTGCTTGACCGCTTTTATTTCGGCAAAGCTGAAAGAGACAGAGTGAAACAACAAGCGTCTGACCTTGAACGGTTTGTCGTAAATGAAAAAAAGAAAAATGAAAACAAACTCAAAAAACTGAACAGAACCCTTGAAGAATCTCAAAATGCTCATAAATACCAGCTCTATGGCGAATTGCTAACAGCCAATTTATATGCCATCAAAAAAGGGGATAAAGAAGCAACTGTCATCAATTATTACGATGAAGATGGCGGAGAGGTTACGATACCGCTGAAAACAAACAAAACCCCCTCTGAAAATGCTCAGGCATATTTCACAAAATATCAAAAGGCAAAAAATGCAATAGAAGCGGTCAATGAACAAATTGAACGTACACATGAAGAGATTGCTTATTTTGATGAGTTGATTCAGCAGCTATCCTCTGCCTCACCGAAGGATTTAGAGGAAATGAGAGAAGAGCTTGTTGAGGGGAAATATTTGCGCGCCAAACAAAAGCGCAATGCCAAAAAGAAAAAAACGGCGGCCATTCAGCTGGAAACGTATGAATCGTCTCAAGGTATTCCAATTTTAGTCGGAAAAAACAACAAACAAAACGAGTATTTAACCACAAAGGCAGCTGCCCGTGACGACATTTGGCTGCACACAAAAGATATTCCTGGATCACATGTCGTCATCCGTCATCAAACGCCTGATGAACAGACGCTGCTTGAAGCGGCTCAAATCGCTGCCTACTTCTCGAAAGCAAAAGAGTCGAGCTCCGTTCCTGTCGATTACACGAAAATCCGGCATGTGAAAAAACCAAATGGAGCCAAGCCTGGATTTGTGACGTATGATCAGCAGCAAACATTATTTGTCACGCCTGACGAAGATGTCGTTCTAAAGCTGCGAAAATAATAAAAGCCGATAAAATCTTTTAAAGAGATTTTATCGGCTTTTTCTTTGTTGTTTTTTTCTTTCGATATAGAGAGCATCAAGTGCATCTACATCCTCTTGTTCAAGCAATGTCTCAATTTCCGCAGCCAGTTGTTTTGTCCGGGCTGGGCTCGCACCGCTTGTAGAGACTGAAATCGTCACTTTTCCTGCTTTGACCACCTTTGGCACGATCACATTGCCAAGCTCTGATTGGCTCACACAATTCACAAGCTGATGAGGTCGTGCTGTTTGGGCAATCCATTCATTTACCGCTGGATCGTTTGTAGCAGCGACAATGAAAAATGCATCCTCTACATCTTCAGCCTCCACTTTCTTTTCTTTCCAATGCAGGTTGTATGTATCAATGAGACGTGCCATCTCTTTAGAAATGTCAGGACTCACGATGGTGATATGGCAAGGCTCTATGCATAGCGCCTCTGCCCTTCTTGCAGCTATTTTTCCACCGCCGGCGATGAGCACTTGTTGATTGGTTAAATCAAGATGGACTGGAAGCATGGCTTACTCCTTGGAAATGAAACACATCATCTTTGTTTAAAATGGTTTCTTTAACGCGTTCAATATAAGCTGCTTTTACATGCGGATGAAAGCCAATATACCGGCATACCCGGACATCTTTCAGCCTCTCTCTCGCCTGAGCGGCTTCATTTTCAATCTCTTTCATTAAAATACCCGTAAACAACAAGTAGGGAACGAGATAAACAGGTGTATCATCATTTGCTGTTAATTTCGCAAGAACATCTCGGTAATTTGGCTCACATGCCGTAATAAAACATGGTAAGACCTCTGCGAGAGGAAGCAGCCGCCGGACATCGTCCGAAATGCCAAACACATCTCGCTTCACATCTGGATCAGAGCTTCCACGGCCAATTAAAAGAATCCGTGCTTTCCCGCCTTGATATCCTGCTTCTTTAATTCTTGCAGCAACTGCTTTTGTCACTTCTTGATTGACCCCAATTGGTTTCCCGTAGGTGACCTTCACTTGCGGGTATCGTTTTTGTACTTTCTCAATCTCAACTGGAATATCCGACTTAGCATGCATTGCAGTTAAAAGGAGGAGCGGGACGATCGCAATGTGTGTAGCTCCTTTTTTCACACAGGCTTCAAAACCTTCCTCTATAGAAGGGGCTGTCAGTTCTAAAAAACAAATTTCTTGTATTTCGGCTTCTACTAACGGCATACAGCTTTTCATAAAAGAAATGGCTTTATCTTGTGCTTCTTTTACCCTGCTTCCATGCCCAACATAAAGTACAGCTTGTTTCATGTGACTCCTCCTTCTTACTTGTTTTGTTCAGACGAAAAGACACGATCAATGCACGTGTCTTTCTCTAACATGCTCAATTCTCAATGAGAGCCGGTTCAAACCAGTTCAGCTTTTGGTGAAAATGAACGACATCTCCAACAACGATTAAGCTTGGATGCTCGATACCTTCTTTTTCAACGGTTTCAGACAGTGTCGCCACAGTGCAGCAAGTCGTCTTTTGCCTTGTCGTGGTTCCCCAGTGTATAAACGCTGCTGGCGTTTCAGGATCGCGTCCATTTTTTATCAGAAGCTGCTGCACTCTTTCTACGTTTTTGACGCCCATGTAAATCACAAGGGTATCAATCCCCGTAGCCAGCGCCTCCCACTTTTCTTCAAAATGCTCATCCTTTTGATAATGACCTGTGACAAACGCAACATTCGAGCTGAATTCACGGTGCGTCACGGGAATGCCTGCATAAGCAGCTGCTGCAATACCAGAGGTAATTCCCGGGACAACTTCATATGGAATTCCGTGCTCAGCTAAGCATTCGATTTCTTCACCGCCGCGTCCAAATACAAAGGGGTCGCCGCCTTTCAGCCGGACGACCACATTCCCTTCCTTTGCATGGGTGACAAGAGCTTCATTGATGGCTTCCTGTCTCATCGTATGATGATTCGGGAGTTTGCCGCAATAAATTAATTCCGCCTCAGGTTTGGCGTGGGCGAGTATTTCTTGATTGACAAGACGATCATATAAAATGACATCTGCCTGCTGTATTGCCTTATGGGCTTTTAATGTGATTAAGTCTGGATCTCCAGGTCCAGCCCCCACAATGTATACTTTCCCCATCGTGCTTTTCTCCCCCTGCCATCAGGCGATTATTTCGCTTTTCCTTTTACATAATCAACAAGACGCTGTTTGGACTCTTCACGGGATAATTCACCTGTATCTAGAACGAGCTCAGGTGCTGCCGGCTCTTCATATGGTGAATCAATTCCGGTGAAAAATGGAATTTCTCCATTTCTAGCTTTTTTATATAACCCCTTTGGGTCACGCTCTTCACATACATTCAAATCACATTTCACAAACACTTCGTGAAACTCTCCCGCTTCAACTAACTGTCTGACAATGCGGCGGTCTTCTTGAAATGGTGAAATAAAAGCCGTGATGACAATCGTTCCTTGCTCAACAAATAATTTCGCCACTTCTCCAATGCGGCGGATGTTCTCTTTTCTGTCATCATCTGAAAACCCTAAATCTTTATTCAGACCATGCCGCACATTATCGCCATCAAGAACAGTGACTTGATAACCTTGTTCAAACAGCTCTCTAGCCGCTGCATTTGCGATTGTTGATTTACCTGATCCACTTAGACCTGTGAGCCAAATAATGCCGCTTTTATGATTGTTTTTCTGTTGATATTCTTTTTTTGTAATAGATGAATCATGCCACACGATATGTTCGTTGCTCATGTCATACCCTCCCATTAAGATACCGTCGTTTTTAATCCTTCGATTAATGTTTCAATGACCTCTTTTCGGCTGAACGTGCTTGGCGGTAATTCTCCGTTTCTGAGCATCGTTCGAACCTTTGTACCTGAAAGAATGACATGCTCGCTTTTATCGTGAGGACATGTTTTTGGCGTTGCCATTGCTTCACATGTATTACAGTAGAAGCTATGTTCAAATTTTAACGGGGTAATACCAATTTCTTCGCTTGTAAACTGTTCAAATAACTCCTGCGCCTCATATGTGCCGTAATAATCACCAACACCTGCATGATCTCTTCCGACAATAAAGTGAGTACAGCCGTAATTTTTACGGACAAGCGCGTGAAAGATTGCTTCCTTTGGTCCAGCATAACGCATTGCCGCAGGAAAAACACCTAAAAAGACGCGATCCTTAGGGTAATAACCGTTCAATAACACTTGATAGCTTTTCATTCTCACGTCTGCCGGAATATCGTCTGATTTTGTTTCACCGACAAGTGGATTTAAAAATAATCCATCGACGGTTTCAAGTGCTGTCTTTTGAATATATTCATGGGCACGGTGAACAGGGTTTCTCGTTTGGAAACCAACAATCGTTTTCCAGCCGTTCTCTTTAAAATGACGTCTTGTTTCTTCCGGCTCATACGTAAATTGAGGGAATGGTTTTTCGCTGCGTTTCGTCAGTGTGATTTTACCACCAATGTATGTGTCACCGCGTTCAAATAATTTTTTCACACCTGGATGATTGCGGTCATCAGTTTTATACACATTCACCGCTTCTTTTTCCTTATCTGGTGTGTATTGATCCTCTACTTCAATCACGCCATATACAGTTCCATTATACGATAGACGCACAATATCGCCTTGATGGATTTCCCCTGCCTTTTCCTTTGTCACTGGCAATGTAATAGGAAGAGACCAAACGACACCACTTGCTAGCCGCATACTGCTCACAACAGATTCATAATCAGCTTTTGTTAAAAACCCCTCAATTGGACTATACCCACCAATTGCTATGAGTTCAAGGTCTGCAAAAGAGATAGCATCTAGTTCAATTTCCTTTGCAGCCGTGCTGAGATCATATTCTTCATTTACTCGATTAATTAATACGCCACCATGTGGTGTTAAACTCATTTGTATCTTCCTCTCAATGTTCATATTTAGTAGATGTTAATAGTCGGATTTAACATTAAATCCCGCCGCCCTGTTCATGAATCGAGCTGCTTTCATTTTTGACTGCCTTCATCAAACTTAGCGCACCAAGTGAGGCAAGCAGTACACTCATCATGATAAAAATAGAGTAATAGTCACCTTTTAAGAAAAGGCTCACTAGCAAATACGATAGACTAAGTGATAAAAAGGGTGATACTACCCACACTTTCAGCATTTTTTTCACCACATGTTTATGAAAAATATTAGGTCCACCTTTTGCCATGCCAAGTCCAATGATAGACGAGGAGGTGATTTGGGTAAGTGGAACTGGCAGCCCAAAAATAGAGCTGACGATGACAAGTCCAGCACCGGTACCGGAAAGCAATATCCCTTCGCCCGTTTGATAGCGGGTGATTTTCTTTCCGTTTGTTTCCAGCACCCTTCTTCCTAATAAAAGAGCACCCAGTGCAACGAAAAGTCCGCCGTAAAGCGTTCCTTGCCCAACGGATAAAATGCCTGAAGCAACAAGGGGGCCTACAGCATTTGCGACATTGTTCATCCCAGCAGAAAATGCTTCTAGAAATCCACTGATGATCAAAATTATCAATAAAATCAAAGTGCCTTTTTTTGAAAAGGTTCGTTTCGGGAACATTCTGATGATTTTGACTACAATGAATGTAAAAAGAAATGCAACAATAGGAATGATGACCCAAAAGGACACGATGACTAAAATGGATTTCACATACAATACTTTATACGCGACCGCCACTCCAACGACAGCACCTACTGTCACCTCACTCGTTGATAAAGGGATAGCCATCAAATTCGCTATAAAGAGCGATAATGCAGCAGAACCAATAATAATACATACAATTTCAAGTGTAATGACGGATTCAGGCATAATGCCAGAGCTGATGGTTTTGACGACCTCACCGCCGCCAATGACTGAACCTGCTAAAATCCCAACTGCACATACACTGAGTGCATAGATCGGCTTTCGAATCGCACCTGATCCGTATGCGATGCCCATTGAAGCAGCTGCACCACTTGCGCCAATGTTTAGCGCGAAAAATAAACTAAATAAAATTGCGGCAATTTCCATACATTATGCTCCCTTACTCATGTAATCCGCACTCAGTCTTAGCTGTGCCTGACCATCTGCCAGACCGCAGATCCTCGGCAGTAAATGCTGGCTGTGTACACGGCGCACAGCCGATACTTGGATATCCTTGATCATGCAGCGGATTATAAGTAAGTTCCTCTCTAGATGCATATCTCCATATGTCCTTCCACGTCCAGTGGATAAGCGGACATACTTTCACTGATTTGAATTTTTCATCCTTATTTAAAAAGTTCGTCCCTGCTCGCTTAGGTGACTGCTCTCTTCGTAAGCCAGAAAGCCATGCCGGATAGCCTGATAATGCTTCTTGCAAAGGAATGACCTTACGCATATGGCAGCAGCTTTGAGGGTCCGTTTTCCATAGTTGATCACCATGCTGCTCGTTTTGCTCCTCAACCGTCAGCTCAGGGGTTTTCAGCACAATATCTAAACCTGGGTATCTTTCCTTTACCGCATCAATTGTGTCATACGTTTCCTTAAAATGCAGACCTGTATCTAAAAAGACAATTCTTGCATCCTTTTTTACTTTCGCAATCAAATCAACGAGGACGATGCCTTCAATACCAAAACTACATGCATATACGAGCTGATCACCATAATGACCATATGCCCATTTCAGCACAGATAAGGCCCCTTTATACAAATCGTCTTCTTGAAATGTAATGGACGGCTCTTGCCAATTCTCATAAGTTAACATTGTTTCTCCCCTTCCGGAGTATCACTACTCTCCGCAATACGTCAACTGAATTTTTTCTGTCTTCTTCCACTTGAATCACTTGACCGTCCTGAACAATCAGTGTAACTAAACTGAATCATATCCCCAATCAGTTTCTGCATAGGCTTCAATTAAGTCTTCATCCTGCTTTTGCTCTCACTTCCTCCTCACCGTTAAAATAAAAAAACTCCCTTTCAGTCCGAAAGAAAGATGAGGAAGCTCACGATTTCCTTATCTTTCAAAATAGAATCATTTTGCAGGATGTAGCACCTTGCAAATCGCAGGTTGCCGGGCTTCATCGGGCCAGTCCCTCCACCTCTCTGGATAAGTGTTTTAATTTGTCTTAAATATTAACACAATTCAAACAAAAGTCAACCCGACTTTATTGATAGGATTAGTTTTTATTTAAATTTGAGTCTATTTTACTATTTTCACCAAATAAAAAAGCTGTGCGGGTTCGCGCAGCTTCAGATTGTATTCAGCGTGATAGAAAACCTTTGCAGTCTAGGAAAGACGAGTACCAGAGCGGAGCGAATTAAACATTCGTGAGCACTGGCACGTAGTCCTGACAAAGAATGCGAGGGTTTGTCTACACGCTGAAAGCTGTGCGGAGAGGCGCAGCTTTTTAGACGGTTTCTTCCATCCAAGATTCAGAGGAAGGATCTTGTCTCCAGCGTTTCAATTTATTCATAGCAGAAGGCTCAATCGCTTTCAGCTCAAGTGCCACGTCTGTCAGGGTGTCATAGTCTGTTAGGGTGACATATGGAATGTTTTTCTCTTGGAATGCTGCCGCAGCTTTTGGCAGACCGTATGTGAAGATTGCAGCAACGCCTAGTACGTCACAGCCCGCTTCTTGAAGAGCAGCGACCACTTCAAGCACACTGCCTCCTGTTGAAATCAGATCTTCTACGACAACCACCTTTTGACCTTTTGATACGGCACCTTCAATTTGATTTCCTTTTCCATGTGCTTTTGGTTTACTTCTGACATAACACATCGGGACGTTCAGACGGTCTGCCGCTAAAGCCGCATGCGGGATGCCTGCTGTTGCAGTACCAGCAATCACCTCTGCTCCCTCAAAATGAGTGAGAATCAACTCTTTAAGACCTTCAGCAATGTCGTGTCTGACTTCTGGATAGGACAAGGTGAGACGATTGTCACAATAGATCGGTGATTTGATACCGCTTGCCCATGTAAACGGTTCGTCTGGTTTCAATGAGACCGCTTTGATTTGTAATAGGTGTTTAGCGATTTTTGTTTTCATCTGGCAGTCACTCCCACTCTTTCAAAATTTGATGATAGGCTTCCAATGGTTTTTCAGCTTTTGTGATTGACCTTCCGACAACAATTTGTGAAACACCTTGCTCTTTTGCATAAGCAGGGGTTGCCACACGCTTTTGATCATCGGTTTGATCATCGGTTTGATCATTTAGTAAACGAATCCCTGGCGTAACAGTGAGGAAGTCAGGTGAGATGTGCTCATGAAGGGCTTTGGATTCATGAACAGAGCAAACAACACCGTCTAGTCCACTTTCATATGCCAATTGACCGTACCGAATAACAGTCTCTTGCAGCGGACGGTCTATGAGTAATTCGCTTCTCATCATGTCTTCAGATGTACTCGTCAGCTGAGTCACAGCAATAATGCCCGGACGTTTTTGTCCAGCAGGCGTTCCGCTTTCAAGCCCTTCTAACGCAGCTTGCATCATCTGTTTCCCGCCAGCAGCATGTACATTAACTAGATCAACGCCAAGTGCGGCAAGCCGGTTCATTGCTTTTTTCACCGTTGTTGGAATGTCATGTAATTTGAGATCGAGGAAAATGTGGCAATTTTTTTCTTTAAGCGCCTCAAGGATGACAGGTCCTTCTTGGTAAAACAGCTCCATGCCGACCTTCACAAATAACGGTGTCCCTTCAAAGGGTTCTAAAAAGGCGAGCGCCTCCTGCCCTGATGGAAAATCAAGCGCGATGATGGGCAAGTGCTTCATGTTTCCAGCTCCTTCCGATACATTCCTCTACAGATGAATACCCATAGGCTGATAATACTTTTGGCAGTTCTTCAATGATTTCTGGGCAAATAAATGGGTTCACAAAATTGGCTGTGCCAACAGCTACTGCACTCGCTCCTGCTAGTAAAAATTCAAGTACGTCTTCAGCATTTTGCACCCCGCCCATTCCGATAATCGGGATAGACACTGCTTGACTGACCTCATGTACCATGCGCACAGCAACAGGTTTGACCGCAGGGCCTGATAATCCGCCTGTTTTATTGGCAAGAATCGGTTTCCCCGTTTTTAAATCTAAACGCATACCGATTAACGTGTTAATCATCGTGAGTCCATCCGCTCCAGCAGATTCAATCGCTTGAGCAATCTCCACAATATTGGCTACGTTAGGAGACAGTTTGACATAGACAGGAACGGAGGACACGTCCTTCACCGCTTTTGTCAATGCTGCTGCCATTTGAGGATCTGTACCAAAGGCAATTCCGCCTGTTTTGACATTTGGACACGAGATATTCAGTTCAAGGGCATGGACATTTTTTGCTTGGCTGATCTGCTTCGCTACTTCAACATAATCATCGACCTGTGAGCCAGCGACGTTTGCAATAATAGGCGTATCAAACTGCTCAAGCCAAGGCAATTCATTTTCAAGCACGCCTTTTAGGCCAGGATTTTGAAGACCGATGGCATTGAGCATCCCGGCACCTGTCTCCGCTACCCTTGGTGTCGGGTTGCCAAATCTCGGTTCTAAGGTTGTGGCTTTGATCATGATACCGCCAAGCACGGATAAGTCGTATAATGAAGCAAATTCTCTTCCGAATCCAAAGCAGCCTGACGCCGGAATAATTGGATTCTTTAAAGATAAGCCTGGTAACTCAACGTTTAGCATGACAATGCCACCTCCTCTGCTTTAAATACAGGTCCGTCCAGACAGACTTTGACGTAAGCTTTTTCGTGCTGGTCTGTATGACAAACACATGCAAAGCAAGCACCAATTCCGCAGCCCATTCGCTCTTCCATTGAAATGTAGACAGGCTTATCGGGGTAAGAGTCTTTTATTGCTTTTAACATAGGGGTCGGCCCGCAAGAAAGCATGACATCAAAACTCAAATCATTCTCTTCAATAACACTTGTCACGAAGCCCTTTGCGCCATATGTCCCATCAACTGTTGCAATAAATGTATCTCCGAGTGCTTGGAATTTCTCCTCGTAAAATATATTCTTTTTCGATTGAAAGCCAAGGACATGCTTGACGATGACGCCTTTTTTCGTTAAACGCTTGGACAGCTCATATAAAGGCGGTACTCCAATCCCGCCGCCGACTAGTAACGCTGTCTGACCTGGCTGAACAACTGAAGGATCATATCCGTTGCCAAGCGGCCCTAATACATCAACGGATTCCCCATCCCGCTTTTGGGAAAGGAGCTTTGTGCCCTCTCCCTCTGCGCGATAGATGATGGTTGCTTCTTGTTTCTCGGCATGAATATTGGCAATACTGATCGGTCTTCTCAGCAGCGGTGTCATGGACTCACTGACCTTGATATGAAGAAATTGTCCAGCCGTTTGAAAGGAGTCCACAAGGTCACCTTTTAATGTCATTTCGTAAATATGATCAGCGATCTCTCGATTTGAGACGACCGTCAAGTATGCTTTTTTCATATCGTTACCGTCACCTCAGCATTCGTTTTCACTTCTGGCATTTCGTCCGCTCTAAATGTCATGCTTTCTAGTACTCTTAAAATCGCTTCTGCTGTATCTAGCGACGTTAAGCAAGCTACGCCATTTTCAACAGCTTCACGTCTGATTCTAAAGCCGTCTCTTGCCGGCTGTTTTCCTTTTGTCAGAGTGTTGATGACAAATTGGGCTTCCCCGTTTCGAATGACATCGAGAAGATTTTTGCCTTCTTCTCCTATTTTGCCGACAACACTTGATGGGATGGAGGCTTGTTTTAAGTAATTCGCTGTTCCTTCTGTCGCTAAAATATGGTAGCCGATTGAATGGAATCTTCTCGCAATCTCAAGTCCTTCTTCTTTATCCTTATCAGCAACTGTCAGAAGAACTGTCCCATCTTTAGGAATTTGAATGCCTGATGCAATTAATCCTTTGTAAAGAGCTTTTTCGATTGTGACATCTTTCCCCATGACTTCACCTGTTGATTTCATTTCAGGTCCGAGTGTAATATCGACTCTTCTTAGTTTCGCAAAAGAGAAGACTGGAACTTTGACGTACACCCCTTCTTGCTCTGTGTGAAGTCCTTCTTCGTAGCCATAGTTTTTCAGTTTTTCTCCTAAAATGACCTTTGTCGCCAGGTTTGCCATCGGGATGCCTGTGATTTTACTTAAGAAAGGTACTGTCCGGCTTGAACGCGGGTTCACTTCAAGTACGAACACTTCACCTTTTGAGAGAACAAATTGAATGTTTAGCAGCCCAATAATGTTGAGTCCTTTTGCAAGCTTGATCGTGTATTCTGCGATCTTCGCTTTGATCTCTTCAGACAATGTTTGCGGCGGGTAAACCGCAATCGAGTCACCAGAGTGAACTCCAGCTCTTTCAATGTGTTCCATAATGCCTGGGATCACGACAGTTTCGCCATCAGACACGGCATCTACTTCGATTTCTTTTCCTGTCAAATACTTGTCAATGAGCACTGGGTGCTGCGGATTGACTTTCACTGCATTCTCCATGTAGTGAAGAAGCTCAGCTTCTTGATAAACGATTTCCATTGCGCGACCGCCTAATACATAGGAAGGGCGGACAAGGACTGGGTAGCCGATCTGATTGGCAATCGCTACAGCTTCTGGCACAGATGTAGCTGTTTTCCCTTTAGGCTGCGGCACGCCAAGTGCTTCTAATGTTTGTTCAAACTTGTCTCGGTTTTCCGCGCGATCAAGATCTTCAAGGGAAGTTCCAAGAATCTTAACCCCTCTATTTGATAATTCGTCGGCTAAGTTAATTGCTGTTTGTCCGCCAAACTGAACGACAACACCTTCTGGTTTTTCAAGGTCGATGATGTGCATCACATCTTCTACAGTAAGTGGTTCAAAGTAGAGCTTGTCTGAAATACTAAAGTCTGTTGAGACCGTTTCAGGGTTGTTGTTAATAATAATTGCTTCATACCCTGCTTGTTTAATTGCCCACACAGAATGAACGGTCGCATAATCAAATTCTACTCCTTGACCGATTCTGATAGGACCTGAGCCTAATACGATGACGCTTTTCTTGTCTGTACGTTCTGATTCATTTTCATCTTCATATGTGCTGTAGAAATATGGCGTCTCTGATTCAAATTCAGCTGCACAAGTATCTACCATTTTGTAAACAGGTACGATGCCTGCTTCTTGTCTTAGCGTGTAGACATCCGCTTCTTTCATATTCCACTCGCGGCTAATATAGATGTCTGAGAAGCCTTTTTCTTTCGCTTCTTTTAATACGGCTCTATTGCCTTTGTTTTCTTTTAATGTCTTTTCAAAAGCGATGATGCCTTCCAGCTTATGAAGGAAGAAGTAATCAATTTTTGAGAATTCATGTATCTGTTCAACCGTATAGCCTCTTCTAAGCGCCTCGGCGATATAGAATAATCGTTCGTCTCCCGCCTTGATAATCCGCTTTTCAAGCACTTCGTTTGTGATATCTGCTTCATCTTTTAATTCAATGTGATGCACATCAGCTTCAAGTGAACGGACAGCCTTTAGAAGAGACTCTTCTAATGTACGGCCGATCGCCATTACTTCACCCGTTGCTTTCATTTGCGTGCCAAGACGTCTGTTGGCAGATTCGAATTTATCAAACGGCCAACGCGGAATTTTAGACACAATATAGTCAAGTGCCGGTTCGAAGGCAGCATAGGTTTTACCTGTGACAGGGTTCATCATTTCATCGAGCGTTAAGCCGACAGCAATTTTCGCTGCAAGTTTGGCAATTGGATAACCAGTTGCTTTCGACGCAAGTGCAGAAGAACGACTCACGCGCGGGTTTACTTCGATGATATAGTATTGAAAGCTGTCTGGATCAATTGCCAGCTGTACGTTACATCCCCCTTCAATACCAAGTGCCCGGATCAGCTTGAGCGACACATTGCGAAGCAGCTGATATTCACGGTCACTTAACGTTTGGCTTGGCGCCACAACGATACTGTCACCTGTGTGGATACCGACTGGATCAAAGTTTTCCATGTTACAAACAACGATCGCATGATCACCGCTATCACGCATGACTTCATATTCAATTTCTTTAAAGCCTGCAATACTTTTTTCAAGTAAGCATTGTGTGACTGGGCTTAGCTTCAAACCATTTTCGACGATTTCCTTCAGCTCTTGCTCGTTTGTACAAATTCCGCCGCCTGTTCCGCCTAATGTATAAGCTGGTCTCACAATGACAGGGAAACCGATTTGGTTCGTAAACGCCATCGCTTCTTCGAGGTTATGGATGATTTCACTTTCTGGTACAGGCTCATTTAGTTCATTCATCAAATTACGGAATAGATCTCTGTCTTCTGCTTTTTGAATAGCTGACAGCTTTGTACCGAGTACTTCAACACCGCATTCAGCTAATACGCCAAGGTCTGATAATTCAACAGCAAGGTTCAATCCAGTTTGTCCGCCAAGTGTTGGCAAAATCGCATCAGGACGTTCTTTTCGAATGATTCGTGTTAAGAATTCTGGTGTCAGTGGTTCGATGTATACCTTATCGGCCATTTCTGTATCTGTCATGATGGTCGCTGGATTGGAATTCACAAGTACGACTTCATAGCCTTCTTCTTTTAGTGCTAAGCAAGCCTGTGTGCCTGCATAGTCAAACTCTGCTGCCTGACCGATGATGATTGGACCTGATCCGATGACTAAAATCTTTTTGATGTCTACGCGTTTTGGCATACTTCTTCCCCTTCTTTCTCAGTTGTATGAATCATGTCCATGAACTGGTCGAATAAGTAGTTGGCATCTTCTGGACCAGGTGATGCTTCTGGGTGGTACTGGACAGTGAATGCTGGTGCTTCTTTATGTTTTAATCCTTCAATTGTATTGTCGTTTAGGGCGATATGTGTGACTTCGAGCACATCCTCGTTAATGGCACTAACTGTGTAGCCGTGGTTTTGAGATGTCAGTGTCACCTTGCCGGTTGCTAGTTCTTTCACTGGGTGATTCGATCCTCTGTGACCGAATTTCATTTTTTCAGTACTTGCGCCGCATGCAAGTGCGAATAATTGATGTCCAAGGCAAATGCCAAAGAGCGGAACCTTTCCAATCAATTGCTGAATCATCTCGACTGCTTCTGGTACATCAACAGGATCCCCAGGACCGTTTGAAAGCATGATTCCATCAGGCTTTAACTGCAGGACTTCATCTGCCGTGATATTGTACGGCACCACGATGACATCACAGTCCCTTTTATTGAGCTCACGCAAAATGCCGTGCTTCATGCCGAAATCGACAAGGACAATTCTTTTTCCTCTTCCTGGGCTTGGGTACGCATTTTTCACAGAAACTTGACTCACTTGATCAGTTGGCAGCTGCATTGTTTGAAGGCGGTGAACCACGTCTTCTACTTCTTCATCCGGTCCTGCAAATGCCCCTCTTAACGTTCCTGCACTTCGAATCATTCTCGTCAGCTTTCGTGTATCGATTCCGCTAAGCCCTGGAATGTTTTTCATTTTCAAATACTCATCGAGCGAGTATGAAGAGCGCCAGTTTGAGGGCTTTTCACAAAGCTCCTTCACAATCAGCCCTTTTACAAACGGTGTGATCGATTCAAAATCATCACGGTTAATGCCGTAGTTGCCGATAAGCGGATAAGTGAGTGTGACAATTTGTCCGCAGTATGATGGATCAGACAAAATTTCTTGATAGCCTGTCATCCCTGTATTAAAGACAACTTCTCCGACTGATGATTCTAAGCTGCCAAAGCCTGTTCCTTCGAATACTGTTCCGTTTTCTAGCACTAAGCGTCTCTTCATTTTACTAGTCTCCCCTCTTCATACACGACTTTCCCAGATGCAAGTGTCATGACCGGCCATCCTGATACAGTCAATTTGTCAAACGGTGTATTTTGTCCTTTAGATAAGAAGCTCTTTTTATCGATTGCCTTTTCTTTGTTTAAATCAATGAGTGTCATATCAGCTGTTTGTCCTTCTTCCAGCTTTCCATAAGGAAGGGAGAAAGCTTCTGCTGGCTTGATCGTCATATAATCAACGAGTTCTTTTAATGTCCATTCGCCCGTTTTGACAAATCGTGTATACAGAAGCGGGAACGCTGTTTCAAGCCCGACTATTCCAAAAGGTGCGCGCTGCATCGTTTCGTTCTTTTCTTCTTCTGTATGCGGCGCATGGTCTGTTGCGATGAAATCAATCGTTCCATCTAACAGTCCCTCGATGAGTGCCTCGCGATCCTCTTTTCCTCTGAGCGGCGGGTTCATTTTATAGTTCGTATCAAGCCCTGGGATGTCTGCATCACATAAGAGCAGGTGATGCGGTGACACCTCTGCCGTCACACGGATGCCTGCTTTTTTTGCATCGCGAACGACTCGCACAGATTCTTTTGTACTGATATGACATACATGATAATGACAGTTCGCTGCTTCTGCTAAAAGAACATCTCTTGCAATATGCACCGATTCACAAATGGACGGTATTCCGTTTAATTCATTTGCTTTTGAAAACTCTCCTTCATGAACGCATCCGCCGTAAATAAGCGAGTTATCTTCACAGTGTGCCACAATTGCTTGATCAAGGCTTGCCGCCTTTTTCATCGCTTCGTACATCATGCCTGCTGTTTGGATGCCTACTCCGTCATCTGTGAAAGCGAAGGCGCCTGCTTCTTTTAGTGCTGCAAAGTCTGTCATCTCTTCCCCAATTTGTCTAGTTGTGATGGAGGCATATGGCAGTACTCTGACAGAAGAAGTCTCTTCGATCCGATTCATGAGCCATTCCATTTGCTCTTTTGTATCTGGAACTGGACGTGTATTAGGCATCGCTGCGATCGTTGTATAGCCACCTCTTGCTGCTGCTTTAGAACCTGTTTCAATCGTTTCCTTTTTCTCTCCGCCTGGCTCTCTTAAATGTACATGCAGATCAATTAAGCCTGGTGAAACAAATAGCCCTTTAGCATCAATGACCTCTTCTCCGTCTTCTCTTTCTAAGTGACCAATCGCTTGAATCACTTCTCCTTCTACCCTAATATCCTGCTGCACTTTTTCACCTGTGCTTGTTAAGATAAAACCGTTTTTAATGAGATACGACATAGACAGAATCTCTCCCTTTTTGATGTAGTCTGCTATTTTGAAAAGCTCTTTTTAATACCGCCATTCGGACATAAACGCCATTTTCCATTTGCTTGAAAATTCGTGACTGCTTTGATTCCACTAAAGAATCATCTATCTCCACACCTCTATTTACTGGCGCTGGATGCATGATAATGGCTCGTTCTTTCATGTTGTTTGCCCTGTTTACCGTTAATCCATAAGTCGATAAGTAATCTTCATTGCCCATTTTTTCAGCGTGCCGTTCATGCTGGATTCTAAGCAGCATCACCACATCAGATTGTCTAATGGCTTCGTCTACTTGGACATACGTTCCGTGAGGATTTTGCTCATCTTGGAAGGAAGCAGGCCCTGAGAAAAGGACTGTCGCTCCGAGCCTTGAGAGTACTTCAGCATTCGACCTTGCCACTCTGCTGTGCTTGATGTCTCCATGAATCGAAATCGTTAAGCCCTCAAAGCAGCCAAACTCTTCATAGATGGTCATTAAATCAAGCAGTGATTGGGTCGGGTGCTGCCCGCAGCCATCTCCAGCATTGATGATGGGAATCCCAACCTTCCCGATTAGCTCGTTGTAGTATTCATCAGTGCTGTCTCTGATCACACATGCTTTCACGCCAATGGATTCGAGCGTTTTTACCGTATCGTATAATGTTTCGCCTTTTTGGACGGAGGTGCTTGCCGCATCTAAGTTCAGTACATTCATCCCCAGTTTCTTTTCAGCGACTTCGAAGCTAAATCGTGTTCTTGTGCTTGGTTCAAAGAAGAGGTTTGCTACAAATTCTCCCGCTAAGCCAAGCTCTTGTTTCCCTTTTTTGAGAGCCGTTGCTTCTTCAATCAGCTGTAAAATCTCTTCTTTAGATAAGCTGCTCATTGTCGATAGATTATTCATTTTTTCTGCCCCCTCTAGTTTTTCATCACTTTCAGGTTCAAAAAAACCCTAAGCCTCGGCAGCTTAGGGTTCTCCAAAAGAAGCAGCGGCACATTCGTGCATTCTGCTCATTTTAGAACCCTTGTCAGCCTCACTGGACTTCTTTTAAAAGGTTTTCTGTATTCGATTCATTTGACTCGTCATCGGCCGCTTTTTGCTGCGGCAGGATCAGATTCAACAGGACACCCGTGATGGCAGCAAGCGCCATTCCAGATAGTGTGAGGTTGATTTGTTTCACCTCAATGAATGCCCCGCCAATTCCGATGACTAAGATGACTGATGCGATAATGAGATTCCGCTTTTCTTCAAAATTCACTTTATGATCAATCAGGATTCTCAGACCGCTTGAGGCAATGATCCCAAAGAGCAGGAACGAAACGCCTCCCATGACCGCAGACGGTACTGTACTGATTAATGCTGAGATTTTTCCGACAAAGCCGAAGCAGATTGCAAATACTGCTGCTCCGCCGATGACGAAGATACTGAACACTCTTGTGATGGCGAGGACGCCGATGTTCTCTCCATACGTTGTTGTTGGTGGTCCGCCAATGAGTGAAGCGAAGATTGTCGCCGCACTGTCTCCTAAAATGGAGCGGTGAAGACCAGGTTTTTTAATGAAATCTTGCCCTACAACTTTACTTAACACCACTTGGTGGCCGATATGCTCAGACATTGTCACAAAGGCAACCGGCACCATCACGGTGAGAATGCTTAATGTCACAGCAGGTGTGTAATTGACAAATGGTACGACGAAGTCTGGTACAGCAAACCATTTTGCATCAATGACCGGCTGAAAGTTCACAATACCTTGTGTTAAGGCAAAGAGATAGCCGCTGATAATGCCGATTAATACTGGAATTAAGCTTAGGAAACCTCTTAGGAAAATCATGCTGATAATCGTGACAGCCAGTGTGAAACCCGCGACCGTTAAGTGCTTAAGGCTGTATACAAGCTCGGTTGCATTCGGATCAACATACATCGCCATGTTAACAGCTGTTCCAGCGAGTCCGAGCCCGATGACCATAATGACCGGTCCTACGACGACTGGCGGCAGAAGCTTCATCAGCCAACCTGTGCCGAGCCATTTAATAAATAGTGCAATGAGTGCATAAGCGACACCCGCCATGAAGGCACCAACCATTGCGGCTCCAGGGCCGCCTGTTGCTTTGACATTCAGTATGGGGGCGATAAAGGCAAAGGACGATCCAAGATACGCCGGAATTTGGCCTCTTGTGATAATTAAGTAAACAATGGTTCCAACACCACTTGAGATGAGCGCGACGGCTGGACTCATATCGATGATTTTTGGTACTAGAATGGTCGCACCAAACATGGCAAACAAATGCTGCAGGCTAAGTGACAGCCATGTGAATGGTTTTGGGATATCTCTAATGCCTAAATTGGCTTTTTGCTGACTCATGATTTTTCCTCCTAGATGTGTCCTTCTTCATTAAAAAAGCCTCTTTGCGAGTATGCGCAAAGAGGCCTAGAAAAACCGTACACGTCATGTTAGCCGTGCTCGGTGTCTCTGTTATTGCCCTCTTTGCAAACTCTCTGGAATGCATTTAAAAAGGTTATTTTTCATATATAGCGACAAGGTCGTTTTGATCTACTTCATTCAGTTGAACCATCACTGTCTCTGCTTTTGATGTCGGAATGTTCTTCCCGATATAATCCGCTCGAATCGGCAGCTCCCGGTGTCCCCGGTCGACGAGAACAGCAAGCTGAATGGAAGATGGTCTTCCTACATCCACTAGGGCATCCATAGCTGCTCTAACAGTTCTGCCTGTAAACAGGACATCATCAACGACGATTAGTGTTTTGTCATTAATGTCAGCTGGAATGTCTGCACCCTTTACAAGCGGGTCTTGGTTGTCTGTCTTTTTTGTCAGGTCATCACGGTATAGCGTAATATCAAGTTCACCCACTATGACTGGATTTCCTTCAATTTGCTCGATGCGCTCTGCAAGGCGCTTTGCAAGATGAATGCCTCTTGTCTTGATCCCCGCAAGGATGACATCTTTCATCCCTTTGTTGCGCTCAATCATTTCATGTGCAATTCGGGTCAGCGCTCGTCTAATCGCTTGTTCATCAAGAATGACTGCTTTTTGTTCCATCTTTCACACCTCTTTTTGACAAATAAAAAGCCCCTTCTGCAAAGGGCAGAGAGGGGCGTTCATTTGTGCATACACGTGCACAAATTGATCCGTTATCCTTCTCAGCCTCTCTGGACTGTTTTAAAGAATCTTCATTTCTTCGTTCATTATTTCAAAAAAAGAACGGCCTGTCAATCGTTATTTCTTAATGAATCGATAAAAGCTTGCATATCGGCAGGAACTGGTGCTGTGAACTCGATATATTCGCCAGTTCTTGGATGATCAAATCCTAAAACACCTGCATGCAGCAGCTGACCATTGAAATCGACTGTCTTTCTCGGACCATATTTCGGATCTCCTGCAAGCGGATAACCGATATATTTCATATGAACACGAATCTGGTGTGTCCTTCCTGTTTCAAGTCGGCACTCCACCACCGTGAAGTCCTCAAAACGTTCAATCACATCAAAGTGAGTGACGGCTTGTTTAGAACTTTCTTTTGTCACTGTCATGCTTTGGCGGTCTTTTTTGTCTCTGCCAATTGGGGCATCAATTGTACCTGTATCATGCTGGATAATACCATGGACAACGGCTGTATATTTTCTTGTGACAGTCTTAGCCACAAGCTGATTGACGAGTGATTCATGCGCCATATCGTTTTTTGCGACCATTAACAGCCCAGATGTGTCTTTATCTATACGGTGGACAATGCCAGGACGCATCACTCCATTAATCCCTGATAAATCTGTGCAATGGGCCATTAGACCATTTACTAGTGTTCCTGACACATGACCTGGCGCTGGATGAACGACCATTCCTCGTGGTTTATTCACGACTAGCACATCTGCATCCTCATAATAAATATCAAGATCCATTGCTTCTGCTTCTACATCTAGTGCTTCTGGTTCTGGAATCTCGACTTTAATCTGATCTCCAGCTTGTACTTTGTAATTGGCTTTCACTTGCTTCCCATTTACTTCGATCAGCCCATCTTTTACCCACTGCTGGACCTGAGTTCTTGACCATTCTGGTTCTGTCGTGCTTAGAAATTTATCAAGCCGTTCACTTGTTTGTTCTTCTGAAACGGCAATATTTACTTGATTCATGTAGTTGACTCCTTCGTTTTCTTTCCATCTAACAGCATTTGAATGAAGAGCAGAATAACCCCTACACATAGAGAAGAATCTGCAATATTAAAGATTGGGTAGTGATAATTCCCAAAGACGAAATGAGCAAAATCTACCACTTCCTGACGGAAAACGCGGTCGATAAAGTTCCCAATCGCTCCGCCAAGCATTAAGGCCAGCGCAACTCCAAGCAGCTTGTCCTTTTGTCCATGCTTTTGCAAATAATAAACAATTCCCGCAATAACAACGAGTGTGATCACATAGAAAAACCACATTTGTCCTTGAAGAATTCCCCATGCGGCGCCTGAATTTCGGTGTGACGTGATATAAAAGAAGCCATCAATCACTGGATAAGAATCTCCGAGCATCATATTTTTGACAATGAGCCATTTTGTTAATTGATCTAAACAAATCATCACGAATGCGATTATGTAATAGAACACACACGTTCCTCCACTTTCATACTTTGATCTTTAAGCATTTTATCAAGAAAACAGGGAGGAGTAAAGAAACTTTAGTTGACAGACAAAAACCTCCCTACATATGGAAGGCTTCAAAATGAGAATCATCTGATTCATGAGGATAAGGAGTGAATGCTTTTTTCTCGTATTGCTTATGATATAAAAAGTCGTCAGCCGTGCGGGCGGTAGGAAGAATACTCATTTGTTCAAGCGGAATGATATCACCTGTTGCCTCACATATACCATAAGTTCCTTGCTCCATTTTTGCAATAGCGAGAGACACATCTTGAAGTTCTTCTTTGATGTGATAAAGAAGCGTGGCCGTTTGGACCTCGTTCATTGAGACATGCTCAGCGGATGAACGAAATGATGCGTATTCAAACAGTTTAGCTTGAAGCTCTTCTTTCATTTGAAGGAGTTCCGTGTAAATCGTCTCTAGATCGCCATTCATGTCGCTATTTCAACTCCTGCCCTGTCGTGATAATCATATTGTTGCCCCGGCTGTCCACTTTAAAGCCATAAGATTTTTCCTTTCGTTCTAAACGCTGTCATTTCTGCAAAAAAGAAAACGCCCCGCATATGGCGGGGCGCTAGTTGGTCATATCACACTGTTAATTCTGGTAATATTTTTCCACGATTTCAGCATTTTTCAGTGACAATGTTGGGTATTTCGGGTTTGCACCAACATCTTTTGAAATAATACGAGAACGTTCGCACAGTTCTCCTTCTGCTTTTTGAACCACAATTCGTCCTGAAGTGTATTCAGGTGCTGATGTGTCAGCATTTTGCGCATCTTCTACCGTTAATTCAGAGATGATAAAGAGCTGCTTCACATCTTCTTTAATGGATGCAAGAAGGTTTTTCACTTCTTCTGTCGCATAAAGGGTCACACTTGCTTCAAGAGAACGTCCGATAACTTTCTCATTACGTGCAATTTCGAGCGCTTTTAGCACATCGTCACGCACTTCCATAAAGCTGTCAAACTTCGCTTCTGTCGCTTCCGCTTGAGAAACAGCCACACCTTCTGGCATATCTGTTAACTGAACACTTGGCTCTTCAACAAAGCTTAAATGGCTCCATAATTCATCTGCTGTATGCGGAAGAATTGGTGCAGTCAGCTTCACTAACGCCATTAATGTTTCGTAGAAGACCGTCTGCATGCTGCGGCGGTCAGGATGATCCGCATGCTCGATATACACGACATCCTTTGCAAAGTCGAGATAGAAAGAGCTGAGCTCAATTGTACAGAAATTGTGAATCGCATGATACACGACCGCAAATTCGTAATCATCATAAGCCTTTTTCACTTTATCAATCAATTTGTTTAATTTGATCAAGATATATTGATCCACTTCGCGAAGCTCTTCTACAGGTACTGCATTGACTGCTGGATCAAAGTCAAATAGGTTACCATGCAGGAAGCGGAACGTGTTACGAATTTTACGGTAGACCTCTGCTACTTGTTTTAAGATATCATCAGACACCGGGTGATCGGCTTGATAGTTGACAGAAGATACCCAAAGTCTTAGAATCTCCGCCCCAAGCTGCTTCGCTACCTTTGTTGGGTCAATTGTATTGCCTAATGATTTACTCATCTTGCGTCCTTCTTTATCAAGCGTAAAGCCGTGGCTGAGAACACCTTTATACGGTGCTTTTCCAGTGACCGCAACTGCTGTTGATAAGGAAGAGTTAAACCAGCCGCGATATTGGTCAGAGCCTTCAAGGTAAAGGTCTGCCGGACGAACAAGATCATCTCTTTCTTCTAAAACAGCTTGATGAGAAGAACCAGAATCAAACCATACATCCATGATGTCCTGCTCTTTTGTGAATTCACCGTTTGGACTGCCTGGATGTGTAAAGCCTTCTGGCAATAGTTCTTTCGCTTCTTTTTCAAACCAAATATTAGAGCCATGTTCTCTAAATAATTGAGAGACGTGCTGAATGGTTTCATCTGTGATGATCGGCTCCCCATTTTCTGCATAAAAGACCGGAATTGGAACGCCCCATACACGCTGTCTTGAAATGCACCAGTCGCCTCTGTCACGCACCATATTGAATAGGCGCGTTTCGCCCCATGCTGGAACCCATTTCGTTTCTTTAATATTGTCTAATAGCGCTTCTCTGAAGTCTTTAATCGAAGCAAACCACTGAGCGGTTGCACGATAAATCGTTGGCTTTTTCGTTCTCCAGTCATGCGGGTAGGAGTGCGTGATAAAGTCGAGCTTTTTCAGCGCGCCTTTTGCTTCAAGCTGTTCTGTGATGGCTTTATTGGCATCCTCGTAAAATAGACCTTCAAAACCAGGCGCTTCTTCTGTCATAACACCTTTTTCGTCTACTGGACATAGTACGTCAAGACCGTACTTCATGCTGACAATAAAGTCATCTTCCCCGTGACCTGGTGCTGTATGAACACAGCCTGTTCCTGCATCCGTTGTCACGTGGTCACCAAGCATCACAAGTGAATCTCTGCCATAGATCGGATGCTCTGCAACGACGTTATCTAATTCTTTTCCTTTTAATGTTTTCACGACTTCATACTCTTCAAAGCCAAGCGTTTTTGCCACTTGTTCAACAAGCTCAGATGCGACAACATATCGCTCAGCACCTACTTGAAGAACACTGTACTCTAGGTTTGGATGAACACAAATACCAAGGTTTGCAGGAAGTGTCCAAGGTGTTGTTGTCCAGATGATGAATTGTTCGCCGTTTTCAAGTACGCCTTTTCCATCTTTCACTTTAAATGAAACGTAAATGGATGGTGAACGTTTGTCTTTATATTCAATTTCCGCTTCAGCAAGAGCTGACTCACTTGAAGGAGACCAGTTAACAGGCTTTAGTCCTTTGTAAATATAGCCTCTCTTCGCCATTTCTCCGAAGACAAGAATTTGCTGCGCTTCATACTCAGGCTTTAACGTGACATATGGATTGTCCCAGTCTGCTCTGACGCCTAATCGCTTAAATTGATTGCGCTGACCCTCGATTTGCTTCCATGCATACTCCTCGCATAGTTTGCGGAATTCAGCTGTCGACATTTCTTTACGTTTGACTTTTTTATTTTTAGTGAGTGCTGTTTCAATTGGTAAGCCGTGTGTATCCCAGCCCGGTACGTACGGTGCATGGAATCCATTCATTGATTTAAAACGGACAATAAAATCTTTAAGGATTTTATTGAGGGCGTGCCCCATATGAATGTCACCATTCGCATAAGGAGGTCCATCATGCAAAATAAAGGTCGGGCGTCCTTTTGTCCGCTCTAAAACCATTTGATAGATGTCTTTTTCTGCCCACTCCTCTTGGATTTCAGGCTCTTTGTTCGGCAAGTTCCCTCTCATTGGGAATTCTGTTTTCGGCATTAATAAGGTGTCTTTGTAGTTCATACCCATTCCTCCATATGCAAATTCTGATTAAAAAACAATAAAAAAAGCCCTCTCATCCCATAAGGGACGAGAAGGCTTGTCTCGCGGTACCACCCTTTTAGACAAGCGCTATTTAATCAGCCGCTTATCCACTCTAAAATCGTAACGTGATCAGACGCCTTTTCTTACTGGTCATTTCAGAAAAGGAACTAAAGGGGTGATCTCATTGCAGCATCTCGTAATGTCAGGCTTCCACCATCCCTGATTCGCTTTATTACGCATATGACAACTGCGAGTGTCCCTTTCAAACGTTTATCTCTTGTTAATTTATGATGGTATTATATGCAACTTGTACATGTCATGTCAAGATGATGAGCTTATTCTTTTTCGTCAAAGACAGCGTCAACTTCATATTCCAGTAAATGATCCCAATCGTCATTTTTTAGAAGATCAAGCTGAGCTTCGATGAGCATTTGGAAGCGGGTTCTAAAGACTTTCGACTGCTTCTTGAGCTCTTCGATTTCCATCGCAATCTTTCTTGATTTTGATAGCGCTTCGTTGATAATACGATCGGCATTTTTCTCCGCTTCACGAATAATCAATTTCGCTTCTTTATCAGAATGACGTTTGACGTCTTCTGCCGCTTCCTGCGCCACAAGAATTGATTTGTTTAACGTTTCTTCAATTGTCGCAAAATGGCCTAATCTTTCATCAAGCTCGTTTACTTTTTCTTCGAGTTCATTCTTTTTGCGAAGCACGATTTCATAATCTTTACGTACTTGGCTTAAAAACTCGTTTACTTCATCTTCGTCATAGCCGCGAAAGCTTTTTGTGAACGTTTTATTATGAATATCATTAGGTGTTAATGGCAACCTCGCCACCTCCAGATTCAAGTTCGTTATGTCAGAAGCTCAAATGTTACTTTAAATTTATCTTTTTTGGTCTTCCCATCAATCGTTTTGAGGCTAAAGCGGCCAAATCCCCTGACAGAGAGCTGATCGCCTTCACCGATTGTAAAAGAAGGGTCCTCAGTGACTTTCCAGTTAACTTTGACAAGCCCATTTTTGACCAACAGCTGTGCCTTTTGCCGAGACTGACGGCTGATTGCAGCACATACCGCATCAAGCCGCAGTGAAGAAATCGTATCTTCCTTGATGTCAGTCTTGCTCTTAACCGGCTTTAAATCTGCCTGCGTGATTTCCTCTAATGAGACGGAGGCTCTGCCGACATGCGTCAGCTGCGCCCGAACAAAATCAGCGACATCACTCGTACAAATAAACTGCACATCTTCCTCAGAAAATAACAGATCTCCAAATTTTTGACGCTTCAAGCCTGTCCCAATCAGTGAACCAAGGAGCTTCGGGTGTTCTAGCGAAATAAACTTTTTCGCATAGTTCACCTGAAAATAAGACAGTTCAGCATCCTGAGTAGCCGGTTCTAGATATTCAGGATAAATGAGCGCTCTTTTGCGCTCCGCTCCTTCATACCCGCCAAAAAACATGATTCCAAGCTCATCAGCATGCTGGATGACGGATTGGGTAATAAACTGTTCACGCGGATCAAGAAAGTCTGTTAATTTCATTCGATACTGGTCGAGTGCGATTTTTTTCCAGCCTAACACTTGGTCAACAAATGGCTGTTCGTCTTTTCTAAAATGTTGATAAATATCGCTCATTTTGTTCCCCTCTTATGTAAAAGAGCCTGGCAGCGCCAAGCCCGGCAGCCTGTCTACATGAAGCGTACAATCATATTGTAAAGACCAGTTAGTCCATATGATGATGCAAAACGAATCACAAGCAATGCCACAATTGGCGAAATGTCAATCATGCCAATTGGCGGAATAATTTTACGAAATGGTTCTAAATACGGTTCGCAAATATTTGTCAGAAAACGCCCAATTGCTGTTTCTCTTGCAGATGGCACCCATGACATAAAGATGTAAATAATAATCGCGAATGAGTAAATCGTTAATACCGTTCCTAAAAAATTAAAAATCAAATTTAGAATCACTATGATTTACCACCTCTGAGGTTCTTCCTCTGTCAAAAGTTCTGATATTGTGCCAGATACATCTACATTATCAGGTGTGCAGAGGAATATATTCGAGCCAATACGCTGGATGTCTCCACCGATTGCATAAACAGTTCCGCTTAAGAAGTCGATGATTCGCTTTGCTTGATCGTGCTGAATGCGCTGCAAATTGACGACGACTGCACGTCTGTTTTTAATATGGTCTGCAATCTCCTGCGCTTCTGCATAAACACGCGGCTCACTTAACACCACTTTAGAGGATTTCTGCACGCTTTGCAAGCTGACGACATTTTGTTTCCCAGTCTGCGGACGCTCTTGAAATGCCGCTTTGTCCTTCGTTCCTTTTTCTTCTTGGACTGGTTCTCTTTCTTCATCAATATATTCGTACTCATACTCTTCATCGTCGAGAGTGAAAAAGCTTTTAAACTTATTTTTTATGCTCATGTCACGCACCTCCTGTTTCATTTCCAACAAGTGAAGAGCCAATCCGAACGAATGTCGCACCTTCTTCAATTGCGATTTCAAAATCATTTGACATGCCCATCGATAAATGCTGACAAGGTGCATTTACTTGGTTAAGATGTTTTACTTCTTCTTGAAGGTTTTTTAATGTTTTAAAGCAGTTTCGTATCACAGTGTGATCGTCTGTAAATGGAGCCATTGTCATCAGTCCAGCAATTTCAATTTTTTTGAAATTAGCGAGCTGCTTGACAAATGGAATCACGTCTTCACTTTGCAGGCCGCGCTTTGACTCCTCCAGTGATGTATTCACTTGTACAAAACAGCGAACCGTGTGATCCGCTCTTTTTTCAATTTCATTCGCAAGAGAGATCCTGTCGAGCGAATGTAAGTAGTCAATGGTCTGAATGACAGATTTTACTTTTCGTGTTTGTAAACTGCCGATGAAGTGCCAGCTAATGCTTTCATCGGTTATAGCCGCTTGTTTTTCAAGTAACCCTTGGTCACGATTTTCACCAAAATGCAAAATTCCTGCTTCCTTGGCTTCTTGTGCTCGTTCAATTGAGACATATTTTGTGACAGCGACGACTGATACATCGTCTGGATTTCGACCGGCTCTTTTACATGCTTCGTTTATTTGTTCATTTATTTGTCTGAGATTCTCTCGTACATTCAATTGCTCTTATGCCTCCTTAAACCCGACAAAAGACATCATACGTCCTGTTTTCCCTTGATCACGCCGGTGTGAAAAAAATAGCTGATCATTGCAGCTTGTGCACATCGAACTGACATGTATGTTTTCTTCTATCATCCCTGCATGAAGCAATACGTTTTTGTTTAATGTTTTTAAGTCTAATTTATATTGTCCTTGTGATATCTCGGAATACACATCCACTGTAGAAAAGGGAAGCTGTTTCACTTGATTCAAGACCACATCATCAACTATGTAGCAGCAGCTGCCAATGGATGGTCCAATGACGACTTGTATTTGATCGGTCTTAGCACCTTCTTGATTGACCCATAGATCTACCATCTTTGCACCAATTTGCTTGACGGTTCCTTTCCATCCGGCATGGGCTGTTCCGATGAGTCCATGTTGCGGAGCTAGAAAATAAAGCGGAACACAATCGGCGAAACAAAGAGCGAGCATGATGTTCGGTTCAGACGTATATAAGCCGTCTGTTCCAGGCAGTGCCTCATGATAATGAAGACTTCCTCTTCCTCTTTGCTCCTTGGTGACTTTCTTGATGCGGTCCTCGTGTGTTTGATCTGCAAACACCCAATCAGAGAGCGGCACAGCAGTAGCATCTGCTATTACTTGACGATTCATTTGGACACTAGAAGCATCATCTCCTACATGGAGTCCAGTGTTCAATGATTGATATGGAGAAAGGCTGAAGCCGCCATTTTTTGTCGTAAATCCGGCCAATACCTCTTTACCAGAACATGTCATGTTCGTCCAATCATGAATCATCATTGCATCAGGTGATTTCTGCTGAAAGGGGTCATAATTGTGTGTCAAAGCTGCCTACCACCTTTCATTCATCTCTCTTTATATCGCTCCTATTTTACCACAAGACATGCGTAGACAGTTAGTGGGATTCATTAAATATTACACTCAAATGTGCCCTTTCTACAGGTTTTTTTGCAAATTGATATGAAAACGTAATCTTTTTACCCGAAAAAGACATTGTTTGCTGAGAATGGAGAGCTTATGTTAAGGATCATTGAATGATTCATTGAGGAGTTATACGAATTTTAAGAAGACAATCGGACAAGTATCACATCTTCGCCAATTTTTACTATATTTCGCCACGGCACAATCATTTCCTCTTCTTTTCCGAAAAATCCCATCATTTTACCTGTGCCGCCGATAATGATTGCTTGTATTTTACCGCTCGTAACATTGATATCAATGTCCCCAATGGTGCCTAGTTTTTTTCCGCTTGACACATCGACAACATCCTTGATTTGGAATTCAGAAATACTGATCATCTGTCCTTCCCCGCCTTTCGTTTTCTACTATAATATGTATGATGGAAAAGCAGGGACGCAGACCAATAGTTTCTTTTATCTACAATTTACTTAAGTGAGGACGGCCATTTCTCCACATCACATCTACCGGGCATTCAAAGAAGGAAGAAAGCAAGTCGCTTGTCATCATCTCTTTTGTTTTCCCTTGATCAAAAACAGACCCCTCTTTTAATAATAGGGTGTGCTGAAAAACAGGCAAAATCTCTTCTGCATGATGGGTCGTGTAAAGCAAAGTAGGCGCATCAGGCTTTGAAGCAATGAATGAGATGGTCTCTAGCACCTGTTCTCTTGCTAAAAAATCAAGACCCGTCACAGGCTCATCTAAAATCAGGAGCTTAGGATCATTCATTAAAGCCCTCGCAATCAGGACTTTCTGCTTTTCTCCTTGTGAGAGTGTTTCATATGTCCGGTTCGCATATTTGAACGAACCAAATGCTTTTAATAGATCAATGGCTTTCTCTCTTATCTCATCTGTCGGGGTTTCATAAAGCCCGATGGAGGCAAATGCCCCGCTGAGAACAATTTCAAATGCATTGTCGTCTCTGTGCAGTTTCTTTTCAAGTCCCGCAGAAATGAGGCCAATTTTCTTCCTGAGCTTTTCGCCAAGAGCCTCCTTGCCAAAGACATGTCCCAGCACCGTCATCTCACCTGATGTAGGGAAATAATATGAGCAGAGCATATTTAATAAAGCGGTTTTCCCCGCACCATTTAAACCATAAAGCACCCAGTGCTCCTCTTTGTTCACCTGCCAGTCAACAGACTGAAGCAACCATTTTCCATTTCGTTTTAAAGAAACATTCTTTAATTCAAGTGACACCATCGTTTCCTCCTGAGTAAAAATTCTGAATAAACAAATAATGAATGTTTACAGCATATCGCAATTGCTCTTTCTGGTAAACCTCATATAAAAAAGCTGCTCCTTTTGAGGAACAGCTTTTCTTTAACGTTACGAAATTTCAATTCGTACGCCTTCTTTTATATCAGGAAACGTGTGCGGAGATGCAAAGACAGCTCCCGGTAATACATCATCAAACGGCTCTTGGAAGTAAATCGAAATATGGCCGAGCTCTTTAAAGTTGTCATTTGCTTTATTGCCGAGGGCTGTAATCGTGTACGTTTGATCACCCACTTGAATGGTACCGCCCAGTTTCAACGGCTCTTCTTCTAAATGTTCGAACTCATGAATGACGGACATATCTCTTAATTCCTGCGGCGCTGCGGGTCCAAATAAAACAATCAGCTTATCTTCTTTAAATTGCGGGACTAAAATCCCGATTTCTTTTACGACAGATTGTGTGACCATGTATCTCGATTCCTCCTTTAATACGTTTAATACATACCAAAGCTGGCAGCGTATGCGATCACAACAGATAGAACCCCTGTAATGAGACGGCTATACAAAACAGCTGGTACTCCATATTGTACCGTTTCCGGCTTCGCTTCACCAAGTGATAGACCAACTGGAATGAAATCACACCCTACTTGACCGTTGATGGCAAATAGTGCAGGAAGTGCAAATTGAGGCGGGATATTCCCTAGTGCAATTTGACTACCAATGAGAACACCAATTACTTGTGCAATGACTGCACCAGGTCCTAAGACAGGTGATAGGAATGGCAATGTACAAACCACAACGAGCAGTAAGAGTCCCCATATAGATCCTGCCAGTGGTGATAGAAAATGGGCAATCAAGTCACCAATTTTTGTATAATTAATAATTCCAATTAACATACTGACAAATGCCATGAATGGAATAATGTTTTTCAAAAGCATATCAACGGAATCACGACCAGCCTGATAGAACGTACCGGTGACTTTCCCAATTCCTCTTGAGAACCTCATCAAGAAATTCCCTTTTTCCTGACGCTCGAGATTTTCCTCTTTCAGTTTTGAATAGGTTTCTTTGAAATTCTCTTTGTCAATCGGCTCACTGTTATCCTGACCTTCTACTGTTGCCTCACCACTTGATGCATCCGCAAAGGAAATATCTTTTTCTGTGACGCCTGATACGAAGATATCCTCTGTAATATGTTTTGCAAGCGGTCCAGAAGGAGAGGATGCCAAAACGTCTACAGTTGGAATGCGCTTCATTGGATAAAGTCCGATTCGCGCGGTTCCTCCGCAGTCAATGACAACACACATCATTTCATCTTCTGGTATCGAGTTTTTAAAGCCATCACATGCTTCTGTCCCTGTCATTTCTGCAATTTTACGTGCAACTGGGTGAATGCCTCCCCCTGTAATGGAAACAACCTTTCTTTTTTTACCGGTTGGTTCAAGCTCCAAGCCTTGTCCCCATCCGCCAGCACCTTTTGCTACAAATACTTTGTGGTTTGTCATGTCTAACCCTCCCCTATTGTGAATTCGCTTTCATTTTTCCTGCTAAGTACTTTGTAATCCATTCAGTAATAATACCGCGAAGTAAAATGACGACGATCCCGACTAAGAAGTACCGAACAGCAAGCTCTGACATAGAGTACCCTGCTTCTTTAATCCCGTTCGCAATCCCTAAGTAGACAAACAGTTCTCCTGCGTTGGCATATGGGAACAGTGATGTCACCGGATGAACAAATGAAACAGCTGAATCATAGAATGCTGGTTTTTGTTTTTCGGGTAAGAATCGGCCAAACGTATAAGCCATTGGGTTTGTCAAAATAAGAACGGATAAGATCGGCATTAACGTGTAGCGCAAAATGGTATATTTCGCAGCAAACTGAATTGCTCTATTCACTCGCTCTTCTCCAATAAACTTCATGACAGCATAAGTGAAAGTAAGTAACACAACAAGCGTTGGAACGATACCTGTAACAAGACCCATGAATTGCTTTCCGCCGGCTTCAAACATTCCGATAAAGTGCTCTCCAAACCATTGAATCCATTCCATGTTTCATCTCCCCTTTCTTTAGTTCACATTTGTTATATTTTTTTTCGAAATCGAGACAAGTGCCTGTTCAGCTGCCATGGAAAGTGCGTGCATGACAGCTGGCCCCTTTTTGCGTTTTTTCAACGTCTGCTTCATTATATGGTGCTCGTCTAACACTGCCCCTACATGCTTTCCTTCATATGAAGGGACTTCTTTAAACTTAGATAAGATCGACACACCGCCAAGCACATGGCATTTTTGAATGATATACGATTCATCCACAATGATGAGCGCAATGGCACCAGGGCCAACTTTGCGCCGCTCCATCCCTGAAAATAAGTGATAGCCTTGCTTCCCTCTGTAATCATCAATAAGTGAATCCATGCTCTTGCGGTAGTACTTGATTTGAATAAAAGATAACCCATACTGCACAATGAGAATGATACAAAGTACGATCGCTAATTTTTCCACAGCTTCACGCCCTTATGATTGAAATAAATGATCTTGTAATGAACGCAGCTTCCAGACCGTTGTGTTTGAATCAAGCTCTACATCATCGTGAGTGAGGAATTGTCCTAATTTGATGTCTTTTTTCGCTACGACTTTTCCGCTAATTAAGCCAATTGGAATGTGGCCGTTCGTTTTCATGTCTTGATGTGTTTCAAGAACACCTCTTACTGAGTATCCACCAATTCCGTCAAGTGATTCTCCAGCTTTAATATCTCTTTTCGCCACAGCGACTGTTTCTGATACTGGTACACCAATTGGGTGAATAGATGAATCATGCTGTAAGATCGCTTTTGCGATGGTAACAGGTGTTTCAAGACTCGCTAAGTGGAAAGGACGGTAAAGTGTGTAGTGTGGGCCTTTTCCAACTTTTAAGTAGCGCAGCTCTTCATCTACTGGCTCAAGGTCACTCTTCACGATGACAAATACACCTGGTGCAAGTCCATTTACATATTCAACGACTCCGAAGTTATCGAGCACGCCGCCTTGCTGTTTTTGATTCAATTTATCTGCAACATTTTCTAAATTCGCTTCGACTCCATGCATACCGACTTTATCTGGCAGAAGCCCTGTCGCGTTACTTAATAAGTTCATTTCCGCCATTGTTTTTGTTCCGTCTTGGAATGCAGCCAGCATATGTGCACTCATATGTTTACTATCTGCTTCTGCTTTACACGTATCTGGATTTGCTTCTGGGAAGAATGGGTTGTTCTTTCCTTTCCCAGCAACGAGTACTTCAAGCCCCATTGTTTTCGCAAATTCATATAATTCTAGTGTTGCTGCTGGTTCATCTCCAGCTGATCCTGAGTAAACAAGTCCTGCATTTGTGAACAACTTATGCATGACCAATCCGATGGTAATATCAACTTCTACATTTAAAAGAACAAGATGTTTTTTTGAATTAAGCGCTTCCAAAGAAATGTTTGCTCCGACCTCTGGGACTCCTGTTGCATCTACGACAACTTCCACGGAATCTGATTGAATCACTTCTCTGTAATCATTTGTGACAACCATGTGATGCGGCTTTGCATGCTGCTTGTAAAAATTCGCTGCCTTCTCTGCTGCACTAAGGTGGATATCACAAACACCAGCAACAATCATGCCTGGAATTTTAGAAATTTGTGAAATGAGTCCAAAACCCATTTGGCCTGCCCCAATAATCCCTACTTTGATTGGATCTCCACTACGTTCTCGCGCTAACAATTGTTGATAGATTGACATCTAAATCATCCTTTCAGGTTTTCTTGCTTCTCAATAGATTGCTAGAAATATAATCTGAAACTTTTAACAAATGTTATAAAAATTAACAAAAATCTGCTTCTTGTAACATTTGTTATTTTATTTATCATTTGTTATGAACTTAGTTTATATGATGTGTCAACTTTGTGTCAAGATAAAATCGATAAAATTTTCAATCTTTTTGAGTCTAAAGACTCAAAAAAACTACCTAATATCATTAGGTAGTTACTTTAATAAGGCATCTCCAGTTCGTTCATCGGTAATTAATACATGAATTAATCCACCTGCTAATGCCGCCCGAATTGCTTCAATTTTCTCTTCGCCGCCAGCGACACCTATGACAAGCGGAATTTCTTTCAGCTTTTGCGGGCTTATCCCCATCACCCGGTCGTTCCATGGGTGGGGATATACTTCCCCTTGATGATCAATAAAGTTATAGCAAATGTCACCTGCTACATCCTTTGCTTGAAGGATGTCCTCTTCGCCGCTTGTCATATAAGATTTCACCATCGTTGAATGCTGCGGAACACCACCAATTCCGACAACCGCGATATTTGATGATTCTCCTAGTTCAATCACTTTTTTGATCGACGGCTGCCGGATCAGGACATCTTTCGCTTCTTTCGTATCAAGCATGACGGGTACATGTAAAAACTCACATTTAGATTTGAGTGCCTCTGTGCATCTCGCAATAATATAGTTGGCGTGGATATCGACATCTTCATTTCCCACACCTCCGACAAGCGGAACAAATGTCACGGATGGATAGTGCTGAACAGACGTAAGCGTTTTCGCCATTTCATGCAGCGTTGTCCCTGAGGAAAACCCGATGACTTGTCCATCTTTCATCACTTTTAATAAAAAACTTGCCGCCGCGGATCCGATTCGGCTTTTGGTTGTGTCTTTGCTGAGTGTTTCCACACACACGACTTCTCGCAGCCCATATTTGCGTTCTATTTTTCTTTCTAACGATCCATACTGTTGGTTGACTTCATCATGAATAATGATTTCCACGATTCCTGCTTCACGTGCTTTTGCCAAATATTTCGATATGAGCGAACGACTAACCCCAACCGCTTCTGCGATGTTAGATTGAGTGGCGCCTTCTTCATAATACATATGCGCAACCTTAATGAGCAGCCTTCTTTCATCATGGAATGTCATAATAACCCTTCTTTCCGCTTAAGTGTTCCCTAACAAATGCTATCTAAAATAACATTTGTTAAAAACAGATTAAATGAAAAAAATAACAGAGTCAATACTAGAGGCGTGTTCTCTCATAAGAATGAAAAAAGCCGCACATGAAGCGGCGGCTTTAAAAGATGTTTTTATTCATTTGTTTAATGGCTGCTTTTTCAAGCCTTGAGACTTGTGCTTGAGAAATCCCGATCTCCTCAGCAACTTCCATTTGCGTTTTTCCCTGGAAGAAGCGTTTGCGAAGAATCATTTTTTCCCTGTCGTTCAATCTGCGCATGCCCTCTTTTAAGGCCAATTCTTCCACCCATTGTGTGTCTTTGTTCCGTTCATCACTAATTTGATCCATCACATAAATCGGATCTCCTCCGTCATTATAGATCGGTTCAAACAAAGATACAGGATCTTGAATCGCATCTAGGGCAAAAACAATTTCCTCATGAGGCACTTCCAGCACTTTGGCAATGTCTTCTGCAGTTGGCTCCTTGCTTGTCTCACTAATCAGCCTCTCACGGACCTGAAGTGCCTTATAGGCAATATCTCTTAGTGAGCGAGACACCCGAATCGGGTTGTTATCACGCAAGTATCGACGGATTTCTCCTATGATCATAGGAACCGCATAAGTTGAAAATCTGACATTGTGGCTTAAATCAAAATTATCAATTGATTTCATTAATCCGATACAGCCTACTTGGAAGAGATCGTCGACATATTCGCCTCTGTTGTTAAAACGCTGAATCACACTTAAAACCAACCGTAAATTGCCATTGACTAGCTTTTCTCTTGCTGTATCGTCACCCTCATCTTGCAGCTGTCTGAACAATTTTCTCATCTCGTCGTTTTTCAGAACAGGCAGCTTGGAGGTGTCGACTCCGCAGATTTCCACTTTATTTCTGGACACTTTTTTCCCTCCCTACAGGAGCTGTTGTACAAAGTTCAGTATCTCCTTGGGATGGAAAAATATGCACGAGCGATGACGAGAATCATGAGAAAAAAGGTTATTTCCTTTGACAGTGCAGGGACAGAGCTTTCCAAAAAAATTTTTTAGACCATTTTATTAAATTCTTTTTGTAATCGTTTAATGATTCGTTTTTCAAGCCTCGAAATATAAGACTGGGAAATCCCAAGCATGTCAGCGACATCTTTTTGGGTTTTTTCCTCACCGCCAACTAAGCCAAATCTTAGTTCCATGATTTGCTTTTCGCGGTCATTTAATTGCTCTAGCGCTTTTTTCAGCAATTTTTTATCTACATTTGCTTCGATATCCCGCGTGATAATATCATCATCTGTTCCAAGTACGTCTGATAAAAGCAGTTCATTTCCGTCCCAATCAATGTTGAGCGGCTCATCAAACGAAACTTCTGACCGAATTTTATTATTTCGGCGCAAGTACATCAAAATCTCATTTTCAATACATCTCGAAGCATATGTTGCCAGCTTGATCTTTTTTTCTGGGTTAAATGTATTGACTGCTTTGATCAGACCAATGGTTCCGATACTAATTAAATCCTCAATATTAATACCAGTGTTTTCAAATTTTCTTGCGATGTAAACGACTAAACGCAAATTTCTTTCAATCAGAATCGCTCTTGCGGTTTGATCTCCCTTTGGTAATTTGACAAGCAGCTCCTGCTCTTCATCCTTTGATAATGGAGGCGGCAGCGCTTCACTTCCACCAATATAATAAATTTCATCACTCTTTAGACCTAGCTTCATGAGGAGTTTATACCAGTAGTAAGTGAGTTTAAATTTTAATTTTTTCATCTTCTTCTCCCTTCTAAATGTCAAGTTGACCTCGTAAGATAAAAGACATCACCAAAAACTACGACACCCCTTGGATGATTTTCCCGTCTAACATATCTGGATGAATGATGGATTGAAATTTCTGATCTGCCGATAAACCGCTCAGACTCAACCCTACAAAACACTTAGCAGGCTGAATCATATGCGTCTTTGAATAAATGAAGACTGTATCTGGTTTTAGGCATAGCAGAAAGCCGTGATCATGACCGACTGCTCGATATGGAACAAGTCTTAATCGATCAAGAAGAGGAAATTGATCATCGATCTTTTGCATGACTTCAACAGGATGAGACTGTTTCATGAGCTCTATAAATGACTCTCCGCAAATGGCTGTTAGCTGGTCAGCCTGAACAATCATGACCGGTGTTTTTGTCATAGGATCATACAGCTGATTGCCAGAATCAACGAGTCCCTTTAAACGAATGGTTTCTCCGTGAATGTGTAGTTCCACAAGCACTTGTTCATCATACTGTCTTTTTTTCGTACCAACCTCTCCTAATCTTTTCTTTGAAAACAGCCAAATCGCAGGAAACCCAGTTAAAACAAAAAGCCAGCTAATCGGATCACCAAAGCCATCATTTTGTGAAATCAGCAGACCATTTTGAATCATTGTATTGGTTTGCAAAAATGAATGAACCCCGATCATGCCTCCTCCCATCAAAAAAGTTACAAAGTAAAAAGCAAACAGATTTTGAAAAAAGGAACGAAATCTTTGAAAACCAAAGGTTGCAAGAACGATGAAGATAGAAAAAAGTAGTTTGCCTAAAGGGTGTGACACAACCATTGCAAATGGTGTAAAGAGCAAGAGAACAATGCTCGATCCAATGAGAGCTCCTAACATATATCGCCTTTTTTTTACTTGTCGTTTGAGAATAAATGCAGTGAGTAAGAGAAGCAATAGATCAAAACAAAAGTTTAACAGCCAAATCACATCTAAATAAATGACCACCTTCTGCTCCTTTCATCTGAAACAAAGAATCAAAAGCAGTACTTGCACTTGTTTGTACCAGTATAAAACAGTCATGACATGGAAGTCTGTCAATTCTTGTTGGGGATGATAGAGAACTTTTGGTGGATTGTTATTGTTTTTGTCGAGGAATGAGAGAGAGTATTCTTCTGGACAAGCCATCAACAATTGTTTGAAAGAAAAAAGACACGCTCCTAGAAGTCGTGTCTTTTGTTTATATTACTTTTCATTGATGTTTAATGTACCTGAAGCTTTTTGTCTTGTGACATTTCCATAATCATCTCGCACAATGACTTCTACGACCGCACCTTTTGCTTTAGCAGTAGAAGTTGCAGTCCAGTAACCTTCATACGTTCCGCTCGATACTTCGCGAAGCGGCAGCTCTGTAGTATTTTGAAGCTTTGATCTCGCGTTTGTCAGCGGCATGTGAATGACAAACGTTGCGTCTAACTTTTCTCTACTATGAAATGAAATCTTAACAGACTCCCCTGATGCCAGATGGACATTATCTGCTGGAGTCAGCTTAGAAATCTCAGGTGCATCGTATTGAACATCGATATTGATTTTTTTAGTCGTTTTGTTTCCTGCTTCATCTTTCGCTGTGACTTTGATCGCATTTTCCCCGTTCTCAAGCAGTATTCTTGCGGAATACTTCCCTTCTTTTATGGTTGCCTTTTTTCCATTTACAGTGACTTGATCAAGATGATCATCTATGACCTTTCCTTCTACAGTGAACGATTCTTTATTTGTCTTTTCCCCTTTTTTCGGTGTATCGATGGTGAGCAGTGGAGCTGTTTGATCAATGATCACCTTTACTGGTTTGGATCGTTTTGTTGCGCCTTTATCCGTAACAGTTGCAGCGGTGAATACATGCTCTCCATTTGATACTGTGACCTTTTCTTTGAAAGCCCCTGACTGATCTGCTTTCACTTTGGCAATCTCTTCATCGTTTTGATAGATCGCTACATCAAGCCCTGGAGAGGCTTTGCCTTCAATTTCTAGTTCATCTTTGTTCGTAATGATTCCTGCCTTTGGAGATGTAATCTCTGGCACATCTGCTTCATAGTCAACAAGCGCACGAATCATATAATTCCCCTCTTCTTTTGGAGAAGGAGAAAAAGCACCGCTTGTCAGCTGCCAGCTTCTTTCAGCATTTGGTCCATCCTCATCAGTTGCAAGGCCTGGAGATTCCGTATTCTTTTTCGTTTGAATATAGACAAGATAGAAATCTCCATCCACTGTAATGGCTTGATCTTCTAAATCTACTTTTGTCCATTCCCCGTTACGCAGCGCCTTCGCTTTGAGAGGTCCTGCAATTTTCTCCCCTGGAGCTCCGTTCTTCCCAGAAGCGTCATACACTTCAACCGCAAAGTCATTCCCTCCAGGAGCTGGCCACTCTGATGACCAGAAACGGAAAAGCCCTCCTGTGAGTTGCGCTTGTTTCTTCCCCTTTTCTAATGAAAACTTCACAGCCCAGCCATTGCCAGGATCATAGAAAGCTCTCGCATTTTCAGCTGTTCCGTCATCGTAGCCAATTTCCCCAGCAAAGCCGATGAATGGTTCTAGCTGAATGGCTTTTTCCACCGGCTTTTCTGTCACATCTGCTGTAAAAGAATATCCTTTAAACCCTTTGGCAAATACTTTGACGGTATAGACACCGCTTAATGCCTCTAGGGAAAATTCACCAGATTCATTTGTTTTCACCGGCTTAATTTTCGCATCCTCTACAAGGTAAACCGTGGCATCCTTTACTTTTTCACCCGTTGTTTCATTGGCAATTGTGCCAGATATCGTTCGTTTCTTTAGTGGCTGTAAGGCGAAATTCGCCTCTACTGTTTCTTTTGAAGAAATATGGACGGTTTGTGTGCGTGATTCAAATCCGTAAGCTTCGGCTTTCACTGTGAATTCTCCTGCACTATGAGGAAGCTGATATCTCCCTGTCGCTTCATCTGTGTACGTTGACTTGCCGCTTTCAAGAACACTGATTTCCGCTTTCATAGGAAGAGCTTTGATGGACGGAGAAGCTAGATTTTTTTCCTTTTTCTTTTCTTTTATGTTCGCAGGCTTCTTATGTGGATGTACAGCCTTATCTTTTTTAGGCATGGCTTGATCTGGTATTTTCATCTCATCTAAATGAACATCTTCGTTTGTCACCTGTCCTTCAATCATGCCAATTCCATCTGTTAATGCCGTAATTGCTGCTCTTGCATCAACTAAACCTGCCCCATAGCCATTGTTTGGAGACTCCGGGAATTGCTGATCAGTTAACGGCTTCGCAGTATCAATCAGTATTTGTTCAATCTGTTCAACAGAAAGATCTGACTGTACTTGGCGAAGAAGAGCCACAACAGCTGAAACATGCGGACCAGCCATCGACGTCCCATTCCAGCCATCCTCATACCCTTTCCCAGGAATGGATGAACGAATGTTTACCCCTGGGGCCGTTATGTCTGGTTTCATGACACCATATGGAGACGGACCTTGCAGTGAGAAAGACCCCAATTTGTTATTTTGATCCGTAGCACCCGTTGCAAAGGCCTCTTGATAGTTCGCAGGATTCGCAATGGAGCCTTCACCACCAGGGTTGAATAAATCAGTATTGCCAGCTGAAAACTCTGGGAAGATGTCCGCCGCTCTCCAAGCATTGACGACATCTTTATACCAATCATCAATACCAGGCCCACCGCCCCAAGAGTTATTGACGACATCAGGTGCCTTTTCTGGATGCGGGTTTCCTACGTCATCTTTTGGTGCTAAAATCCACTCACCTGCATCAAGCAGATCAGCATCTGTACCACCATCTTCTGAGAAAGCTTTCACCGCAATCCATTTTGCTCCCGGTGCGACTCCGATTTGATTCTTTCCATCTGGCTCAGAGCCAACCATCGTTCCCGTTACATGTGTACCATGCTCTAAATCATCATATGGCGCTTCAGATCCTGTCGTAGCATCGTACCAATTGAATTCATGAGTTGGTTCATTCGGATGTGCTGGATCAAATCCGCGGTATTTTTCCTTTAAAGCAGGATGATCCCATTCCACTCCTGTATCAATACTTGCCACAACTGTACCAGTACCGTCATAACCTAAAGCCCACGCTTCTGGAGCATGAACTTGAGAAATGTTCCACTCGACCCCATCTACTGCTTTCTTTTGTTTTTTCTGCTTCGTCTTCAAATCAACCGGCCGGTGAATTTGACGGGTTTCGTTTGGCAGCACTTGATCTACTTCTGGGAAGGCAGCCACCTGTTCCATAACTTCTTTCGTTCCCGTCACCGCTAAACCATTCACAATATAGTACGAATGAATCTCCTTCACTTGCTTTTTCTTTTGTTCTTTTTGTAAATACGTAAGAAGCGCTTGCTGCGTCTCCTCAGACGTTGCTCTTAATTCAGATACGACAGCTGATCTTTTGGCGTATTGCGTTTTAGCCGCTGTTAATTTCTGTTTTTTGGCTTTGGATACCGCTTCCTTCGCCACTTTTTGCGTATTTGTTTGCTCTTTCATTTTGATTAAAAATGTCACCTGATCATCCTGCTGAAACTGTTTCATTAATCTAGATGAGATCTTTGCTTTTGTTGTCTTAGAGGAGACAGCTTCCTCCTGATATGAGGTAGAAGTCGATTTTGCTTGAACCATCCCAAAGCTTGTCATCGTTAAAGTACCAATCACCAAAAGACTCATCAAACGATAGCCGGCGGTCTTGCGAAACTTCAATTTCAATCAAATCCCTCCTCCTCAAATGGCCAAACAGAGTATAGGTCTCACTCCTTTCCTTCTGTTGTTCATGACAAGATTCATGGTGTTCTATTTAATGTAGTCAAATAAAGTTCATCATTTTGTCGTTTTTTGTAAGAGTGAGTGAAAATGATTCTTTTTTCTTAAATACCATAAGTCAAATTACATATGGAGATTGAAGTGACTTTCACTCATTTAAGACTTTTTGATTAGATCCTCTTATACGTTGAAACATGAAAAAACCCCTTCCAATGGAAGGGGTTAAGCGATACTCGATTAGCGTTTATTGCGGTTGCGTAAGAACGTTGGAATGTCTAGCGTATCATCACTTGATTGTGTATTTTGTCTTGGCTGAGATGATGGCTGTTGATGTTCCTCACGTTTCACTTCACGTTTTTGAGGAATGGATTGATTTTGCTTTAATCCTTGTCCTAATGGGTTTCTTTGTGATTTTGTCACTTCTGGTTCTTGCTCAATGAATCCAGTAGCGATCACAGTCACCACAATTTCATCCTTCAAGTTATCGTTGATGACAGACCCGAAAATCATGTTTACATCTTCGTCAGATGCAGAAGCCACAATATCCGCTGCTTCTTGCACTTCATAAAGACTTAGGTTTGTACCACCCGTAATGTTCATGATGACACCTTGAGCACCATCGATCGCTGTTTCTAGAAGTGGTGAAGAAATGGCTTTCTTCGCGGCTTCCGCAGCACGATTTTCGCCTGTTGCGACGCCAATACCCATTAGAGCCGAACCTTTATTGGACATGATGGTTTTCACGTCAGCAAAGTCAAGGTTAATCAGACCTGGTGTTGCAATTAAATCGGAAATCCCTTGAACACCTTGTCTAAGAACGTTATCTGCCGCGCGGAATGCTTCCAGCATTGGCGTGTTTTTATCAACAATTTCAAGCAAGCGATCGTTTGGAATCACAATTAATGTGTCAACTGCTTCTTTCATAGAAGCAATTCCTTCAACTGCTTGAAGCTGACGTTTTCTTCCTTCAAATGTGAAAGGACGAGTCACAACTCCAACTGTCAATGCACCAGAATCTTTTGCGATTTTTGCAATGACAGGTGCAGCACCCGTACCAGTTCCACCGCCCATACCAGCTGTAACGAAGACCATGTCTGCGCCTTTTAATACTTCTTCAATCTGCTCTTTGCTTTCCTCAGCAGCTTTTTTACCGACTTCAGGATTCGCACCTGCTCCAAGCCCTCTTGTCAGCTTAGCACCGATTTGCATTTTAGTTTCTGCTTTTGATAGATTTAATGCCTGTGCATCAGTATTGACTGCAATAAAATCGACACCTTGTACGTCATTTTCAATCATTCGGTTGACAGCGTTATTCCCGCCGCCACCTACTCCGATTACTTTAATTGATGCTAGGCCGTCTATATTTGTTTCAAACTCCAACATGCTGAATCCTCCTAATCCGTCGAAAATCTAATTCTATTCCCAGAACATATTAAATAGTTTTTTCATTTTGCCCGGTTTTTTATTTGTCTCTTGTTGTGCTTTTTGTTTTACTTTCGGTCTTGGCTGCGCTTCTTTCACTTGTGGTGCAGAAGAAACCGGCTCCATGGATGCGCCTACTTCATGAAACGCCTCATCTGGCATTTGGAATCCAACCTGTCTGCCCTGAATCTTTGCATTGCGATAAGCAAAGTGGATCAGACCTACTCCTGTCATATATTGAGGCTCTCTCACCCCGATATAATTCGGACTTGCAATCCTAACATTGTTTTGCAAAACCGTCTGTGCAAGAGAAAGGATACCTGGAATGGCTGCTTGTCCACCTGTTAGAACGAATCCACCAGGCAAATCATGGACACCCATATTTCTTAATTCCTCTGCCACAAAGAGCAAGATTTCCTCCAGCCGCGCTTCAATAATGTTAGCCGCATCAAGCTGTGTATACGTTTGTTTTTGATCGGTACCGATCACAGAAACTTCAAATGTCTCCTCAGTCGATGCCTCATCATAAAACGCATGCCCAAATTGTTTTTTGATTCGTTCAGCTTCTTCAGTGGAAGTTCTAAGTCCTATAGACAAATCTTTTGTTATGTTCTCTCCGCCCAAAGGGATACTGTGAGTAGAATAGAGATGCCCGTTTTCAAATACGGAAATCGTTGTAGAACCGCCGCCAATATCGACAAGAGCTACTCCGAGATTTTTTTCATCTTTCGATAATGCTGCTGAGCCCGATGCGAGTGGCTGCAAGCATATATCCATTATTTCAATTCCAGCTCTTTCTACACATCGGAGCCAGTTATGTAGAATCGTTTTAGAACCTGTAATTAACGATCCTTCCACTTCTAGCCGAACACCAAGCATTTTTTTCGGATCTGTGATCTCATCTCTTCCGTCGACGATAAATTGTCTCGGAATCACGTCTACGACGAGATGTTCTTGAGGAATAGATACTACTTGTGCAGCATCTAAGACACGTCTCACATCTTCAGCATGTATTTCTTTGTTTTCACTAGATACTGCGACTACGCCGCTCGTATTCTGAATATGAATGTGGTTTCCGTTAATTCCGACAATCGCCTTTTGTAAAGGAAAACCTACCATTCTCTCAGCCTGTTCAAATGCTTGTCTAATAGAATGAACTGTCTCATCTATATCAACAATCGATCCTTTTTTTAACCCCTCTGAAGGGACATTTCCAACACCTATAATGTTAAGCGAATCATCCGCCATTTCTCCGACGATGACTTTTATATTGGATGTACCGATGTCAAGGCTGACGTATATTTCATTGTTGTTCATTCTATGGCACCTCCTCACATATCAATACTTTCTATTCTATTATTTGCTGAACAACAATACAATGAATGTGTTTTTACAAGTGTGTAACAAAACTTAAAAAATCAACATTTTTTATTAGGATTACTGAAAATATTCGTTACATCATATGTATATCCTTTTTTATGACTCACTTTTTTTCTTTTTTTCTCTAGAAATTGTCCATTTTGTTAGTAGAATTCTTCTGATAACTGCTATATTTTGAAACAATCTAACGCCGAATGCAAACATTCCGACTAAGTACAAGTCTACACCAAGATGGACGCCCAGAAAAGCTAAACTTATTGCCAGTATAATATTAAAGAAGAAGCCTGATACAAACACTAGTTCATCGTATGCCCCTTGCAGATGTGCCCGGATTCCACCAATCAATGTATCAAGCGCAGCAAGTACAGCGAGGGAAAGATAATTAGAATACTCATTCGGTATCGTAAAATTAGTTAAGAAACCGATCGCAACTCCTATGATTAAGCCAAGTACAGGTAGCCACATTAAGATTTTCCCTCCTTTACATCGTCAAGAGGCTTCAATTCGTTTACTTGAATTGCACCGTCATATGCTTTTAAGTGGATTTTTTTCTTCGGCTGGCTCATTCTCAAGCTGAGGTTTTCCTGAGCAAACAAATCACCAATATCTGATACATTTAAACGGCTGTATAATTTGTCGGCTTGCTCACTAATCATTTTAATGATGACTTCATCACTATCTAAGCTGTAGCCATCCATTTTTGTCGTGCCATTAATATCTCGAATGACACTTGTATTAATGACACGGCGATCATTGATGGAAATATGTTTTGCCCCAAACATATTGGCTTCATTAATTAATTTTTTCAGAAGATCCGGTGGGATATTTTTCACTTCTTCTCCGGTAAGGTCCTTGGAAAAAAGCTGAGATATTTCAATTTCAATCCCCTCCCCTTCCACTTCTGTAAAACCAGCCTTTTCTTTTAAATCTTTTAACGTTTTTGTTAATTGTGCTTCTTTTGATCGATCTCCTTGATGACCATATTTTTTTAGCATCTCGTCATATTTATCAATTTCTTTCAGTAAATCCAATTCCTTACTTTTAGATGCGGATAAATCCTCTCTCAGTTCCCACACATCACGAGTATCTCGAACTTTGGGCTTTTGTAAGGAATTAAATTGGATGGAGACCATGATGCCAAATATGATCATTAAAGCTGTTAAACTAAGTAAAGGCTTCTTTTTCCTCAACACCACTCACCTTTTCACTTTTAATCTTTGTTTCTTAAAAGAGGGTTCATACGAATATCCGTTTTCTCAATCGTCATTGAAATGTGATCACTTGTCAGCTGATCGACCACTCCCCCTGCAATATTTAAAGCAGGTATTAACACAGCTGGATCACCAATAGCAGATATGACAAATGGTGCTGGATGCTGAACACCATCTACTGTGACAACTGGACCGTTACAATGTATGTATGATTGGTGTGTGATTCTTTGTCCATTAATAGATACAGCAGAAGCACCTGATATAAATAGTTCGTTTATCACATGAAAAATATGGCTCTCATGCACAATGTAATTATTGACATTTTGTCCACTCGGGATATAAGATGCATCTTCAAGAGACACTTTTACCCCTTTTCCTTTTACACCGATCTCTCCTGTAAACATTCTGTATTTCTCAACATCTTCCAGTACATTAAAATACTGCTCTTTTTCATTTTTCAAATTGGACTCTGTTGCTTGTACCTTTGATTGAAGACTATATAATTCTTTTTCGAGTTTCTGATTCGCCTTTTCTTGCGTTGTGAGCTGACTTTTCAGAGAGTATTCTTTTTTCCATTGCTCTGTCCGAATGACATCTGCCTGATGCTGCTTTGTATATTGGTATGAAAAAGATATCAGAAAACCAAGAACAAGCATGACAATTGAGAATATAACTGTTTTGCCCCTCAACGCTCATCTTCCTTTTTCTTAGATTTAAACGCTTCGAAATACGTAGCGACTTCCATATGAATTGTGCCTTTTTCAGATGACGAAAGCTCTTTTACAATGGCTGGATAGGTTTTCATTTTATCACCGAAAGTTTTAATTGAAGCAATCACAGTGTTTCCGTCATTCATATAAAATTTAACTAGCCACTTGTTTGAATTGGTCGGCACATAATATACTTCTGAGATGAGTTCCTGAATAGAGGCTGGCAGCTGATTTAAAGATTTAACGGTTTGCTTCAGCTTCTCCTTATTGTCCCAATCAACAAAAATAGGTCCTGCATGACTCGGTGTCACTTCTTCTGGTAAAGCGGTCCCATTTTCAAGAAGCTCATAATATAGATTTCCCTTTTGAAGATACGCAATATTTGCATATTCTTTGACAGCAATACTCACTTTATTTGGGAAATGCTTTTTTATACTGACACTTTTAATCAATTTATTTTGCTTCATATGATCTGCTGTTAAATCTTTATTTAAATTCCAAAACTCTGTTTCGCCTTCTTTAATTTGTGAAAGTTTAACAAGCTGTTTTGTTGAGACATGTTCGTTACCTGTGATGGTTAAAGAAGATATCTTGCTGATAGGTGTCTGCAAATAAACAATAATTAAAACCATGATAAAAAACAGTAGTATAAAAGAGATCAGTCTTCGATTCGCTTTTTGCTTCCTTTGTTCTTTAATTTTAGGAATTCGCTCTTCTATATTGACGATCTTTTCATTTTCATGATCAGGCCGCATATATACTCTTCACCTCATTCAAAGCTGCTTGTCCACACCTTTGGGTCATCATTTTGATGAGAAAACAAACGGCATGAAAGAATGCCGTTTGTTTTCCTCTGATGTCATCATTCATAAAAACTACCTGTTAATTTTCTTCACCGATAATTTCTACTTCTGTATGCATCTCTACGTTGTAGTCTTCTTTAATTTTCTTTTGGATGAACTGAATTAAGTCCAGCACGTCTTGAGCAGTGGCTCCACCAGCGTTGACAATAAAGTTGCCGTGCATATCAGAAATTCTAGCTCCGCCGATTTGGTATCCTTTTAAATTCGCTTTTTCTACAAGCTGTCCTGCATATTCAGGCAGTGGATTTCGAAAAATACTGCCAGCACATGGCCGATTATAAGGCTGGGTTTCTTTGCGATAATCTTTATTTTGCTGCATCTTCTTTGTGATTTTCTCGCGGTCATCCTGCTTGAGCTTAAACACAGCTTCTAGAACAATGCCAGGTCGTTCCTTTTGTAGGACTGACGTCCGATAGCTAAAATTCATTTGTTCATTTGTAAGCCACTCGATGCTTCCATCTTCAAATAAGATTCTAGCTTTCACAAGAATCTTACTGATATCAGATCCATGTGCACCTGCGTTCATATAAACAGCTCCGCCAATAGATCCCGGAATACCAGCTGCGAATTCCAGTCCTGAAAGACCTTGTTTACTAAGTGATGTTGCGAGCCTTACGACAGAGTAGCCGCCGCCGACTGTAATTTCTTCATCATTTACAGTTAGGTGATCCAGTCCAGCACCCAGCTTTAGGACAACTCCTCGAATTCCTTTATCGAGTACAAGTAAATTCGACCCTCTTCCAATAACCGTCCAATTCGTATGGTGTTTTTTCACATGATCCATGATCGTTTTCACTGCATCGATATCTTTTGGGATGATCAAAAGATCTGCTGGTCCGCCAATTTTCATTGTTGTATGATTCGCAAGCGGCTCATTTTCAAGTACTTTACCAACTTGCGCTTCTAATAATTCATTCTTCAAGTTCTCCATATTACCCTCCGCCTTACCTAATATCATTCCATCATGTAGTCGTAATTTCTTTTAACACATTATATAAACGTGTAGCCGCATCTGGTACTCCAAGTTCTTTCGTTAAACGGCTCATTTGATTGAGTTTTTCTTCATTACCAGCAATTTCATCAATGGCATGAAGCAGACGATCCCCTGAAAGCTCTGATTCTCTTAAAACAATCGCAGCCTCATGTTTTTCAAGTGATCTTGCATTGATTTCCTGATGATTTGCCGTCACGTATGGGCTCGGAATAAAAATGGTTGGGATTCCAAGAGCCGTTACTTCAGCAATTGTTGTAGCTCCTGCTCTTGCAACAATCACATCGATCGATTTCAGGTACTCAGGCATTTGATGCAAGAAAGGTTTTGTGATCATGTTAGGTGCTGCACCTTTTTCCTTTAGTTCATTCAACACTTTTTCATAATGAACCTCACCTGTGATATATAAAAGCTGGTAGTTTTTAGCCTTTAAATCATCTTGCATTTCGATCACTGCTCTATTGATAGGAGCAGCACCTCGACTCCCTCCGAAAATAAGAACCGTTTTTTTCTTTTCGTCGAGCCCGAATTCTTTAAGAGATTTCCCCTCTTTTATAGAGACGACTTCAGAGGCTCTAGGGTTTCCCGTAAATACAACCTTTTCAGAAGGAAAATGTGCCTTTGCTTCATCAAAGCATATGGCTACTCTATTAACATATCTCGCTAGGAACTTATTTGTAATACCAGGCAGGCTGTTTTGTTCGTGTATAATAGTTGGGATCTTCAGCTTAGAAGCCGCATAAACCACAGGCCCACACACATAACCGCCTGTTCCAATAACCGCATCAGGCTTGAATTCTTTTAAGTAAGATTTGCTTTTTTGAACGCCTTTCAAAAATCTCATCACCGTTTTGACGTTATCAAAGGAAAGCTTTCGTTTAAAACCTGAAATTTCTATCGCCTTGAAAGGGATATTTTCTCTTTCTACAATTTTCTTTTCAAGTCCATTTTCAGTACCGATATATAAAAATTCCACATCAGGATGTAGTCTTTTCACTTCTTTAATAAAGGCTAAGGCCGGATAAATATGACCGCCTGTTCCGCCTCCACTGATTACTATACGCATTATACCATTTCCCCTCATTTTTTTTCTGCTCTGAACAAAGTATAAACCCTGTTTTAAACAACAGGGCTCCATTAAAACCTGTAAAGAAGAGTCAAAATACACGTTTTCTAAACAAAAACTGTCATTTTCACTCTTCAAATCATTTTTTATACTTTTGCAAAATAAACGTCAACATGGTTTCATTAGCTTCAGCACGCTAATATCTTGCGTACCTGCTTACATTCAGAAGTACACCAATCGCCATCAGCATTAATGTCAATGATGAGCCGCCATAACTAAGGAATGGGAGCGTGATACCTGTCACAGGAATAAGTCCAGTGACAACTGCGATGTTAATCATTACTTGAATGGCAACCATTGAAATAATACCAACTGCTAGGAAACTCCCATATAAGTCTGGAGCTCCAAGTGCTATTCGTATGCCTCTCCATAATAGAACACTAAAGAGGAGCAAAATGAGTGATCCCCCTATAAAGCCAAGCTCTTCAGACAATATTGCAAAGATAAAGTCCGTTTGGGGCTCAGGTAAATAGAAGAATTTTTGTCTACTTTGACCAAGTCCCATTCCGAACAGACCACCTGGACCAACAGCGTATAAGGATTGAATAATTTGAAACCCACTGCCTAGTGGATCTTCCCAAGGATTTAAATAAGATGTAATTCGTTTTATTCGGTAGGGTGCTGATAAGACAAGTGCAGCAAACCCGCTGAGCCCTATAAGACCGAGAAATATAAAGTGAGCAATTCTCGCACCTGAAACAAATATCATAATAATACAGGTTCCAACCATCACCGTTCCTGTTCCCAGATCCGGTTGAAGCATAATGATGGCAAATGCAGAAAAGACAATGCCTAAAGCTGGGGCAAAACCTTTGCGAAAGGATGTGATATTTTTTTGTTTTTCAGATAAGAATTTTGCAAGAAACGCAATCATCGCAAGCTTCATAAATTCAGAGGGCTGAATACTAAACGCACCGACACCGATCCAGCTTCTTGATCCATTTCTCTCCATCCCGATGCCAGGGATAAGTACAAGCAGCAAAAGGAGAAAACAAACAGCAATCAATATCTTTGACCAAGTCCGCCACGTCCAATAATCGACTCGCATAATGAAAAACATTGCGATAACTCCGATTCCGGCAAACAAAAGCTGTCTTTTTGCAAAATAAAACGAATCATCAAATTTATACGATGCCCACACAGCACTAGCGCTGTACACCATAATTAAACCAATCGTCAATAAAAGTAACGTAATGACAACAAGCAAAAAATCCGGAGAAGTTTTCTTATTCGTCAAGAGACCGACACCCCAAGCATAATTTCATTTGGGCTGTCAGTCATACGAGAGACAAGCCCTTATTTAAGCATATGCACGGCGTTTACAAACATGTCTCCACGTTCTTCAAATGTTTTATGTTGATCCCAGCTTGCACAAGCTGGAGATAATAAAATCACGTCTTCTTCTTCAGATATGTTAAACGCCGCAGGTACTGCTTGTTCAACATTATCGACATGTTTTACGTGATGTATTCCAAGCTCTTCACCAAGCTTCACAAACTTAGGTGCAGTCTCACCAAATGTGATAATTCCTTTTACATGTTTCATAAAAGGTTTCAACTCATCAAATTCATTACCTCGATCAAGTCCACCTGCTAATAAAATAGTCGGTTGTTCGAAGGCTGACAATGCTTTACTTGTTGCCAAAATATTAGTTGCTTTACTATCGTTATAAAATTTACGACTCTGGATTGTATCTACAAATTGCAGACGATGCTTCACTCCACCAAATGTCGTGAGAACGTGAACGATCGCTTCATTTGAGCAGCCTGCATTTTTTACAACACAAATAGCTGCCAGAATGTTTTCTTGATTATGCTCACCAGGAAGGACAACATCCTTTACATCAATGATATGTTCATTCATGTAGTAAATTGCACCATGTTGAATAAACGCACCATGTTTTACTGGCTCTTTCACTGAGAAAAACACTTTTTTTGCTTTTGAACCTTCTGCTAGTTTTACAACGGAAGGATCATCTAGGTTAATTACAGCGATGTCATCTTCCTGTTGATGTGCGAATACTTTCTGCTTTGCTTTTTCATATTCATCACGAGTGTGGTGATAATCTAAATGTGCATCAAAAATATTTAATATTAAGCTGATTTTAGGTCTAAATTCATCTGTTCCCATTAACTGAAAAGAAGAGAGTTCTGTTACGATCCACTCATCGCCAGCTGCATTTGCAGCGACTTCACAAGCAACTGTTCCAATATTACCCGCCACTAATGTTTTTTGGCTGTCTTGTTTCAGCATTTCATAAATCAATGTCGTGGTAGTGGTTTTTCCATTCGATCCAGTAATCCCAATAAAAGGAGATGAGGTTAAATGATACGCTAATTCTATTTCCGTCCAAACTGGAATTTGGCGGCGAAGCGCTTCTTGAACCATCACATTTTCATATGGAATGCCTGGATTTTTAATTAAAATTGTAATGTCTTTATCTTCGAATATACGAAGAGGATGACTGCCACAAATGACATCAATCCCCTTTTCAGAAAGTAGCTGAGCAGGTTCATTTTCTTCAAACGGTTTTTGATCATTTACCGTCACATTTACTCCATGTTCATGAAGAATTGAAGCTGCCGCATATCCACTTTTAGCAAGACCTAATACTAGTACATGTTCGTTTTTTAACATTTGCATCTTATTCAATTATAACCACACCTCGATGTAAATTCCTAAAACAGCAAGTAATAAACCAGCTGTCCAGAAGGTGACAACTACTCTCCACTCTGACCAGCCAACTAACTCATAGTGGTGGTGAAGCGGACTCATCTTAAAGATTCTTTTGCCGGTTGTTTTAAAGGAGATGACTTGAAGAATAACGGATAACGTCTCAACAACAAATACTCCACCAATAATGACAAGTAAAATTTCAAGCTTCGTTAAAATCGCAATTGCTACAATGGCTCCGCCTAATGCTAGAGAACCTGTATCCCCCATAAATACTTTTGCAGGATGTGCGTTAAACACAAGGAAGCCAAGGACGGCTCCTGCAACAGCTACTGAAAAGATCGCTACATCATACTGGGATTGATTCCAAGCCAGTATAGCAAATGCTCCGAAAGCAATAGCAGCGGTTCCAGATAAAAGACCATCCAGTCCATCCGTTAAATTCACAGCATTAGAACCTCCGACAAGCATGAAAACAACAAGGATAAAGTAAGCCCATCCTAAATCAAAGCTGACGTCTGTTCCTGGAATGCGAATCGTCGTTTCAAACTGATAATAATGGAAAACTGCATAAAAGATCACAGCGATCACAATTTGACCGATTAATTTCTGTTTCGATGTTAAACCAAGGTTTCGTTTCATCGCTACTTTAATATAATCATCTAAAAATCCTAATAGGCCGTAACCAAGTGTGACAAATAACAGTAAAAACATTTCTGGACTAATCTCAGAAAATTTGTTGATCATCACAATCGTTGTAATAGTAATAGAAAAGATAATCATGATGCCGCCCATTGTCGGCGTCCCAGATTTCTTTTGGTGAGACTGCGGACCTTCTTCTCTAATACTTTGACCAAATTTAAGTCTTCTTAAAAACGGTATAAAAATCGGGGATAAAAGAACACTGATTAAAAATCCCATTATGATTGTAAACAATATCACCTGTTCAAGCATCGTTCTTTACTCCTTCCGAATTTCCAAAGCCGTTTTCCATCAAAAAATTGCATTCATTATTATGGTATTCATTCTCGTTCTTCATATGTTGTTTTTGTACAAAATGCTTCATTTCATTACACTCTTTTCATCATTTTAAGATTTGTTTAGATCTAAAATAGCGTCAACAGCAACCTTTGCATCATCAAAGTCATAGACTTGATCGCCAATAATTTGATAGGCCTCATGACCTTTACCCGCTATTAAGACTGTATCGCCTTTTTTCGCATTGGCAATGGCAAAAAAGATCGCTTGTTTCCGATTCACAAAGCTATGATAATATGCGTCTTGTACCCCGTTTTCCATATCTTTTAAAATGGCTGAAGGATCTTCACTTCTTGGGTTGTCTGATGTAAATACAGGTTCATCTGCATATTTCACAGCGATTTGAGCCATCTGAGGACGCTTTGTTTTATCACGGTCGCCGCCGCAGCCAATTACACAGAAAATTTTCCCCTCTGTTAATTCTCTACATGTTGTGAGGACATTTTCTAAGCTGTCAGGTGTATGCGCGTAATCGACGATGACAGGGAAGTCTTGATCGCAGTTTACAAGTTCAAATCTGCCTTTGACTCCTTCCAGCTCTTCAATCGCACTCACGATCGTCTCAAATGTTAAGCCAGATACGATGCCAACTGATACAGCTGCAAGGATATTATACACATTGAACTTTCCGACGAGGGCAACCGTCACTTTTTTGGTGCCGATTGGAGTGACCAGATCAAACTGAGTTCCCTTCGGCATGATTTGAATATTTTTTGCCATGACATCCGCTTTTTGCTCTAATGCATACGTCATGACTTCAGCAGCTGTGACTTTTTCAAAATAACTCGAAGCCTCATCATCTGCATTTAAAATCGCATGCTTCGGTTTATTGTGATGAAAGGCACTTCCAAGCTGAGAAAACAGCAAGCTTTTCGCATGTTTATATTCTTCCATTGTGTTGTGGTAGTCAAGATGGTCCTGCGTAAGGTTTGTGAAAACAGCAATATCATAATCACATCCATGTACTCTGCCAAGATGGAGTGCATGTGATGATACTTCCATGATGGCTGTGTCTACATCTTGATCAAGCATCTGTTTAAACGTTTTCTGAAGTGTGACACTTTCAGGTGTGGTGTTTTTCACGTCGAGAATGTCATCATTCACCTTCATATACATCGTACCGATTAAGCCTGTTTTCTTCTCGGCTTTTCTCATCATTTGTTCGATCATGTGTGTTGTTGAGGTTTTTCCATTTGTGCCTGTGATCCCTATGAGATTCAGCTTATGAGTGGGCTGTTCATAAAACGCATCAGCTATTCTTGCTAGTGCTCTTTGAGAGTGTTTCACAATAATGACTGGTACACCTGTTATGTTAAGAGGGTGTTCTGCTACAATGGCTGCAGCCCCACTTTTCACCGCTTTTTCAGCATAATCGTGTCCATCTACTGTATAGCCTTTTATACAGACAAAAAGGCTTCCCTCTTTCACCTCTCTTGAATCCATTTCAATGGAAGTGATATCAGGATTTTCGTTTATCAATTCGTTGTTTTCACTTTTAAAGTATGTAAGCAGTTCTTGTAATTTCATTTTCATATCAAACCTCTCAAATTCGTTCACGTGCATGTCTTGTGAAAAAAACACACAGTCTATATTTTATCGTAAAAAAAAGGATACATCCAGCGTATTCCTTAAGTTTCTGTTGGAAAAAACACACTTTGGACTCTTTTTTTCAAACTGTCCTTCTCTTTCAACAAAAAGAGGCAGCCAAATGAGTGCGGCTACCCTCTGTTCATTCTTTATTATTCATCGTTTAAGTATAATCTGATCGTGGAACCTTCTTTGACTTTTGTCCCAGCAGCAGGTGATTGCTTCACTACTTTACTGCCAGTTCCTGAGGCATCGATCTTTAGGTTGATCAAGAGGGATTCAAGATCTGAAACAGATCCTCCTACAAGATTCGGTACTTCAATGGTTTTTGTGTCCAGCCACTGATACTTCTTTTCAATTTGGCCTTTTCTTTTTTTCACACTCATCTCAGGCAGGCTATCCCGCATAATATGACCAACGATTGGTGCGGCAACGGTACCACCAAATTGAATGGTGCCTTTTGGGTTATCCACAGCTACATAGACTACAATACTCGGGTCATCTGCAGGCGCAAATCCGATAAACGACACAATGTGGTTATTCTCCATATACTTTCCGTCCTTTACCTTCTGTGCTGTTCCTGTTTTTCCGCCGACCCGATACCCTTCAACAAATGCATTTCGGCCAGTTCCTTGGGCGACTACACTTTCAAGTGCATACCTGATTTCTTTAGATGTTTCTGCTGATATCACTTTCTTTTTGGCAATTGGCGATTGCTTTTTCACGACCTCTTTTGTGATTGGATCTATCCATTCTTTTGCAATATAAGGCGTGTAAAGTGTCCCGCCATTTACTGCAGCTGCTACTGCAGCTACTTGCTGAATCGGTGTAACAGAAACACCTTGACCAAAGGCGGTGGTCGCCTGCTCTACAGGACCTACACGATCAAGCGGGAACAAAATTCCCCGCCCCTCCCCCTGAAGGTCAATCCCAGTTTTTTGGCCAAATCCGAAATTTTTGATATAGGAAAATAATTTTTCTTTACCAAGACGGTCTCCTAGCTCTACAAAGCCGGGGTTACAGGAATTTTGAACTACTTCCAAGAATGACTGTGATCCGTGTCCGCCTTTTTTCCAGCACCTGAGTCTCGCACCATCAACTGTCACAGATCCGCTGTCAAAAAATGAATCGCGTTTTAAATTAACTTTCTTCTCTTCTAATGCTGCTGCAAGTGTAATAATTTTAAATGTCGAACCCGGCTCATATGTGCTCCACACCGGTAGATTTCGGTTGAACACTTTTGGATCAACTGATTGATAGTCAGCTGGATCAAAATCTGGTCTGCTTGACATTCCCAGCACTTCACCATTTTTCGGATTCATCGCAATCGCAATCATACCATCTGGATGATACTTTGCCTGTGCGTTGTCTAATTCCCGCTCTATAATAGTTTGTACTTTTGCATCAACTGTTAACTTCATATCAAGACCATCTTTAGGCGGTGTATAATCATCTGCTTCATCTGGCATTTTCTGTCCCTTGGCATCAGAATAAAATTTCACAGAGCCTTTTTCGCCTTTTAGGTCATCGTCATAGTAGGCTTCAAGTCCAAGTAAGCCTTGATTATCGATTCCAGCGAAGCCCAGTACATGTGAAAGAAAGCTGCCAAACGGATAATGTCTGATGCTGTCTTCTGCTACATACACACCTTCTAAATCAAGCTCTCTTACTTCTTTTGCTTTTTCATGTGATACCTTTCTGCCCTCAGGAGAAATTCGTTCAATTGATGTTTTCTTCGTGACGTGCTTGTACGCTTTCTCTTCAGACATATTCAGCACTGCTGCCAACTTCTTACTTGTTTCTGCAGGGTCTTTAATTTGCCGAGGTACAACCAAAATAGATGGAGCACTTTTGTTCGTCGCAAGCTCTACTCCATTCCGGTCCAAAATATCTCCTCGTTCCGGTTCGAATGGAAGGTTTCGGCTCCATGAATCTTTAGCTAAGCTTGTTAGCTTCTCGCCCATAATAAACTGCACATATCCTAATCTAGTATCTATGATGAAAAAAATGATCACCCCAAACAGCAGCACGAAAAGCAATCGTTTTCTCACTGTTACACTCGACACTCGCACGCCCGGTTCACTCCTTACATATGGCTTATTTTCATCATATGCAGGCCCGTCCTTTTGTAGAACGCACCGTGATATTCTGCTGGAGCAAAAGAAAAAACCTAGCAAATGCTTTGCTAGGTTTAAAGTTAATTTGGGCTTTTAAATGTCACGGTAACGACTTTGTCTGAAATCTCCGCTCCACTTTTGACACTTTGTTTCACAGCATATCCTTGTCCATTTGTTTCTATATGCACACCGGCAATCGAAGCATATTGAAGAACTTCCCTTCTGGACCAGCCTGTCATATCAGGCATCTTAATGGTTTTTCCTGCTGTTTTTAAGAAGACTTTCTGGCTTTCAGAGAATTCAGAGCCCGCACTCGGCCACTGGCGTTTAATGGAGAGGCCGTCGCCGATGACAACAGGCGTTAAGTGTTTATTTTTGGCTTCTGTTTCTGCCTGCTTCACTTCTAAATCCAAGAATGAAGGCATCGTTTCTTGTTTCACTTTTTGTTCGCCTGATTTTTTATCGTCTGTTTTTGTTGGTGCAATATTTAAATATAGCAAACTATTTTTCATGACAGGGTTAAAGATTTGAGAAACCGGAGCAGACCCCGTTTCTGTTTCAGACAGCTGCGGCTGCTGAACAGCCACATAAACAAGCAGCTTCGGATCATCTTTTGGTGCCATTCCCATAAATGAAAAGACATAATCGTTTCTTCCTTGGAGGTAACCGCCGGCACCGCCAATTTGTCCCGTTCCTGTTTTCCCAGCAACGTCAAAGCCTTTGATTTGATAAGGCTGGCCTGTTCCAATTTTCGAGGAAACAACCTCACCTAAAATGTCGCGGACTTGCTTCGCTGTATCAGATGAAATCGGTTTGCCTGCTGCTGTTGGTTCATGCTGCAAAATCGTTTTGTTTGTGTTCGGGTCTGTAATATGGTCAATGACATATGGCTTCATCATCGTTCCGCCGTTTGCTATCGCTGTGGCTGCTTCGATTTGTTGAATCGGTGTGATGGCTGATGCTTGACCATAAGCTGTCGATGCTTTGTCATATTCGTATCTATAATTGATTTTGCTAGACGCTTCGTTCGGCAAGTCAATCCCCGTTTTGTCATAGAAATGGAACTTCTGCAAATATTGTTCGTAGCGTGTGAAGCCTAGCTTTTCTTTTGCCAGCTTTGCAAAGGCCACATTTGACGAGCGAAGAACCCCTTGGTGAAAGTCAATTTTCCCCCAGCCATTTCCGTTGTTGTGGTCTCGCACAAGGCCGCCGCCTACTTTATAAGTACCAGATTGATATTTTTCACTGCCTTGGTAGACTCCTTCTTGGATCGCCGCAGCGAGGGTAAAAATCTTCATCGTTGAACCTGGTTCAAACGCATATGAAATCACATCATTGTTATAATTCGTAATGTCTAGTTCATTTAAATTAAAGCTTGGCCGCTGCCCCATCGCGAGAACCTTTCCAGTTTTCGGATCAACGACTGTGGCAATGATTTTCTTCGGCTTATACTTTTTGGCAACCTGGGTCATACTTTCTTCAAGAAACGCTTGAATTTTCTGATCGATGGTCAGCGTGACATTTTTCCCGTCTTTCGGGGCGACGATGTCTTCTTTGCTATTCGGCAAAGCCCATCCGCTTCTGTCACTGTTATATGTCACATAGCCGTCTTTTTCTTTTAAAAATTTGTTCAATGCCTTCTCAAGTCCCATTGCACCCGACATGTCCTTTGTCGCTTCATTTAACCTGGCATAACCGATGAGGTTAGAAGCAAACATGCCGTTTGGATAATATCGCTTCGTGTCTTTTTCAAATGCAATCCCTGGAAGCTTTAGCTTTTCAATTTTTTCCTTCGTTGAAAAACTAATATCCTTCCCCGCTTTCCCAAACTCCACTTGGAATGCATCTTTTGTATTGAGACGCTTTAAAATTTCGCTTTCACTCATATCGATGACTTTTGAGAGCTCTTTTGCCGTCTTTTCTTTATCGACGACATGCATAGGATGCTTAGGGTCCACTGTCATTTTCTTGCTCATGACCGCAATGAGCTTATACACAGATGTATCCTCAGCGATCACATTTCCATTCCGGTCTAAAATAGATCCTCTTTTGGCTTCAAGTGTTTTCTTCGATTGATATTGTTCATTTGCCTTAGCAGCTAATACTTGTCCATCAACTGTTCCAGTAATTTGAATATAAATAAAACGTGCTAGGATGATAAAGAAAAAGAGGGCGAAGCAAATACTTGCAATTGCCGCGCCTCTGTTCATCATTTTATTCTTTTTAGGCATCGCCATGTTAATCGACCTTCTTAACATCTTTCGATATGCTTAAGCCTGCTTTTTTCGCAGCCTCAATGATTCTTTCTGGTTCACTCAGCAAGTCTTTTTCCTTTTGTAGCTCAGTGATCTTCTTCGATTCTAAAGATACTTGCTGTTCTAACTTCTGCACTTCGATATTGGCATGATAGACAGCAAAAGCTTTAGAAATGATGAGAATCGAGCTGCACATAAGAGCCATAACAAACATGACAAGTAAGATTTTTTCACCAAGGGTGATAGACCCTCTTCTTTTAATGACAACCGATTGGCCTTGCTGCTCTGTTTGATGTTGCTTCACTTCTCTTTGGTAAGCCAAATTACTCATAAGAAACCTCCTTTTTATCATCATCTATGGTGTCGTTTTACTTTTTTTCTGCAATTCGGAGCTTCGCTGAACGGGCACGGTTGTTATGTTCCAGCTCTTGTTCTGATGCAACGATCGGTTTTCTCGTGATCAGCTTGAGTTTTGGTTCAAGTCCTTCTGGAATCACTGGTAGTCCGTGCGGAAGTTCTGGAAGAGAAGACATTTCTCTAAATGTACTTTTACAAATCCGGTCTTCAAGTGAATGGAATGTAATGACAGAAATTCTCCCCTTCGGATTGAGTAACTCTATTGCTTGTTCTAGTGCTTCTTCAAATACTTTCAATTCATCATTTACGGCAATTCGGATCGCTTGAAATACTCTTTTCGCTGGATGTCCGCCAGTTCGTCTTGCAGGTGCCGGAATTCCTTCTTTGATAATGTCGACAAGCTGACCCGTTGTTTCAATTGGCGCTTTTTTTCTTGCTTCTTCAATTTTGCGTGCGATTTGCTTGCTGAACTTTTCTTCCCCATATTTGTAGAAAATCCGAACTAGATCTTCAAATGGCCATTCATTCACCACTTTTTTTGCCGACAATGCGGCTGATTGATCCATTCGCATGTCAAGAGGTGCATCATGGTGATAACTAAAGCCTCTCTCTGGTGTGTCGAGCTGAGGAGATGATACCCCAAGGTCAAAAATCAAACCGTCTACGCTCGTAATACCTTGTTCATTCAGACGTTCTTTTAAATATCGGAAGTTGCTTTTTATGAAAAGAATGTTCGCTTTAAAATCTGCGAGCTTCTCTCGTGCATGATCCAGTGCAGCATCATCTTGGTCAAATCCAATCAATGTTCCTTTTTCTGATAATTGAGATAGTAAATATGAGCTATGACCTGCTCCGCCTAGCGTGCAGTCCACATATGTACCGTCTTCTTTTACGTTTAAACCGTCAACTGTTTCTTTTAATAATACTGTCTCATGTTGAAACATGATGTTATGGTCCCACCTTTTTCAAATAGAAATGAATGTGTAGAAAGCTTGCTGCACAAGGGATTATTATATATCAAATCCAATCATGTTTTCAGCAATTTCAGCAAAAGAATCTTCTTGCTCTTCTGTATATTGTTCCCAGATCGACTTACTCCACAACTCAATTCGATTTGAAACGCCGATGACCACACATTCTTTTTCGAGTTTTGCATATTGGAGTAGGTTTGATGCGATGTTAATACGCCCCTGCTTGTCCAGATCGCATTCTACTGCGCCAGAGAAGAAGAACCGTGTAAACGCACGTGCATCTTTTTTCGTTAGCGGTAGTGCTTTGAGTTTCTCTTCGATTAATTTCCACTCACTCATAGGGTAGCCAAATAAACATTGATCAAGCCCTCTCGTCAGCACAAATTGTTCTCCGAGTCCGTCTCTAAATTTAGCAGGGATGATCATGCGCCCTTTTGTATCAATCGTATGTTGGTATTCACCCATGAACATGATAATCAGAGCCCCACTTTCTCACCCATACTCTCCACTATCCACCACTTCTCTCCACAAAACTTATTCTACACTGTTTCTACATAAAAAAAAACCCTGAACTAGTCAGGGTTCATTAAAACTTTATTTCAAAGTTTGACAATTTGTTGCTTGTTTTGAAATGAAAATGGCAGATTTTTGAACGTTTTGAAGAATTCTGGACCATATTTGTTTAAAAAGTACATGATATTCCAAATTCTTTCCTGCGGGGCATCTAGTGGTTTTAAACTATTTTCAATTCGTTCAAAGTCCCGAAGGATATATCCTTCCTTCTCTTCCACACGCTGCGCCACCTTTTGATAAACAAATTGAAGCTGGTCTTCAATAAATTTGGCATTTTTATCTAGCAGCTGCTCGAAGTTTGGTTCAATCTCCAGTGCTTCTTGTCTCATCACGCCATGAGCATTTGCTAATTCACGTTTGGCGTGTTGAACCGCTTGAACAAAGCTGTCTGGAAGACTTTGCTGAAAGTGCGCTTCTTTCTTTTCTTTTACTCCATTTGTCAGCACTTCTTCTACCGACAGTTCTCTAACTGGCAGTTTCTTGTCGATATGCCTTTCAAGAATGGTCACATGCAGCCTCGGAAGAACAGGCGCCATCTTTAATTTAAAATGCTCAAAGATTCCTTTCAGCTCTCCCCAATAGTTAACCTCACCGTGTCCTGCCATAAAGGCAAGTGTCGGGAGAAGGGTTTCCTGCATCAAGGGACGCGTCACCACATTGTTGCTAAACCGTTCTGGGTGCTCCTCCACTTCCTGCAAAAGCTCTTCCTTCGTCCATGTAAGCCCCACTTCTGATATAGAAAACCGGCCGTTCTCTTTTTCAATCAGGAAACGTTCCTCATCATATTCGTAAAACAGATTCGCCTGATTGTCACCAGCTTCAATAATCGGCTGATATCCTGCTCGTTTCATAGCAGCCTGTGATTCATTTAAGCGAGTAGTAACCGCATCATTTGTCTCGACAATGTGCTTGAATAACGCACGCTCGAGTGGTTTAACACCTAAGTCACCTGAATTAAGTAAAAGCAGTCCATCCTCTTCAAAGAGGTCACATACAATCCATTCAAAGAAATCAGTAAACGTTTGTGATTTGCGTAAACATCGAAGAAGCTGATCAAGCAAGTCATTGGTGTATGCAGATTCTTCATACGTTGAAAACACATCACGGAGCCATGTCTCGGTTTTTTCTTGATCAAGCGGGATTCTTTTCGCAGCCGCTTTTTTGACGTTATGTAATGACAGCTTTTGTTTCACTGGCCCTTTTTCGCCAGATGTGTACACAAAATTAATTTCATCTACGTCATGATCCTCACCGGCTACCCAAAAGACCGGAATCACTGGGACGCCAAGCTCTGTTTCTTTTTCTTTTGCAAACTGAATGATGGATATGATTTTATGTATGGTATAAAGCGGTCCTGTTAATAGACCAGCCTGCTGTCCTCCGACCACCATGACACTCCGTTCATCACGGATCTTTTCAATGTTCTGTCGCATCGCTGCCGATTCAAACTTTGCGTGGTATGCGCTCATATAATCCGCTAAAGCCTCGCGCGGGAAGCTCATTTCCATGAGATCGTCGTATCTCTTTTTCCATGTGTGCTCAGAATGTATATCATAATCAAAAAAAGTCGTCATTTCTTTTTTTTCTTCTATATAATCACGTATGAATAAATTCTGACTTCGGATGGAAAGTTCAGTCAATTGCATGTTTAGAACTTCCTTTCTTCAATAAATAGTTAGTTTCCCGAAAAAAGTATAGCATGTAAATGAGCTCACTCAAAAGATTTTGTTTGCTTTTTTTCCAATACTTCCAAGCTTCGATCAAAGAAAGTGAGATGTGGCGCCGCAACGCCATGAGCTTGAGCCTTTTTCAAAAGATAACCAAGGATGGCTTTTCTTTCGGTTTGGCGGCCTTTCACTATATCTTGAAGCATCGAGGACTGATTCTCAGCGGTTTTCTCACAAATAGAAACCACATAAGGCCAAAGCCGCTCTTTTTCAGACAAGCCCAAGATGGAAACTGCTTCTTCAAATGCACATTTCATCATGTGTTCATATGAGGAGTTTGCGATTAATTCCCCGTTCCTCACATGCAGCAAAGCCGTGAGCGGATTGATACAGACATTGACAAGCAGTTTTTCCTCCAGCACCTTTATCCATTCATCCGTATAGATCACCTGAAAATGAGATGATGTCTCATTCAATGCATTTTTTATATCTGCTGCTTCTTCATGCTGATATGCCCCCCACTTGATGACACCGATACCTGTATGGTTCACTTCATGATCTGACATCTTCATAGCACCGTGCTCTACCACACCTATGTATAATGAATGTCCTCTTTTCCAATTCTCCAAATCTAATAAGTGAGCCATTCCGTTCTGTAAAAATAAGATACGATGAGGAGGTAATGTCGATAGTTCACGCAGCACATCTTGCAAATGATGATATTTCACTGTCACGATGAGCAAATCAAATTCTCCTGTTATTCCTGTCTGTGCATGAACAGTCGCCTGGCATGTATCTCCTTTTCCTGTTCGCTCAATGCCGAATGCTCGAATCTCTTCTGCCTGTTCGTTTCTTCTTGTAAAGACTGTGACGTCATGATGCTGCGTTAAATAACTAGCACAAAGCAGACCAATCGCACCGCCACCAATGATTCCAATGTTCAACTTCCGCACATCCCTTTTTCGTTTACTTTATGATATCAACTATTTTAACAGGTTCATGTCGTGATGCAAAAAGCAGATGGCGCGCTATGATTGAATTTTTTTAATTTAAAAACTATAATAATAAGTGTAAAAACTTTTTGAGGCGGATGGGATGAAAACGCCTTCAATGACATCACTGTCGACATTATGTGTGTAAGGGGGAAGATCATATGGCACAAGTAAAACGACTTCTAATTAATTACAAAACTTTAGAGGAATTTAAACAATTTAAGGAATATGGCATACAAGAACTATCCATGCTTGAAGACCTTGAAAGCAATATGATTGAAAATGACAGCAACTCTCCATTTTACGGGATTTATTTTGGAGATAAGCTAGTGGCACGTATGAGTCTTTATCAAGTGGACGGCTCAACAACTACGTATTTTAACCACAACCATGATTATTTAGAGCTGTGGAAGCTGGAAGTGCTTCCTGGATATCAGCGCAAAGGGTACGGCGAAGCACTTGTTGAATTCGCTAAATCATTCGGATTGCCAATTCGGACCAATCCGCGTGTCAAATCTGCCGGTTTTTGGGATAAAATGGGCTTTGAAGCAGTCAAATATGATATGGAGCGCGATAAGGGTGAAAATCCACTTATCTGGGAGCCCGCACATATTCAAAAAAATACAGGTGAATCCGCTTAAAGGCTGATCACAAAACGCCCCTCCTTTCTCTGTGAGGGGCGTCTCTTTATTTAGCATATTCTTTTAAGCTAATATTCTGTTTGACTCTTTCAACAATACTTATGAGTGCCCGGTAATCTTCTTCTGTCATTTTTAATTGCCGCTTTAAGTGTTCATTTTCTTCTGTAAGTGACTTCAATTGATACTGTGCATCTGCCAGTTCTTCGCGTAAATGAGCGGGTCCATCAGGTTCTTTTTCAAGCTGCTCTAAAAACTGAATCACTTCTCGAAGGGTCAATTCAGCCTGGTTTGAAGAAGTCTTTTCTTCTATGGTTAACGCATGCTGTGGTAAACCAGAGGAATGAATACCTATTTTTTTACGCAATTCTTTCCGCTGTTTTTTTGCCAGCTCTATGCCTGCCTGATATTGTTTTCTAACGTATGAGTTCCACCTGAAACCACATGCTGCCGCTGTTCTTGACAATGCTTTCCCGACTTCCTCAAATGCGGAAAGCTGCGTTCCTCCATCTCGAATGTGCCTTAAAACGACTTCTGCTAAAAGTAAATCTTCATCCTGTGTCCATGCGTCCTGCCTTGTAATCGTCAATTGATCATCCCCCCTGAATCTGAATACCACATCATATGCGCCTACTAGAGTAGATAGACTATTTGCAGGGGAGAAACCTAAAAAATAGACAAATAAAAAAACGTAAGGGAAGGTTCCCTCACGTTTTTTTATCAAGCATTAGTTGCTTTTTACGTCTTTGCCTTTGTATGTTCCGCAAGATTTGCAGACACGATGAGAAATTTTCATTTCACCGCATTCTGGGCAAGCTACCATACCAGGTACTTGTAGTTTGAAATGCGTACGACGCAATCTTTTTTTCATTTTAGAAGTTCTTCTAAAAGGTACAGCCATTATTCCCACCTCCTTAAAGAGTTAAGATTCATTATTTTCTTCTAAGAGCTTCTTCAAGCCTTCCAGACGCGGATCAATTCGGTTTTGATGTGCATCTTCCGAAATGACTGCCCAGTCATTCCCTTCTTGTGGTGCAGCACCTTTTACGTCAGTTTGGTCGCAAAAGATTTGCATCGGCACTTCAAGAAGAATTTCTTCCTTGACTAAAGGCGTTAAGTCGATGATGTCGTCTTCTACAATAGAAACGTCTTCATCTTCTATGTCGTCTGTCTTATGAAGTACAAATAGTTCTTTCGTTGAAATCGCAAATGGATAATTTACATCAACAAGCGTTCTTGAACAAGGCAATGTCATTTCACCTGTGATGGTTAAATCAAATGCGACTTGCTTTGATTCGATCACTCCAGTCCCTTTCACCTCTACCGGTGAAATGCGACGTATATCTGAATGAAGGCTAGTAAGTTCATTTAAGTCAACCGTCTCATGAAAATCGAAGCTGTTTTTAGCTTTTTGATGTAACTGATAAACTGTCCATTTCAATTGTATCACCTCTAAGAGCAACAAACATGATTATAGCTTTCATCATGTTATTTGTCAATATTTTTTCTTTACAGTCCTTTGTGATGCCAGAGCGTTGTTTGACATCAGTTCTCGGAATGCCTACACTGAAAAAAATGGGCTTCATTTTTCCCTTATGCTACTGTAGCATAGACCATTTAACCATAGCAAGAAAGGCGGAACATCTATTGAAAGCAACAGGAGTCGTTGTCGAGTATAATCCATTTCATTATGGACATGCCTATCATGTTCGTCAGGCGAAAACACATACCTCCTCAGATGTTGCCATTGCCGTTATGAGCGGTTCCTTCCTTCAGCGCGGTGAGCCTGCCATCGTCTCAAAATGGGCGCGGACAAAAATGGCACTGCAAAACGGTGTAGACATTGTGTGTGAGCTTCCATACATATACGCAGTGCAAAAGGCAGAAACCTTTGCAAACGGTGCTGTGGCGATTCTAGATGCTTTAAAATGCCGCTCCCTTTTTTTCGGCAGCGAGGATGGTGACATCAAAGCATTTGAGCGAACAGCTCGTGCTTGGCATGAAAAAAAAGAAGAAATTGACTTTTTCACAAAAGAAAAGGTGAAAGAAGGCCTTAGTTATCCAGCAGCTGCTGTTGCTGCGTTTCAAGAGGTGATTGATCCTAAGCACTTACTGGATCTGTCTCGGCCCAATAACATTTTAGGTTTCCATTATGTCAAAGCCATCATGGAGCGATCCCCTCACATGCAGCCCTTTACCTCTCAAAGGATTTCATCTGGTTATCATGATGAAGAACTACCTGAAAATCAGAAAATCGCAAGTGCAACAAGTATACGAAAAGCCTTAAAAGATTATGGTGCATTTGAAACAGTCGCCCCTTATCTCCCAGATGCTACGCTCAAGCAATTACATGACTATCATTCTTCATATGGTCTTCTACATACACAAGAAGCCTACTTTAGCTTCTTAAAACACGTCTTTCACACAATGGATACGGCAGAACTAGAAAGCATCTATGAAATTGAAGAAGGCATCGAACACCGCATGCAAAAGGCGATTACACATGCGTCCTCCTACGAGGAATATCTATCACTTGTGAAAACAAAACGCTATACGTGGACAAGGCTACAGCGGATGAATACACATCTCTTAATGAGGGTGAAAAAGAATGCCATGCATGAGCTGCTGAAAGAGAAAAAAGCACCTTATATTCGGTTACTTGGTATGTCAAAGAAAGGGCAGCAATACTTATCCCTTGTGAAAAAAGAATTGGACGTGCCGCTCGTCAGTAAACTGTCTGCCTTTTCACATCCCGCTCTTGATCTTGATATACGCGCATCCCGCGTTTTCAGCCTGCCCGTTAGTGAACCAATGCAAACGAACTTAACGGAAGCGGAATTTAAAACCTCACCGATCCGATATGATGAAGAGACTGGTCTCTTCCAGTCTTAGCAAAAAGAGCAGCCTTTACGAAGGCTGCTCCATATCGTTGACAGAGGGCTAAAATGATCTTTATTTTAGCCCTTTGTCTTCTTTTCAGCATGATAGAAAACCTTTGAAGTCTAGGAAGGACAAGTACCGGAGCGAATTTGACATTCGCGAGCACCGGCACGCAGTCCTGACAAAGAATACAAGGGTTTGTCTACATGCTGAGAGCAGCCTTTATGAAGGCTGCTCTTTTTTAATTAAGATGCTTTCTCTTTTAATTTGTTTAAATAGTTCAGCGCATCTTGCATTGTATCTACAGGCACAATTTTCATATCACTTTTAATATCTTTTGCTGTTTTGACAGCATTTCGGTAGTCTGAGTTTGGATCACCTTTATCGTTCGGTGCAAAGAATATATCTTTTCCGGCTTTATCTGCCGCCACGACCTTTTGATCGATTCCGCCAATTGGACCGACCGTTCCATCGGCATCAATCGTTCCCGTCCCTGCAATCGCGTAGCCATGTGTTTCGTCTTCTTTTGTCAGCTGGTTATAAATTTCAAGTGACATCATAAGACCCGCTGACGGTCCGCCGATATTTTCAATATCCACCTTAATGGACGGTGAGACTTTCACATTTCGGTCTGTAAATAATGATACGCCAATTCCAACTCGATTCGGCTCTTCTTTAAATGGTTTTAACGTCACTTTCTCCGTGATGTCTTTGCCATTTCGTTCAAGGATAAAACGGACAGGTGTACCTGCTTTTTTGCTGCTGATATACGAAACCATTTTATCAGCAGAATCATAGGTTTTGCCATCAACGCTTTTGATTCGGTCGCCCACTTCAATTTTGCCGTAAGCAGGCATTCCTTTCATCACGTAGCTTGCATATACGCCGTTAAACGTATAATCTACTTTTTTTCCTGCTTTTGTATATGCTGCAATCATGGCATTTTCTTGAGAGCTTTTCATCAGCTGAAGCTGCCTTTTCATATAATCTTGATCCGACTCCCCGTCCGCTTTAATGTTTTCTTCTGGGACGATTTCGTCATATTTATTCATTTTCGCAAGCAAATACGTATACGGATTGGCTGGACCTACTTTAATTGTCATAAGAGAGAAGCTTCCCTTCTCGTCATATCCGCCGTCTACTTGAATGTGGGGGGCAATCTCGGTTGCATCACCCGGCTTTGTCACGTAATATGGCAGTTTGACAAAGGTTAAGCCACATAATACAAGGATAACGACAAAAAAGCTGAGCCAGCGAATATTCAATTTTTTCATTCGATTAACACTCCCATTTATCAATGACATCTTTCAGTTTACCTGTTAGTTGATCTGCGGCGAGCTCACCTGCTTCAATCATCTCCTGCACCTGTGTGAACGCACTCGAGCTAAATGTTTCAAGCCTCGGCCGGATCATGACATCAGCGTGAATGGTTTGATGACGGACCAATTCATTTTGAAGGATGTCCAAACTTTGCATAATGACATCCGATAATCTCGTCGCCTTTTCTGTTTTTTTCACCCTTGATACATCAGAGGCGATAATGAGGTCTGCACCCATATCTTTTAAAACAGACACAGGAATGCGGTCCACAACCGCTCCATCCACTAGCTGTCTGCCGCCCATTTCATGAGGAACAAACACGCCCGGAATGCTGATGCTTGCTCTCACTGCTTGTGAGACAGACCCTTTTTTAAACACGACCTTCTCCCCTGTCTCGAGGTCACAGGCAACCACCGCAAGGGGCATTCTTAATTCTTCGAATTTTTTCCCATATGTAAAAGTGTGAATCAGCTGCAAAATTCGATGTCCTTTTAAAAGACCGATTTTTGGCAGTGTATAGTCAGCATAATACTTTCTTCTGAAGACAAGTGCAAGTTTTTTCATTTTTTCTACGTCTTGTCCTGCCGCATAAAAGCTCCCAACAAGTGCGCCAATACTGCTGCCAGCGATCATATCTACCTGAATACCTTGTTTCTCAAGACTAGATAAAACGCCGATATGTGCCATTCCCCTCGCACCCCCAGAGCCTAACGCAAGCCCGATGACTGGTCGCTTCATGAAAATCCACCCTCCTCTTTTCTATGCATATATACGAATCTATTGGTCTAAACATGCCCCTTCTGCTCGTATAGTAATAGAAGACAGGCTCGGCTAGTTTCTTTCTTTTTTGATCACGAGCTCGCCAATAGATCATAACGGCAAGGGGCGAAATCTCCATGAAAAAATGGAACACTCTGTTCATCGCTGCTTTTTTTATCTTTTTAACAGCCACTGTGATTACACATCCACAAGCCTCTTTGCAAGCATCTAAAAATGGACTTGCAATGTGGTGGGAGGTTGTATTTCCATCATTGCTTCCTTTTTTTATTTTGTCCGAGCTATTAATTAGTTTCGGGATTGTCAGATTTGTCGGGGTATTATTAGAGCCATTTATGCGTCCCATCTTTCGAGTGCCTGGTGTAGGCGGGTTTGTCCTAGCGATGGGAATGGCATCAGGCTTTCCTTCTGGTGCGAAATTGACCACAAGACTCAGACAGGAAGGACAACTGACACAAATCGAAGCAGAGCGCCTCGTTTCTTTTACAAATTCATCGAACCCATTGTTTATTTTTGGTGCGGTGGCTGTTGGTTTTTTTCATCATCCAGCTTTAGGAATTGTTTTGGCCTGCGCACATTATTTAGGGAATCTCGCTGTTGGTGTGACGATGCGGGGATATAAAGCGCGGCAAGATGCACATCTGAGAAGCGGTAAGCGATTTTTATTCCCACCGTTTCAAGAGGCATTCAGTGCTCTTCATACAGCAAGACTCGCAGAGAAAAGACCGCTCGGCCAAATTTTAAGTGATGCGGTCATGTCATCAGTCCAAACACTCTTTATGATTGGCGGCTTTATTATCTTATTTTCTGTTTTTAGCAAAATGTTATCAGTTGTTCATGTGACGGACCTCTTATCCATAGGGATCGGATATATGCTGCAAACGATGCATCTTCCGCCAGAATTAGATCTTGCGATGATTGCTGGTTTATTTGAAATCACGTTAGGAAGTCAGCTGACAGGGTCACAGGAAGTCACCCTTCTTGCTAAAACAATTGTCGTCAGCTTTATATTAGGATTCAGCGGGTTTTCTGTTCAAGCTCAGGTCGCCGGCATTCTGGCGGCAACAGATATACGCTTTAAACCGTTCTTCTTCGCTCGTTTGCTCCACGGGATTTATGCAGCTATTTTTGCCTTTTTATTGTTCAAGCCTCTTTATGTCTCTCGATCTGACATGGCTCTTCCAGCAGGTGCCTTTGAAGCAAGTCAGCAGGTCGTCATGTACAGCAGTGTGCTTTGGAATCAGCTTGTGACAGCTGGCCCTTTGATCACGCTATGCAGCTTGATCTTGTATACGGCGCTATACTATCAGAAATTAAAAAAAGGATGAGTGCACGGTACACTCATCCTTTAAATTTTTCTATCAGCGCTTCTTCTACCTCTTTTGGCACAAGGTCTTTGACTGAACCATCATATTTAGCTACTTCTTTGACAATGCTTGAGCTTAAGAAGGAATATTGATTGTTGGTCATCATGAAAAATGTTTCAATGTCATCGTTTAACACTTTATTCATTGATGTGCCTTGCATTTCATATTCAAAGTCTGTCACAGCTCTTAATCCGCGTAAAATGACTTTGGCTTCTTTTTGTTTCGCATAATCAACAAGCAGACCGTGAAAGGATTCAACTTTGATATTTGGCAGATCCTTCGTCGCTTGGCGAATAAGCTCACACCGTTCTTCAACGGTAAATAACGGTTTCTTGGATGAGTTATTTAGTACACATACATACACTTCATCAAAGATCTTTGCACCTCTTTTGATGATATCCAAATGGCCCAATGTGACTGGATCGAAGCTACCCGGACAAACGGCTATGTTCCCCATGCTTTAATTTCCCCGCTTTCTATAGATCGTAATACCAGTCAACCCGTACAGTTCCTGTCTTGATATGTAAAGCTGTCCAGCTTCCTCTGGCAGTGTGACGTCCTTATCATGCTCACACACGATCACTCCGTCATCTGTTAATAAGGCATGCTCGTCAATCATGTCAAGAAGTGCCTTCAGCTGTTGATCTTTATAAGGCGGATCAAGAAAGATCGCTTGAAAGGATTCCTCTCGTTTCACAACGGCAGCGAGTGCACGCTTTGCCTCATTTCGAAACACTTCACTTTGATCAATCAGCTCCAATTGATTGAGGTTTCCTTTTATCGTTTGAATCGCCTTCATATCTCGATCAACGAATATGCAGTGATCGAATCCTCTAGAAAGCGCTTCAATCCCTAAACCACCGCTTCCCGCAAATAAATCAAGCGCCCATCCGCCATCAAAATACGGACCGATCATATTAAATATCGATTCTTTCACTTTATCTGTCGTCGGTCTTGTTGATTGACCTGGTACCGCTTTAAGTGTGCGGCCTTTTCTCGTTCCAGAGATGACTCTCATTTTTCCACCACTTTTTCTGCTTGCTTCTATTGGTTATTGAGTATGACAAAAAATCCAACATTATCTTACCACAACACTCCGCAATGGACAATGTGCGGACTTTCATTCATTTTCTATGTATAGATCAAGGAAAGCGGGGTCATACTACTTATAACAGCATCTGATGTGGTGCTGTTGCCAACCGCGGAGAAGACTTACGTTTCCCCATAAGTTCTTCCTCCGGTTTCTCCTCTCCCTTTGCCTTCTCCTTAATGAATCATTAAGAATAGAAGGACCCCGCGGGTGATGCCGCGGGGGTTTTTTTGTGTCTTTAAAAGCCCACTTTATAATCATACTCTTTTGCTTTGTCCAATTTGGATTCGTACTCTAGTTTAATAAAAGGTTTATATGAAGGTTCAACACGCTTCACAAATGGCAATGAGCTGAGCTTAGCCATATGGCGCTCGAGATCATTCATATCACAATAGATCACTGCATATTTCATTTTCCTTGAAATATAGTGAACATTTCCAAATTTTCTTAGCGCCTTTGACTGCTTTAACGAATGCAGCCAAACGACCATCCCTTGACGTTTGGTTTCCATCTTTTCACCTGCCGCTTTTTCAATTCTTTTCAGTTATTATGTAAAAGACGAGACATTCAAGTCTCGTCAAGATACTTTACAGCCACAGCTGCCACCAGATCCACAGCCACCGCCGCATGATGATAGACCATCAAAATATGGGTTCCCTGTTGGAACTTTGATATATGCTGATACAGCTTGACCGATTTCAATACTAATCTCATCTAAGATGGATTGAATCGCTGTTTCTGCTTTTTTGAAATCAACCACTGTATCGTGAAGATCTAACTTTCTTTTGACCTCACGCATTTCCTTTGAGATCGTTCTATAGTCCGGATGGTATTTGCCGAACCGCTGCACATCCTCATATTGCTCTTTTACTTTTGTAAAATGGGCAATAATTTGTTGGGCTTCTTCGTCTTGCTGGAGACGCTTAAAGCAGTTGCGGTAATGTTCAGCCTCCTCCGACTGAAGAATCATGGCAGCCAATTGATTTGCTTCCTCTTGGAGCTCCACAGATTCGATTGTCGCATACATAAATGTTGCACCTCCAATTCATAGTTTACCACGAAACCTATGGATCAGAAAATGCTTTTACGTCACAAATACATCCCATGTCTCTCTTTTATGCCTATATTCTGGATGACGAGAATTGAGCACAACGGTGATTTTATGTTTTCCTTTTGAAAGATGCTTGACCACAAATGCAGCAGTACACTCATTGCCAGCACGTTTTCCGTCTACATACACTGTAAAATATCCCGCCTTCTCATCTTTTTTTAGTCGCTTAGACTCAAGATGAAAATCTTGAAGTGTACTTTCTATATAGACTGAAGACCCCTGCACTTTGTATTTAAAAAAGCCTTGCTGCTTCATTTCACTTTCGGCTTGCTGCATCACTGGTACAGCTGGATCTTGCTTCGTGATTTGCTTCTCTTCATGTTGACTTTGACACCCGGTGGCAAGAAAAAGCAATGCGCACATTGACAGCATCCATTTCATCATCTGATTCTCCTTTCATCTACTTTTATAGGATGCTCAGGAAATAGACATCTTAATCAACTCAAAAAAGCCTCACCCGGCTCCATTTTGATTGCGCATTGCTTGGAACATTTGAATCATCATTTCAGCCATTTGGACACTGTTACTCAACTGACTCACACGATGAGGAATGGTTTTTTCGTAAAAATTCATTTTATCTAATTCAAAGGACGATAGCTTATCAGGATGTCGAGTCAGCTGTCTGTACCAGAGAGGACGCTGTCTGATGAATTTGATTCGTTCCTCTTCGGCCATGACAAACTCCTGTACTTCTTTCCGCACCAAAAGCATCCCCTTTCAATTAATCTTTCCTGAAGGAGAATGGGTGCTGACTGCCTCCAGATGAACCTTTCTTCGAGCCATTTGATGAAAATTGTCCGAGTAAGCTTTGTAAAGAGGAAATAGACTGGCTCATTTTGTTGATTTGTTCATTCATTTGATCAGCGTCCATTTTTTTCACTGCAGAAACCATTTTAGACATAAAATCTGCTTTTCCCGATTCACTTGGCTTTGAGGCTTTTTCTTCTTTCATGTCCTCAGATTGCGTTTGCCGGTAAGGAGACCACATCTCATCTTCCTCACCAAACATGACCCAATTTTCGTATACACTTTGCCAGCTTTTTTCTTGCGTTTGCACTTCTTGAATTAACTTCGGATGGCGTCTGACGAATTGTTTAAATTCATCAATGGATGTTTGTTTTTGCTTGTTTGTCATATCCTCACCCCCCATACAAATGCCTACTATACTATATACACCAGCAGTTATTTTGGTGAGCCCCTTTTTGAAGCAAAAAAACAGCTGCGATGATGCAGCTGTTTTCGTTTAAGATGTTTTTTTGATGAAGTTTTGGGTGTAGTATTTTTCTTTCACACCGACGCCAAGGTGTGAGTAATCTTTATTTAATAACGCCTTTCTATGACCTTCACTATTGAGCCAGCCTTCTACCGCTGCAGGTCCATCTACATAATTATAGGCAATGTTTTCACCTGCGAGTTGAAATGCCACCTCGCCTCTTTCTAATCGGTCTTTCAGCGTACCGTACTTTTTAGATTCATGGGAGAAATAATGATTCTCTTTCATGTCCTCACTATGCATGAATGCCACTTCAGAGGTTTCATCATCCCACTTTAAGGTCGGCAGTTTGTACTTATGACGAATAATATTGGTCATATCAAAAATTTGTTTTTGACTGGAAGCTTCGATCTCTTTCCATTTTTCACCCGATATTGCTTCTGGTTCTATCAATTCACCACGATAGACGACTTCGTATGGCTTTTGTTTCACAAATGTATCCGCGTTAAACGCCCTGATACTTGAAAGGGTGCTTTCAAACTTATCCATGTAAAGCTGAACATATACATCATCGTCCACTTTCACGGTGGGCCTTGTATTCATATCATCTTCTGAGAATTCAAAGCGGTATGAATTTTGTTCATCCTCTACATGAATGTAAGGTGCAATTTGTGTTTTTTTAAATACCTTACTTGTGGCTTGACCGATTTTAAATGGTTCAACATTGAGTCCGTCTCCTGTTGCAAACAATGTCACCACTTTACTATCCTTTACCCCTACTTGAATATAGTGCTTCTTCGATTGATTGTATATCCACCAGTCATAATCATATGCGGAAGGATCAATGCGATCTGGTTCTCCCAGCTGTTTAAGCACTTCGTTTGAAGATTTTCCCATAAAGGACATGAGCCCCTTTTTCGGGATATTGATCGGCTTATCGCTAGATGTTTCTTCATTAGACACCTTCGGTTCATTGCTGTTTTCTTTTTCTGGTGAAGATCCATATTGAATAAACAGAACGTACGTTCCAGATATAATCAGGAGGATGAGGAGTGTTTTGAGCACAGTTTTCAAATAAACACCTCCGTTAAATTGGCAAGGTACAAAAAAAGTACCTTCTACTGTCATTTAAACAAAACTCGCTTCATTTATCAACGACAATACAGCCTATTTAACACGAATTTAAAATATGCCCCTCTTAATGAAGAAATCCTTGCCCATGATCTTGATCCTGTTGAGAGATTTCTGTCAGTGCATCTCCTGCGCGATCATTCGATAAATCTTCGACGGATAAATCTCCAAGAGCGACAATCCCTGTTAATGCACCGTTTTTCACAACAGGAATGCGGCGGAGCTGGTGCTCTGACATCAGCCGGACAATTTCTTCAAGCGTTGCATCTTCTTCTGCTGTCAGTACTTCCTTCGTCATCAACGAGCCTACTTCCTGTGAGTTTGGCTTTTTTTCTGCAATACCTCTGAGTACAAGGTCACGGTCTGTCACGATACCAACGAGCTGATCTCCGTTAACCACCGGAATGGCCCCAATGTCTGCGTCTCTCATTTTGACTGCCGCTTCATACGTATTGTCATCTTGCTGACATGTCACTACTTTTTTTGTCATAATATCTTTGATTTTTTTCGTTTTCACGTTGATTCCTCCATCTGTTATTTTCTTTATTACTGTAACCAGGTTATAAAAGAACATACCCTTCACAGTTGAAAGTTTAACGCTTTCATACTATGATTGTCAGTAAAGGGAATTTTTATAAGGAGGGGTTTTGGGTGAAATTTGAAGGCACGGGGATTGAAAAGGTAACAGCTGACTTAAATAAATTAGATTTCATCATGGAAAGTGAAGGATTTGTACGAGCCGATCAATGGGATTATGAGCGTGTGACGTACGACAGAAAGTATAACATGGTAGAGGGAACCTTTTATTTACGGATTTCCGGCTACGCCACCGAAGGAGATGTTGGTTCAAAAAGAGCACACATACAGCTTCTCACACCTTTACTCGGAAAACATTATTATCCGCACGGTGTTGAATACGGCGAAGGCGAAGATTTCCCTAAGTCTCTCATCCAATCAAGCAAAAAAACGCTTGAACAGCTGAAAGAAAAACTAGAAGCAATGACAGCAGAAGCATAAACGAAAGCACAGCCATATGGCTGTGCTTTTTTCATTCATATTTCGGAATCAGCGCATCTGGTACGGCATCTTTCGCTCTTTCTTTTCTTGCCCAGTCAAAGAAGACAACAGCAAGGATTGAGCCGTACACAATCTCCTGAATTATTTTCATCAAAATCGCGCCTAGCTGCTGGTCTTCTAGCAGCGGCAAGGTATGGAACATTTCAGGACCTGTGAGCGCAAGACCTGCCAGCGTATCACTTGGTACGCAGAGATGCAGCGCCTGTATCCAAGCACCAGCATCAGAATAGGTTGCATAGATCGGTGTCTCACTAAACATAATGAGTGCACATGCAGGAGTCATTAATATCCCGTCTGCCATAATATAACCAAGCTTTAAAATGCCTGTAATCTGAGGCTGACTTTGGACTTTATGAACGAGCGGCCACCACATGAAAAAGGCAGCAATAAAAATGACCACTGTCATCAGCGCATGATAAAACGGATCTGTTTTCACAAAATCAAACACAAGCGGGATATGGTACATCGAAAACAAACCGTTAAACCCCAGCAATGCAATTAAAGGCTTGGTAAACAAACGAAACATCTGCTGAATGCCTGGTGTTTGGATGATTCGCTCCCAAATGACCGCAGGTAATCCTGTAATAAGGAGAGGCGGAATGACTAAATAGAGCACCGCCATTTGCGCCATATGTGCACTAAACATAATATGCCCCATTAAATCAATTGGGCTTCCTTTTACGGCGTATAACAGAACAAGCCCCGTCAGAAACAACGTTTTCTCTTTTACCGTCGCACGATGCTTCCCCTTTGTCACAAGAAGCAGATAAAGAGCAGCTGCTATGACAATACTAGTCAAATAGTAAGGGCTCCATAATGCCCGAAATCCGAATATCTCTAAGTTCTCCATTGCTGCGCCTCCTTCAAGGGCAAAGCGGGCTTACCACCATATAATGGTCAAAAAGGCTAATACGGTAATAAACGCGACAAACACACCTGAGTAAAGAAACAATGCGGGTGTTTCATGCCCTTTTTGGTTCATGTGCATAAAATAATAAAGCTGAAAAGCCACCTGAATAACGGCAAGCAGTAAAATAAATGGTACTGCGAACCAGTTTCCAACATCTTCGGAAGCGATTGTTAAAAAGGCAACAAAGGTTAATCCAATCATCAAGCCGAAAGAAATGAGCTGATGCTTCATTTCTTCGGCATTTTTCTTTTTACGGTATACAAGATCGACTTTAGACTGATTTGTGTTTTTATTTCCCATTCTTATCCCACCATTCCCATTAAATATACAACGGTAAAGATGAAGACCCACACAACATCAATGAAGTGCCAATACAGACTTGCCACATAATATTTTGGCGCATTGTATAAATCGAGTCCGCGTCTCATATTTCGAATCATAAGAGCGGTAATCCAGCAAAGTCCGAAGGCGACGTGAGCCCCGTGAGTTCCTACAAGTGTATAGAAGGAGGAACCAAGAGCTGAGCTGGTAATGGTAAAATCATACGCATGCACATAATGATAGAACTCATAAATCTCAACCCCTAGAAATGAAGCACCTAATAGCACAGTCACACCAAGCCAAAGCTGCATCTTTTTAAAGGCAAAGTTTTTCATATGATACATTGCATACACACTCGTTAAACTGCTCGTCAGTAGAAGCATCGTGGCAATAAAGACAAGTGTGAGATCAAACATATCAGTTGTTTTTGCTCCGCCTGCATTAGAGTTTTTCAGCGCCAAATATGTGGCAAAGAGCGATGCAAACAGAACAGTTTCTCCCCCAAGAAACAACCAGAACCCGACGAACTTATTCTTTCCTTCTAAAGTGGCTTTCTCAGGAGAAGCCGGAAAAGTTTCTGCTGTCATTTTTTGTGGTTCCATTATGCTTTCACCCCTTTATCATCGTCATCGGTCAGATCTTCTTTGTGAATATGGTACCCATGATCGTCTTTAAGAGAGCGAACCAGCATGGTTGCAAATGTAATGCCAAGACCAATGAGAATCACTGGAAGCCCCCAGCTGTGCTCTTGACGATACATGAAGCCAAACGCTGACACAAATAGACCGAATGAGATAATGACAGGTAAGATGGAATTATTCGGCATGTGAATATCATCGAGCGGTTCAGATGCTGTCATTCCTTTTTTACCATCCATTTTTTCAATCCATAATGGATCTAGTCCTCTGACAAGTGGCAGCTGTTTAAAGTTATATTCTGGCGGAGGTGAAGACACTGCCCATTCAAGCGTTCTTCCGTCTCCCCAAGGATCGCCCGATACACGCTCCCCTTTCGCTGTCGTCCAGATGACGTTAATCAGCAGGATGACAACAGCTACAAACATAAACAGCGCCCCAATCGTACTGACGAAGTTCCCAAGGTCTAACCCCTGACCTGGCAGGAATGTAAAGACTCGGCGCGGCATGCCCCAAAGACCGAGGAAATGCTGAATAAAGAAGGTTAAATGGAAACCGATGAAAAATAGCACAAAGCTAATTTTCCCAAGCTTCTCATTCAGTATTTTTCCAAACATCTTCGGCCACCAGTAATGCACACCAGCCAAAATACCGAATACCACCCCGCCGATAATGACGTAGTGGAAATGCGCCACAACAAAGTACGTATCATGGAACTGATAATCTGCTGCAGCTGCTGCAAGCATGACTCCGGTTACCCCGCCAAGTAAAAATGACGGTATAAAGGCAACGGAATACAGCATCGGCGTTGTAAACTTCACATTACCGCCCCATATGGTGAGCAGCCAGTTAAATACTTTAATTCCTGTCGGCACCGCAATCGCCATTGTGGCTACAGCAAAGATGGCATTGGCAATCGGACCAAGTCCTGTTGTGAACATGTGATGCGCCCACACCATGAATCCAAGGAAACCAATCAATACAGTCGCAAACACCATCGACGAATAGCCAAACAGCCTTTTTCTTGCAAACACTGGAATGATTTCAGAAAATATTCCGAATGCTGGCAGGATTAAGATATAAACTTCTGGGTGTCCAAAAATCCAGAACAAATGCTCCCAGATGATTGTATTACCGCCGAGCTCTGGATTGAAAAAGCTCGTATCAAACATTCTATCAAGCATCAGCATTGCAAGCCCTGCTGTAAGCGGCGGAAATGCGAATAAAATCAGTGCTGAAGCGACAAATGTCGTCCAAGTAAAGAGCGGCATTCTCATATACGTCATACCAGGCGTTCTCATATTAATAATCGTTGCAAGAAAGTTGATTCCGGCAATTAGCGTACCAATACCCGCTATCTGCAACCCTAAAATATAGAAATCCATGCCGTGTCCTTCTGAATTCAGCGTGAGAGAAGCGTATGCAGTCCAACCTGCATCAGGTGCCCCGCCCATAAACCATCCAAGGTTTAAGAAAATTCCTCCGAAAAAGAACAGCCAAAAACCAAGTGAATTCACAAACGGAAATGCTACGTCACGTGCACCAATTTGAATAGGTACAACCGCATTCATTAATGCAAATAAAAGCGGCATCGCTGCAAGGAAAATCATCGTTGTTCCGTGCATCGTCATGACTTCATTGTAAAACCCTGCACTTACAAAATCATTCTCAGGGATGGCTAGCTGAATACGGATTATCATCGCTTCCAGGCCGCCAATTAAAAAGAAAAATCCCCCTGCCACTAAATATAGTACGGCAATTTTTTTGTGGTCAACCGTCGTCAAGTAATCCCATAAGACAGCGCCAAACCCCCGCTTTTTAGCTATTGTACTCACCATGAAATCCCCCTCTTATCTCCCATTTGCCCCTTTTCATATAGATGTCTAACTTTACACAGACTGTGTCTGACAGATGGCTACTTCTTGGTTGTAGAGACATATTCGGGAGCTCTTAACAAAAACTTCACATCGATTACATACCCTCTTGCACATTTGCATTAGAAATTACTCGATTTTAAGTCCTTTTAAATACTCATAAAGTGCATCTGCTTCTGAGTCATTTAATTTAGGGTACGTCCCTGTCATTTTATTTCCTGGTTTAAAGCTCTCTGGATCTTTCAGCCATGCTTTCACGTTTTCTTTGTTCATGTCTTTAATTCCAGCTACTTTTGTCCGCTCTCCGAAGGTGGCAAGGTTTGGTGCTGTCCTTGCCGCTTCCGGGCGTTCGTCCCCAGGCTCTACTGCGTGACAACTCAAGCAGTTTTTCTCTTTAAATAACTTTTCACCTTCAAGAGCGAGATCTTTTGTGGATGTAGGCTTCTTGTAATCAGCCATTTTTTTCGTCCATCCTAAAAACTCATCTTGAGAAAGCGTTTTAACTTTAAAGTCCATTAAAGCATGTGAAGGACCGCAAAGCTCCGCACATTTCCCGTAGAAATATTCCCCTGCATCTTTCGTTCGTTTTGAATCAAAGGTTAAATAAAACTTGTTTTCGTTGTCTGTGTTTGTATCAATTTTACCGCCAGCCGATGGAACCCAGAAAGAGTGTTTCACATCAGATGCTTTCAATTTAAAGTAGACCTTTTGATCTGTTGGTACAATCAATTCCTGACTAGTGACAATCCCATAATCAGGGTATTCGAATTCCCACCAATATAAACTGGCTCTTACATTGACAACAAGTGTCTTTTCAGGATCTCGTTTTTTCTTATCCATAGCGCTTGTATCCCCAAGCTCAAGCGTGTATGCCACAACAGGCACAACGAGAATAATGAGGAGAAGAATCGGAATCGCTGTCCACGTAATTTCTAGGTTACGGTTCCCTTCCACCTGTTTTGGAATCGTATCTTCTCCCACTTTAGAACGTTTGAATTTAATGATGACGTAAAAGAAAATGATCGATACAACAATGACGACAAGAACCATAATGAGTGTACTCAGTACCGTTAGGAAGAATTGTTTATCTGCTACTTCCCCAACTGGTTTGAGTGTTGATAAGTATGGTTCACCACAGCCCGCCAAAACGAGCGTCAATAAGAGAAACAGTGAATAAACACGCCATTTTCTTATCATAATTTGTCCCAACCCCTTTTGCTTGATCTCCTTTGCCTTTCGCTTTTTACCTCTTATTTATAAAATCACTTTTCACCCATCCATAACCCCCGCCTCTTATAAAAGCACTTACATTTCCTCTTTTCATAAAAAAATGATGTTTTTACTCAAAATACCATCTATGTATAAACAGAAAGCCGCCTAAATAGAACTGAATATCAGGCGGCTTTCATAGTTGTTAGAAAATGTTGTGTTATAAGATATAGCCTTGTTTTGATGTGATCAAAGTGTATTTTACTCTAGAATAGTGTAATAATAATCATCGCAACGAAAAAGATGGTTAAGTAATTTAATGAATAAACAAACATGAGCGTTGACCACTTCATGACGTCTTTCATTTTAAAGCCCATAAGGCCAATGACAAGCCATCCAATATTCAGCAATGTGCCAAGTGCGACAATCGGCCATCCTAATCCACCTAAGAAAAATGGAAGCGGGAGAAGACATGCTGTCCAAATGATGATTTGGCGTTTCGTGACTTCAAAGCCATAAACGACTGGCAGCATTGGAATACCTGCCTTACGGTAATCTTCCGTTTTCTTAATCGCAAGTGACAGGAAGTGCGGGATCTGCCAAATGAACATAATCATAAACAAAACCCAAGCCGTTGTGTCGATTGTACCTGTGACAGCTGTCCAGCCGATTAATGGCGGCACTGCACCAGATACACTTCCAATAACGGTATTGATGGTGTAATGACGTTTAGACCACATGGTGTAAAGAACCGCATAAGTAAAGACTCCAATAAATCCAATCACTGCTGATGTTATGGTTGTCATCAGAAGCATGATGAGTCCAAGTACAACAAGCAAAATACCAAATGCATACGCTTGCCCCGGCTGAATCTTACCTGTAACCGTCGGTCTTGTTTTTGTTCTTTCCATTAATATATCAATATCACGGTCAAACGCATTATTAATGGCGCATGAACCGGCAATAATAAGAGAAGAACCAATCATTGTTAACAGTACAATATCTAGATTCCCAAGGAAACTCATCCCTGTAAAATAAAAAGCAAGCCACATTCCAGTAAATGTCGTAATGAAATTGGAATTGACGATGCCCATTTTAATCAGAGCAAGAAAATCTTTCCACGCTGTTGTTTCTTCTATTTGTCCATGAATAGCTGCTTCCGCGGCTGTTTTGGAATTTGCCAATGTGTATAACCTCCCTTGCCAAACCTTCAAACGAACTATGAAACGTAAATTCGTTACAACTCTATCATACAAGATAAACAGCTGTAAAAAAACATCCTATTAAATAATAAACGACAATCTCGAAGTTATTTGTGAACTTTTCGTGAATTTATTAGGATTTATCTGTGTTTCAGAAGGCGGTGCAAAATGAAATATTCTCTCCTCTATTTCTATCAGACTGTGAAAGAAAGATCAAGCACTCTAAATCTGTAAACTTTGTGAACTAACATATCATTTTTTTGTGAACTTTGGTCATTATGAATTGCAACAGAACACGCATTTGGCTTAAACTTGAGAGCATGTGAGGTTTTTCATTTAGATCAGAAGTTTTTTAGAGAAGGTGAAATAATTTGATGAAATTTGCTTTAAGGTTATTGAGCGTGATCACAACGTTTGTGATGCTGATCGTTTTGATTGGCGGTGCGCTTGTGACGAAAACCGGCTCGGGTCTTGGCTGCGGCAGGCAGTGGCCCCTTTGCCACGGTCGTTTCTTCCCTGAAATGAACCCTGCTTCCATCATCGAATGGAGTCACCGCATGTCAACAGGGGTTTCAACCATTCTTGTCTTGGCACTGGCGGTCTTATGCTGGAAAAAGATTAGTCCAGTATTCCGTGAAACCAAATTTTTGGTCATCATGTCGATTATATTCTTACTGCTACAAGCGCTGTTAGGGGCTCTTGCCGTCGTGTTTGGTTCCAACGCACTTGTCATGGCTCTGCACTTCGGTATTTCACTCATTTCTTTTGCTTCAGTGTTATTGCTTGCGCTACTTGTATTCGAGGCAACCCGATCTGAAACAAAGCTTGTGAAGCCGCTTCATATCGGCAAAAAAATGCAGTTTCATATTTATGGTTTGATCACCTATACGTATATCGTGGTGTACACGGGTGCTTATGTGAGGCATACAAAGTCAAGTCTTGCTTGCTCTGTCTTCCCGTTTTGTTCAAAAGACGGTGCACTTCCAGCGTACTTTAATCAGTGGGTGCAAATGTCTCATAGAGCAGCAGCACTTCTTTTATTCGTCTGGATATTTGTTGCGATGTTTCATGCCATGAAACATTATAAAGAACAGAAGCAGCTGTATTATGGATGGATTATTTCAGCCATTCTTATTACACTTCAAGCGATTTCAGGTGTGATGTCTGTGTATTCTCATCTCGCACTTGGTTACGCGCTAGCTCATTCATTATTTATTTCCGGATTGTTTGGCGTACTCTGTTACTTCTGCTTACTTATTGCCCGGTTTAAATATGAAAGCAAAGAACCATTCAAATAAGAATTTGTATCCCCCTTCCATATGGAAGGGGGATTTGTTTTATTGTTGTTTTGTTTCTTCAAATAGCGAAATGGCTTTTTTGCGTCTTTCCTGGTGGTCTACCGTCGGCAGCGGATATGTATCACCTAGCACACATCCCGATTTCAATTGCTCATTAATCGGCATTTTACTTGGTTCATGAATCCATTTTTCATCGACATGCTCTAGCTCTGGTACATATTTTCTAATATATTCTCCGCTCGGATCAAATCGCTTTGACTGAGTGGTCGGGTTGAAAATACGGAAGTACGGCACCGCATCAGTTCCGACTGAGGCTGCCCACTGAAATCCTCCGATATTGGACGTCTCATCATAATCCACAAGTTTTTTTGCAAAATACGCTTCTCCCTTTCTCCAATCAATCAAATAATCCTTTGTTAAAAATGAGGCTGTGACCATTCGCAAACGGTTATGCATCCAGCCCTCCTCATTTAACTGTCTCATCCCTGCATCAACGAGTGGAAAGCCTGTTTCTCCTTTACACCAAGCTTCAAACAGCGTCTCATCTTCATTCCATTTCATCCCTTGAAACGCCAAATTGATTTCTTTTTCTTTCATCTCGGGATAATGCGCATAAATCATATGATAAAAATCACGCCAAGCCAGCTCTTTAATAAAGGTCTCTCTGCCCTCATCTTCATAGAGTGCTTCTTCATATATCGAATGAAAGACCGTTCGAATTGAAATAGTACCTGTTTTTAAGAACCGCGACAGCTTGCTCGTTCCAAAAACAGACGGAATATCACGTTTCTCATGGTAACGTGTTAATCTTTTTTGGATAAAGTGATGCAGCGTGCTCATCGCTTTGCCTGAGCCAATTTGATCAAACTTCCTTGAGCAACCCTTTATCAATTCTCGCAGTTTATCATTTCCTTTTTGTGAAAGTGACTCATCACAAATCGTATGCCCACTGCTAAAAAATGATTTGTCAACTTTTATCACAGACTGCTTCTCTTGCTTACGCCATGATTGATAGTATGGGGTAAACACTTGATAATGTGACCCATCTGCTTTTAAAATATCTCGCGCCCCGTGAAGATGTGTATCTTGCCACATTGACACATGAATGCCCTTCTTACCTAAAAAATCGGTTACTTGCTTGTCACGCCTTTGGCCGATACCCACTTCATCTTCATTAAAAAAGACGGCTTTGATGTCATACACATCCATGACCTGCTGAAAGGCGCGCAGGACATCATCATGGAGAAGGTGGACATACACTTGAGATTCTCTCGCTTCCTTGACGAAATGCGCCAAGCTTTGAAAGAAATGTTCGTTATTTATATCCATTTCCATTTCAGTAAAAAATGGATCTAGATGATAAAGAGCCAATAATTTGCACTTATGTTTTTTTGCATATGTGATCGCTTTTGACAAGGCGATATGATCATCCAATCGCAGATCTCGGCGAAACCAAATCACGACAATTTCCAACTTTCTTCACCTCACTCTATAGTGTAATCACTCTCGCAGGCTGCTGCACATTTTAATGCGCTCAAAAAAAGACACATCACGATGGATGTGTCTCAATTATTATTCAGGCTTTAAAACAATGAGCAGATCTCCCGTTTGAATCGGTTCTCCATTTGTCACATGTATTTCATCTACGACCGCAGTGAATGGAGCTTGCACAGTCGTCTCCATTTTCATGGCTTCATTGATCATCAAATGCTCACCTTGCGAGATTTTCTGTCCTTTTTCCACGAGCACTTTGATGACAGTGCCTGGCATTGATGCGGCAATGTGATTTGGATTTGAACGGTCCGCCTTCATTTTTTCTTGAACGGATGATTTGATGCTTTCATCCTTAATGACGACTTCACGAGGCTGTCCATTTAGCTCAAAGTAAAGAACTCTTGTGGCATTTGGATTCGGTTCTCCAATTGACACGAGTTTAACAATGAGGGTTTTTCCTTTTTCGATTTCTACCTCAATCTCTTCACCAAGCCTCATCCCGTAGAAAAACGTTGGTGTGTCAAGAACAGAGATGTCTCCATAACTTTCTGCTGTTTGGACAAATTCAGAAAAGACTTTCGGATATAAGGCATACGCAATTGCGTCTTTCTCTGTCAGCGTCAGATCATGAGATTCTTTAAACTGCTGCTGAATAGCTTCAAAGTCAACTGGCTTCAGCTTTTCACCAGGTCTAACAGTGAGCGGCTCTTCTCCTTTTAAAATCAGCTTTTGCAATTTTTCAGGGAATCCGCCATGCGGCTGGCCTAAATAGCCTTTAAATAGTTCCACAACAGAATCAGGGAAGTCTAAAGTTGCTCCTTTTTCATAGACATCTTCCTCTGTTAAATCATTTTGCACCATATAAAGTGCCATGTCTCCGACTACTTTAGAGGAAGGAGTCACCTTCACAATATCACCAAACATGTCATTCACACGTCTGTACATTTCTTTTACTTCGTTCCAGCGGTCGCCAAGCCCGACACCTTTCGCCTGCTGCTGCAAGTTACTATACTGTCCGCCAGGCATTTCATGCTCATAAATTTCTGTATGAGGTGAATTCATGCCGCTTTCGAATTCACTGTAGTATTTTCTAACAGAATCCCAGTATTGAGAAAGGTGTTCGACCGATTGGACGTTCATGTCTGGCTTTCTTTCATGCCCATCTAAAGCATAGTACAGTGAGCTTGCGCTTGGCTGCGATGTGAGTCCCGCCATAGAGCTGACGGCCACATCGACAATGTCAACACCTGCATCAATTGCCCTTGCATAGGTGAACAGTCCATTTCCACTCGTATCATGCGTATGAAGATGAATAGGGATTGTGAGCTCATTTTTTAAAGCAGTGACTAACTCATAAGCTGCCTGCGGCTTTAATAATCCCGCCATATCTTTAATACCTAAAATATGCGCACCGGCAGATTCAAGCTCTTTCGCAAGAGATACATAGTACTTAAGATCATATTTCGGACGCGATGGATCGAGAATGTCCCCCGTATAACAAATCGCTGCCTCTGCCACTTTGCCTGATTCACGAACAGAACCAATGGCAAGTGTCATGCCTTTCACCCAGTTTAAGCTATCGAAAATACGGAACACGTCAATGCCTGCTTCGGCCGATTCCTTTACAAATGCTTTAATCACATTATCCGCATAGTTTGTATATCCGACAGCGTTTGATGATCTTAAAAGCATTTGGAACAACGTGTTTGGCACTTCTTGGCGAAGCTCTTTTAATCGCTGCCAAGGATCTTCTTTTAAGAAACGGTACGCAACATCAAATGTAGCACCGCCCCACATTTCCATACTAAACAGCTCTGGCCATAAACCTGCTGTTGGCTGGGCTACTTTCTTTAAATCATGAGTTCTGAAGCGGGTCGCAAGCAGAGACTGATGCGCGTCCCTAAAGGTTGTATCTGTTAAAAGGACGCTCTTTTGTTCTTTCACCCAATTGGCAAGACCCTCAGGTCCATGCGCATCTAACAATTGTTTAGTCCCAGATGGAATCTCTTGCTTGAGAGGAAGCTTCGGTACAACAGGCTTGTCAAAATGAGGCTTCTTTTTCTCCGCAATACCAGGGAATCCATTAATGGTCACGTTACCAATATAAGTCAGCATCTTCGTTCCACGGTCTTTTTGTTTAGGGAAATTAAATAGCTCTGGCGTTGAATCGATAAATGACGTATCGTATTCCCCTTTTAGAAACTTCTCATGCTTTGCCACGTTTTCAAGAAACGGAATGTTTGTTTTAATCCCGCGAATTCTGAATTCCTGTAAGTTTCGAACCATTTTAGCAGCAGCTTGGTCAAATGTAAGCGCCCATGTGGACAGCTTGACCAATAGTGAATCGTAATAAGGTGTTATGACTGCACCTTGAAAGCTGTTCCCTGTATCAAGTCGTACACCAAATCCCCCGCCTGAACGGTAGGCCATAATTTTCCCAGTGTCTGGCATAAAATCATTTAAAGGATCTTCTGTTGTAACCCTTGATTGAATGGCAAAACCATGTGTGAAAATATCTTCTTGCTTTGGTATACCGACTTCCTTGCTGTGAAGGTCATGACCTTTCGCGACAAGAATTTGGGTTTGGACGATATCGACACCTGTGATCATTTCAGTGATCGTGTGTTCTACCTGTACCCTTGGATTGACTTCAATAAAATAAAACTCTCCATTTGCAACAAGGAATTCTACAGTGCCTGCATTGATATATGATACATTCCGAGCCAACTGAACAGCCGCTTCGCAAATGTCTTCACGCAGTTGATCTGTAAGAGACACACTTGGCGCCACTTCAATGACCTTTTGATGCCGCCTTTGAACAGAGCAGTCACGCTCATATAAATGAATGATATTGCCGTGATTGTCACCAATCACCTGCACCTCAATGTGTTTCGGATTTTCAATCAGTTTTTCAACGTATACTTCGTCATTTCCAAAAGCGGCTTTTGCCTCTGACTTCGCACGGTCATAGGCTTCCTTCAGCTCCTCTTTCGTTCTGACAATCCGCATACCCCGGCCGCCGCCGCCTAGTGAAGCTTTAATAATAAACGGGTAACCGTATTCTTCACCGAATTTTTCGACTTCTTTGACCGAATCAACTGGTCCGTCACTTCCTGGAATGACTGGTATTCCAGCTTTTTTCGCTTCTTCTCTTGCCTTTACTTTATCTCCAAACATATCTAAATGCTGAGAAGTTGGACCGATAAATTGAATGCCTTCCTCTTCGCATCGTCTTGCAAAATGAATATTTTCAGATAAAAATCCGTAACCTGGATGGATTGCATCCACATCATTTCGTTTTGCAATTTCGATGATCCCCTCGATATCAAGGTAGGCATCAATCGGTTTTTTTCCTTCTCCAACTAGATATGCTTCATCTGCTTTATAGCGATGATAAGAGCCTGAGTCTTCTTTGGAATAAATGGCTACTGTACGTAAATTGAGCTCCGTACAGGCCCTGAAGACTCTGATAGCAATTTCCCCTCTGTTTGCAACTAGAACCTTTTGAATTGTTCTCTGTGACATTTCTCACTCCTCCATATCCCTTAAAATTTTATATGTACTCTATAATAAAGGAAGAAATGAAAACTGTACACTTTTGTTTTCTAAAAATTCAAAGTTTTCTGCAATCCATTTTTTTGAACTGGTGGTTTACTCATTGATTTTTTCTTTTTGTAACGCTCTTTATATTCAGTAAACATGCTGATATTCAGCAATATTCCCATACAACCACTCAGTAAAATGATAGATGATCCCCCGTAGCTAATAAACGGAAGTGTGACCCCAGTAATCGGAATCAAACCTGAAACACCGCCTAAATTAATGCATGTTTGGATCGCAATCATGGAGGAAATTCCTATTGCAAGCAAACTTCCAAATGGATCTTCACACTTTCTTGCAATATAAAATCCTTTCACGACGATGAAGCCAAGGAGAGCGAGTACAAAAAATACTCCGAAAAAGCCAAGCTCTTCTGAAATGATTGCCATGATAAAATCTGTGTGCGGCTCTGGAAGATACCCGTACTTTTGAACGCTTTCTCCTAGACCCAGTCCAAAAAAGCCGCCTGATCCAATGGCATAATAGGAATTAATCAATTGATGTCCAGTAGCTCCTGCATCTTTAAAGGGATCTTGGAAACTCTCAAAACGCCCGAGACGATTTTGCGTGAAAATTTTATCCCAGAACAGAATAATAAATGGGGTCACGACGACCATCACGGCACTAAATAACGCCAGCAGCTTCGCAAGTGTTTTCCCGCTAAACCCTGAGCATAAAATCATCGCAAGAGCAATCATCCCAATGATAAAGGCTGTCCCATAGTCTGGCTGCAAAATGATAAATCCGCATAAGATCGAAACAACCACGATTGGAGGTGTGACTCCTCGTAAAATATGATCAATATAATGCTGCTTTTTTGCATACACAGCAGCAAGATAAATAATGACGACAATCTTTACAAATTCCGCTGGCTGAAGACTGAATGGGCCTACTTTAATCCAGCTTCTTGCGTTCCCTGCAATATGACCGCCAAAGTACACATAGATGAGGGAGAATACGGATAGCAGCAGCATACCGATCTGAAATTTCTTATTTGAAAACAGCTGATATGGAACGAGTGCCGTAAAGAGCAAGATGACCGCTCCAACGATCATAAATAAAAGCTGTTTCTTAAAAAAATTATCTGGCGCGGCATCGTATCTAATCACAGATGTAATCATACTTGAGCTATACACCATGACCAAACCGAATGCGCTAATTAAAATAATGGCGAACAATAATGAGTAGTCATACGATTTTAGCATTCTCTTTAACATATAATCCTCTTCCTAACGTCTGTTTCTACTGCTTGATATCCTCTTAGCTGTTTTTATTCTACTACATTTTCTCCGTTTGATCTCGTTTTACCTCTTTTATATTGTTCGTCATTCATGAAAGAATCAAGTCCGTTTGACATGAATCAATGAAAAAAATAGAGGACAAAAAAACTCAAACTTATGTTAAGGAAGTTTGAGTTTTCAATCATTATTTTTTTGTGAACGCATCATGAAGTGCGGAAAGCTCTCTCTCAAGTTTATCGAGTAGTTTCTTACCTTCATGTTGATCAACTAATCCAAGCCGGACAGCAAAATCAATTTCTCTCGATAATCCGAACATTTGAGTATCTAAAACCTCTTCATAAAGAGGACATTGCGGCATCGTTAAGTTGTCCATTTGCACTTGGATCAATTTTAAAATTTTATCTGCATCCAATTTTAATAAAGCCAGTGCTTTTTGCCGATGATCGACTAAAATTTCTGACGCCAAAAGTATCCCTCCGTTCCCCAGGCGAGTACCTAATTCTTCTATTTATCATAAAGCGAAACGCCCAAAATTGCAAGCAGATTTGTACAGTTCGCTTGTAAAAATAAAAAGAAGCCTTCCTCCATTAAAAGATACTCATCTCGTATTTTTCACTCATCAGCTCAAGCAGCTTAATTCCAGCAATACTATTCCCTCTTTCATCCAGAGCAGGACCGAAGATACCGATCCCAAAATCATATGGTGCAGCTCCCATAATTCCGCCTGAGACACCGCTTTTTGCAGGAATTCCGATGTTAATGGCAAATTCTCCGCTCGCATTGTACATGCCGCACGTCACCATAAAGGTTTTACAAATTCTAGCGACATCTTTTGAAAGAATCTGCTTCCCCGTTTCTGGATGTCTGCCGTCTAATGAAAAAACACAAGCAATTTTTGCCAAATCCAAGCTGTTCATCATGATGGCACATTGTTTCGTATAGACGTCCATGACTTCCTCTACGTTCCCTCTAATAATATGATATTGCTTCATATAATAGCACATCGCCCGGTTAATCATGGATGTCTCAAATTCGGAGGCAGCTGTTTCCTTGCAGTATGTAATGCTTTTGTCATTTGCAAGCTCTCTAATGAAGCTGAGCAACCGGCTCAGCTGATCTTGCGGAGTCGCTCCTCTGATTAAACTCGTGACTGCGAGCGCCCCTGCATTAATCATTGGATTCAGCGGTTTATTCGGACTCGCTGTTTCCAGTTTAATCATTGAATTAAACGGGTCACCTGTTGGTTCTTGTCCAACAAATTGAAAGACTTTTTTTGGCCCTTCTTCTGAGAGCACAAGCGCCAGTGCTAATACTTTTGAAATACTTTGAAGGGTAAATCGTTTATCTACATCTCCAGCTGAGTGGCACGTATTACTCACATGATACACTGCCACAGATAAATCCGTCTGATCCGCTTTGCCGAGAGCGGGAATATAGGATGCTACTTGACCATCTTTGGCCACTTTTTTTGCTTCTTCTACAAATCGTTGAAGCTCTTCATTGTCGCGACATGCCATGCCTCATACACTCCCTATCTTTCATGTATGATTAGTGTGTACAAGGTGCAGCATGTTTATGAAAGTGACAAAGCGGACGAAAACTTCTATAATTTATGTTGGAAAGGGGTTGTCTTGAACATGAGCATCATTCAAATCAAGGGGAACGTACAGTACAAGATCACCATTGATCCAAGTGTATGGATTTTTGATGACCGCAAATTTTTAATGGATTCATTTTTTGAAAAAAATGCAGCAAGTGAAGAGAATCAGCTAGATCAGGAGCTTGACCAAGAGCGGGTGATAAGAGAAGGTCAAACTCTTCCACCCACGTTAAAAACAGAGAAGAAGTACGAAAAGGAAAGACTCGTCACAGGCAGCTTCGGGATGAAGCTTGGCGATATGCTAAAAAATGCTGAGCCGCTTGAACATGCGGATACATGCGAATTTGTCACAGAAACAGGTACTATTGCTGTACCACTTTCTCAGGCAATGGAAAGCATTGCTCATTTCAGCCAGCATGGTAAGCCAATCACAGAAGAAGGACCGATCCATGTCTATTTCACAGATCAGTCCAACCTCACTCAGCCGATAAAAGGTGTCAAAGAGCTAAACATTACATAAGACAAGGGGTCTGGACTATAGCAAATCAGCGGCAAGCTGTGCAAGTCCAGACCTTTCTCCTTTGACAAGCTTGACATGTCCAGATATTTGCTGCCCTTTGAACCGTTCGATCACATACGTAAGCCCATTATTTAAGCTGTCTAAATAAGGATGATCAATCTGCTCTGGATCTCCCATCAGCACAATTTTACTTCCCTCTCCGACTCGCGTTAATAATGTTTTCACCTCGTGCTTTGTTAAATTCTGCGCCTCATCAATGATAATAAATTGATCAGGTATACTTCTCCCCCGAATGTACGTCAATGCTTCGACTTGAATAGATCCAATTCCCGCCAAAATCGCATCAAGCTCACCAGGCTTTTTTGTATTAAATAAAAACTCTAGGTTGTCATAGATCGGCTGCATCCATGGTCTTAGCTTTTCTTCCTTTTCTCCTGGCAAATATCCGATATCTTTCCCAACAGGCACGATGGAGCGCGCCACGATCAACTTTTTAAACATACCAAGGTCCTCTGTCTGCATTAATCCGGCAGCAAGTGCAAGCAATGTTTTACCAGTCCCCGCTTTTCCAATCAGTGTCACGAGCGGAATGTCACGTCGCAAAAGCAGCTCAAGCGCCATCGTCTGTTGGACGTTTTTTGGACGAATTCCCCAAATATGCTCTTGATCATAAACGAGACGCTTTACATGCTCTGCCTTTTGATCAAGCATTCCTAAAGCAGAACCACCTTCATTTCCCTTCATGATGACAAATTGATGAGGGTTGAATGGTGCACTTGTGACCTCTTTTATTGGTAATTGATTTTGCTTATAAAATGTATTCAATTGCTCAGTTGGAATGTAGAGCTCATGATAGCCATTATCGATGTCTTCATTTTGCAAAACACGGTCACTTAAGAAGTCTTCTGCTTGAAGCCCTATAGCATCCGCCTTTACCCGCACTAACACATCCTTGCTGACCAAAATAACAGGCCTGCCATGAGGTTTTGTTTCTTCCTCTAAGCTTAAATTTTTCGCGACTGCCAAAATTCGATTATCGTTTGTTTTTTCAATAAAAATTTCTTGAAGCTCATGAAAAGAGCGGTGATTCAGTTCAATGCGCAGCGTCCCTTTTGACTCTAGTGTAATTTTTTCATGCAGTTTCCCTTTCGATCTTAAACCGTCAATTAGGCGTGAGACGCGCCGGGCATTTTGCCCAACCTCGTCCATATATCTCTTTTTTGAGTCTACTTCTTCTAACACAACGGCGGGTATGACGACCTCGTTGTCTTCAAATGAAAAGATTGAATTCGGATCCTGTAATAACACGTTTGTGTCTAATACATAAATTTTACTCAGGTCCTTCGCCTCCTGATCGGGGTTTCATTCATCCTGTCTTTCCCAAAACGATTGTTAAAATATATGTTTTCATGAATAAAGTTAGAAGGTTAATTCAACAATAAAATAAATCATGCAGTTTGTGAAGGAGGGAATACAGATGCGACTATTTTTGACATTATTCATGATTCAAGCCATCATTCTGTTGGGCGCTTGCCAGCAGCAGGAAAAGCCAGAGGCACTTGACAAGCAGCAAGATGGACGCCAGCACGTAGTACGGGTGTCAGACTCGACTAAGAAAAAGACCAATCAAGCCCGGTCATCTACAGATGTTGCGCAGCATCTTGTCAAAGTAACAGAGCACGTAGCAGATGTTAATGATGCAACGGCGATCGTTATCGGCCGTTATGCTGTTGTTGGTATTGATGTAAAAGATGATTTAGATAGAAGCAAGGTAGAAAACATTAAATATTCAGTTGCAAAAGCGCTGAAAAATGATCCAGAAGGTGCGAATGCTGTTGTGGTCGCTGATCCAGATACAGTCAGCCGGTTAAAAGAGATGGGTAAAGAAATACAAGCAGGCCGTCCTGTCAGTGGGATTATGGATGAACTAGCCGCCATTGTCGGCCGCGTGATGCCAGAGATGCCGAGAAATGAAATTGATCGCCACGAAACAGATCCAACAAATGAGCCGAATGATCAGCTCAAACAAAACGATCAAAAGCAGTTAGACGAACAGCAAAACGATCAATCAAACCATCATATGAATCAGAAGAAATAAAGAGAACGGCTTATATCTCCTGTGATATAAGCCGTTTTCTACGCTGATTTTAAGTAGCTGGAAAACATGCTATAATAAATGCAATAAGTGAGGTGAAAAGGATGAGAGTGAAGTGCTCATTATGTGAGAAGCTTGAAACCATTGATGATGATACACTCGTTGCTAAGCGGTTAAGAAATCGACCGATTCATACATATATGTGCGATGACTGTCAGGAACGTATTAAAGTAAAGACAGAAGCACGCATCAAAACTGGCAGATTCTCTCTTTATCAAGATCCTGCGACGAAAGAGAAAAAGAAGAAAAAAGGAAAAAAAGAACAAAAGACATAAAAAAAGACCTGACACAAGTTCAGGTCTTTTTTTACGTATTCACTGTTCCTTCTTTTTTCGCACGATGCAGCCTTATTTTATAAATAATCAAAATGGCGGCTGCCACGACTAGACCTTCCGCTACTGGCAGGAAGATACCTAGAAATGTGAGAAACGTGCAGCCAAAAATCAAAAACAAGTAAATCACGAGTGCTTTTAAAATCGGTAAACGTCTAGCAAAGCCGAGCTTAAAAACAATAATTGCTAAAACAAGGATGGTGCCATATAGGAGCCACATCCCTGTTTGCGGATTTTCATCGACACGAAACAGCATCGCGAAAAAGGATAGATTTTCACTTACTTCCTGATCATTCAAAAAGATTCCCTCCCCTTACCTTTCAGGGTTCTATCTTTTTAATTCTTCATGGAATTACGATAATCCTGCTAGCTTTTTCTTCTTCGCTGCTTTCTCACGTTCGTTTTTATCTAGAATTTTCTTTCTTAAACGAATTGATTCAGGCGTAACCTCACAGTATTCGTCCTCATTCAAGTACTCAAGAGATTCCTCAAGTGACATAATACGTGGTTTTTTCATGCTCACCGTTTGATCTTTCGTCGCTGAACGCACGTTTGTTTGTTGTTTCATACGGCTTACGTTGACAACAAGATCGTTCTCACGGTTATGCTCACCAACAATCATTCCTTGGTATACTTCAACACCCGGCTCAACGAAGATCACACCGCGCTCTTCAACGCCTTGGATTCCGTAAGCAGTTGCTTTACCTGTTTCCATTGAAACAAGTACTCCTTGACGGCGTCCGCCGACTTGACCAGACTGCATTGGCTGGTAGCTGTCAAACGTATGGTTTAAAATACCAAAACCACGAGTTAATGAAAGAAATTCAGTTGTATATCCGATTAAACCACGTGATGGCACTGTAAAGATCAGGCGAACTTGACCATTACCATTATTGATCATGTCAATCATTTCACCTTTTCGTGCGCCCATTGATTCCATGATAGAGCCAGTGTGCTCTTCTGGTACATCAATTTGAACGCGTTCAACAGGCTCACATCGAACACCGTCAACTTCTTTTACAATAACTTCTGGCTTCGATACTTGTAATTCAAATCCTTCACGTCTCATATTCTCAATAAGAATGGATAAGTGAAGCTCTCCGCGTCCAGATACAACCCAAGCATCAGGTGAATCAGTTGGATCAACACGAAGACTAACGTCTGTTTGAAGTTGCTGCTCTAAGCGCTCTTCAATTTTACGTGATGTTACGTATTTTCCTTCACGGCCTGCAAATGGGCTGTTGTTCACAACAAACGTCATTTGAAGTGTCGGCTCATCAATACGAAGGATTGGCAAAGCCTCTTGGTGTTCAACCGGACAAACCGTTTCACCTACGTTAATGTCTTCCATTCCAGATACAGCGACAAGATCTCCTGCTTTCGCTTCGTTGATTTCCACTCGTTTTAACCCTTGGAAACCAAAAATCTTTGTCACACGGAATTGTTTCACACTGCCGTCAACTTTCATTAAGGCTACTTGCTGCCCTACTTGCATTGTTCCTCTAAATACACGACCGATCCCAATTCTTCCAACATAATCATTGTAATCAAGTAGTGCCACTTGGAATTGAAGCGGCTCTTCATGGTTATCAACTGGGCAAGGGATATGGTTAACAATGGCTTCAAACAAAGATTCCATGTTTTCATCTTGCTTGCTCGCATCGTTACTTGCTGTACCATTAATTGCTGATGCATAGACAACTGGGAATTCAAGTTGTTCTTCTGTTGCATCCAATTCAATGAACAAGTCAATTACTTCATCGACTACTTCAGCCGGACGAGCAAAGTCGCGGTCAATTTTGTTGACAACTACGATTGGTGTTAAGTTTTGCTCAAGTGCTTTTTTCAGCACAAAGCGTGTTTGAGGCATACAGCCTTCATAAGCATCCACAACGAGAAGTACACCATCTACCATTTTCATGATACGCTCAACCTCACCACCGAAATCGGCGTGTCCTGGTGTATCTAAAATATTAATGCGTGTATCTTTATAATGGATCGCAGTATTTTTAGCTAAAATCGTAATACCGCGCTCTCGCTCTAAATCATTTGAATCCATGGCTCTCTCAGCGATATTTTCATTCGCACGGAAAGTACCAGCTTGATGGAGCAATTGGTCAACAAGCGTCGTTTTACCATGGTCAACGTGGGCAATAATTGCGATGTTGCGAAGATCTTTTCGAAGTTTCACATTTTCATCTCCTAAAATAATTAGATAACTTTCATATTATATCACAATCCCCTTTAAATGCCGATCGTTTTTCTGTAAACTTATATTAACTCTAAAAAAAGGGATGGAGACAAATGAAACAAATCAAATGGCTTCTATTATTATGTGCATTACTTGCGGTTGTCAGTATGGCGTTTATTGGGGTAACTCTTGCAGAAAAAAACTTGCTGGGTATTTGTCTAAGTATTGTGTTTGCCATGATTTTCATGGGTACAGGATTTACATTAAAAAGAAAATTAAACGTGCAATCATAAGATTTCTCAAAAGCCTTTTACATTTTATATGTAGAAGGCTTTTATTTTAGGTAAAAACAAGACCAACCACCTATGAAAGGTCGTGTATAAGACAGAACATATCATTTAGACTTGGCAAAAGTAAGCCATCTGAACCTCTCCATTTTTCGACAATAACATTTATAGTTCTCCAAAATCAAACATAAAGTTACAATTTTCCTATTCTTCCACAAAGTTTCTCGTGGTATGCTGTTCTTGCAACAAAATTTAACAAAAAAGGGAGAGAAAAGAAGCATGAAGAAGATTTTGAGCAAATCGCTCAGCTCTGTTGTATTTTTCGCTTTAGCTATTATTCTTACTTTCACAACAGTAGCTCCTGGGCAAGCAAGTGCTGCAACTTTCAAAGGGATTCCTTTTGAGCAGCAGCAAGTCATTAAAGAATTATTGGAGAAAAACGAGCGTGTCATCAACATTCTCATCAACTCATTTGTTGAGGAAGACAACAACTACACATTTGATGTGAAAAAAGCTGTTGAGCTCGGACTAACTGAAGAAGAAGCGGCGACTGCTGAGAAATTCTTAGATCGCGCAGCTGTTCTGACAATCGTTTTCAGTGAGAGCGTCACTAAAAACGAAAAAGGAAAATTGGTTTTTGATGCAGAGAAAGCTGTTGAACTTGGTCTTACAAAAGAAGAAGCAGCTAAATTTGAAAAGCTGTTTAAATCAGTGATCAGAATTGCTGATCTTGCTGGTGATGCACTTGTTTTAGACAAAAAAGGTAATGTTGTCATTGATTCAAAAATCGCAAAAGGTATTGGATTCAGCTCTACTGAATTACTTGTTTTCAACCAAATGCTGAAGAAAATTCCCCAAGAGCAATTAAAATCAGTCTATGATGCAATCCAAATTGCTAAAGAAAAATTAAGCTAAGTACGAAAACCCCCATCTGGATCGCCCAGATGGGGGTCTTTTATTTCAGCCAATAAAGAATGGTCAACTATCTTTTCATATCGATAGCCAGTTGTGCTTCATTAAAAAGTTTCATTAAACACAAAAAATCACTTCATTCTCATGAAGTGATTTGGTTTATTTTTTATTTTCACTGCCTTTTATGTAATCGTGCAAGATTTTTTCACAAACGGATCGATTTCCGGCGACGATACTGTTTTTGTCTAGAAACGTTAGGCGTTCTCCGTGTATATTTGAGTAGACTGCCCCTACTTCATCCAGAAGCACACAGCCTGCTGCATAATCCCACGGTGCAAGCCTTAACGTGACGTATGCGTCACTTCTACCGCTTGCGATATAAGCGAGCTCAAGTGCAGCTGATCCAATCGTTCTCGTCCCTCTCACATCACGCACAAGACGGGCGAACGGTTTAGCATCAAAATAAGGGCTTTCGATCGCCCAGGTCGGGTTAATGCCAACAATGGCTTTTTCAATCGCTACATCTTTTAATGGAGGAAGCAGGGTATCATTCATATAAGCCCCTTCTCCTTTGATCGCATGGTAAAGCTCGTCATGAATGACGTCATAAATGAGACCGATTTTCCCAATGCCATTTTCAAATATCCCGATTGAAATGGCAAAGTTGCGTTTTTGATGGACAAAGTTCATTGTGCCATCGATTGGATCAATGATCCACACGACTCCATCCAGTGAGGTCACTTCTTCCCCTTGTCCCTCTTCACCTAAAATATGATGATCTGAAAATGTCGATTGTATCTTTTCAATGAAAAAACGTTCAGTTTCTTTATCGATATTTGTGACTAGATCATTTGGATTTGATTTTGTTTCAATTGATAGACCTTCCTGCATGGACGCTTTAATACGGCTTCCTGCTTCTTTTACCCAAAGCTTTGCAAGACGGTCAATTTCCACCCAGTTTGTCATCAGACTGTAAACCTCTTTTCTATGTAATACCTATTTGTAATAGCATACTGATATTATGTACGTAAAAGCAAGAAAAAAGCAGCTTCATACAAAAACGAACCGATGAATTGGTTCGTTTTTACCTCACCTTGTTTTACCCTTTAAGCTGCTCCCATTCTTTTCTTAGGCGCTCAAGCTTTCGTTTGCTGCGTTCGATTTGGATGTCATCTTTTTGCTCGATGGCTTCATGAAGCGTAGAAAGCTCATAGTCCACCTCTAATCTCCACACAGCGATGCGATTCTTCTTCTCCTGTCTATACCCCTGCTTCACGATTTGCTTCATTTGGTCAACGCCCCTTCCAGAGAATGATTCATTCCTTGTCAGTTTTCATTGATAAAAAATTCAATCGATAAGAGAATTGGTTCTTGCTTATATCGTATGAAGCGATCGCATAACCGCAACGACATTCTGAAAATTGTGTCTTTACCTATTTGTTATGTACCACAAAATCGTTGTTTTTAAACGCTGCCCTACTTCCTCTACAATCTTTGATCTGACGGTGCATCTTTTTTTGAGCTTAACCCAAGCTATGATAAAATATGATCAGCGAAAGAATACAGGAGGCATACTATGAGTGAAATGCGTTTTAGAGATGAAGATTTTGAGACATTTACAGTTGACGGTTTAGATGAACGAATGACCGTATTAAAAGAAAGAGTCCGTCCAAAGCTTGAAGCACTTGGAGAACACTTTGCACCACTTCTTTCTTCTATTACAGGTGACGAAATGTTTGTACACGTCGCAAAGCATGCTAGAAGATCAGTCAATCCGCCAAATGATACGTGGGTTGCTTTTGCAAACAGCAAGCGTGGGTATAAAAAACTCCCTCATTTTCAAATTGGGCTTTGGAAAACACATGTCTTTGTATGGTTTGCTCTTATTTATGAATCTCCTGTGAAAGGCGAGTATGGTCAGTTATTCGAAAAAGAACTAGATACCATTCAGAAGAAAATACCGCAAGATTTTGTTTGGTCTAAAGATCATATGAAACCAGATGTCATGCGTCACAGCGAACTCGATGCAGAACAGCTGAAAACGCTGTTTGAACGTGTCCAAACAGTGAAAAAAGCCGAGCTCCTTTGCGGTATTCAGCTGCCTAGAGAAGAAGTCGTTCAAATGAATAATGAAGAATTCTTATCAAAAATCGAAGATGCCTTCCGCACGGTGACTTATCTATACCGCTTTACACAAAAACAATCTGTATAAAAAAAACGAGCCCATCTAGGCTCGTTTTTTCTTACATACGTATCATGGCGGACTCTTCTGCCTCTCTTGCCGTTTTCACTGCACGATAAGGAGAATACCCGCTTTCCTTTTCAAACGCTGCACAATGCGTCTTTTCTTCTGATTTTGATGGCACAATCTCTTTAAAGCGTTTATAAGTATTTAATAACTCCTGCTTCGCTATTCCTTTTTCATAGGCTTTTTCAACAGCTTGAAAAAACGAAATAACCGCAATCTTTTCCTCTGTCGTCCAGTCGACGTCCATTGGATATTGATATTCCATTTACTTGTCCCTCACTTTAACACTCATTTCTTATTTGAACTTTTATTATAGCATCTGTTCGATCAGAAACCGATTGATTTTATGCTTTACATTCCGATCAGTTCATAATATAATTCTTTTGTTTTATGCAATGAAATCTGTCGTTATTGGCACAATAATAGCAGGTATTTCGACGAAGGTGGGAAAGCAATTGTCACAACATGATACACCCTTATATACTGGACTAAAAAAACACGCAGCAACCAATCCAGTTCAATTTCACATTCCTGGCCATAAAAAAGGAGCTGGAATGGACCCTGAATTTAGAGCATTCATTGGCGACAATGCATTAAGCATTGATCTCATTAATATAGAACCTCTTGATGATTTACACTCACCTCGAGGAATGATAAAAGAAGCACAAGATTTAGCTGCTGAAGCCTTCGGTGCTGACCATACATTTTTCTGTATTCAAGGAACAAGCGGTGCCATCATGACAATGGTGATGACCGTATGCGGACCTGGAGATAAAATCATCGTTCCGCGTAACGTCCATAAATCGATTATGTCCGCGATTGTATTTTCTGGCGCAGTTCCTGTTTTTATTCATCCAGAAATAGACAAAGAGCTTGGCATCTCTCACGGCATTACACCAGAATCAGCGAAAAAAGCACTCACAGAGCATCCAGATGCAAAAGGTCTGCTTGTGATTAATCCGACGTATTTTGGCGTTTCAGCAGACTTAAAATCGATTGTAGACATTGCCCATTCATTTCATGTGCCTGTCCTTGTTGATGAAGCACACGGCGTGCATATTCATTTTCATGATAAGCTCCCGCTATCAGCCATGCAGGCAGGTGCCGACATGGCAGCAACAAGTGTTCATAAACTCGGCGGTTCCCTGACCCAGAGCTCTATTTTAAATATGAAGGAAGGGCTTATCTCAAAAGATCGCGTGCAATCGATTTTGAGCATGCTGACAACAACCTCTACTTCTTATTTGCTCTTGGCGTCACTTGATGTCGCTCGAAAGCGATTAGCCACTGAAGGAAAGGCACTTGCAGATGAAGCCATCCGATTAGCTGAATCAGCGAGAAACCGTTTGAATCAAATTGATGGCATTACGTGTATTGGTAAGGAAATACTCGGTTCAGCTTCTACGTACGATTATGATCCAACGAAATTAATTATTTCAATTAAAGACCTTGGTCTCAATGGCCATGATGTGGAAAAATGGCTGAGAGAAAGCTACCGGATTGAAGTGGAGCTTTCTGACCTTTACAACATTTTATGTATTGTGACCCCTGGTGATTCTGATGAAACAATCGATACGCTTATAATGGCTATGAAAGACATTGCTGCAGCCTCTAAAAGTGAGAGCGGCACACAAGCGGTAACTGAAGTCCTGCTTCCTGAGATTCCATCGCTTGCCATGACGCCGCGTGATGCCTTTTATGCCACAACTGAAGTGGTTCCGTTTAAAGAAGCAGCGGGCCGCATCATCGCAGAGTTTGTCATGGTGTACCCGCCAGGCATACCTATTTTTATACCAGGAGAGATTATCACAGAAGAAAATATCTCCTATATCTTTAAAAACATTGAAATTGGGCTCCCTGTCCAAGGACCAGAAGATTCAACGCTGGAAATGATCCGTGTCATTAAAGAACAGAAACCAATTTTATAAAAAAGAAACATGCAGCCCCAAATGGAGCTGCATGCTTTTTTTATTTATTCAGAGGCTTCATCACAGCAATGACAGTGACCACACGTTCCGTATAGTGTTGTCACTTTTTCATTTTCAAATTGATCAATGGTCTCATTGCAATCTTGACAAATAATTGTACCCACGTACATTCCCCTTTTCTTCATTCATGATTTGAAAGCGTTTAATCTATTTCATACTTCTATAATATGATGTCACATTTAAGTTGTCAACGGTTAATTGTATGGCACATTTAATTATTTTTTATGAATATGTGCTCTTTTCTTATCATATTGAGGGAACGTTTCAATTGTATTTTGCTTCATATCAATTCTGTAACAATTGAGTAACAATCGAAAATTGTCAAAAAGGACATGATACACTAGAGTGACTAACAGGTAACCAGCTCCTAAAAATGTTGGGACAACCCCAAAAGATTTTGAGGTGAATAGATTGAATTTTATGAGGACACTTCTCATTATATTCCCCATGCTCTTTGTACTTAGTTCATGCTCATTTGCGTATATCATACCGAATCAGACAGACCAAGTCAGTCATATTCAAAAACCAAGAATTCTCTTTTTTACAGATGCAGAAAATCTTGATAAAGAAAGTCCTTATTATGATGCAGTCCTCGATTTAAAGAATGAATACCCGAAGGAAATGTCAAAGATGATTGTGAAAGAAGATCGTAAAGGCTGGAAAAATGAAGTAGACGAATTGCCGGCTATTTTACTTGTAAATAATGAAAAAGTCATAGTGAAGGTTGAAGGAAATGTCAGCAGCAAAGAGGATATTTTATCGCCCTTATGCCACGCTTTAGACCGCGTGAATACAAATTAATGGTCTCACCTTGCACTTATATAATCCATATGAAAAAGCCCCTCATGAAATGAGGGGTTTTTCTCATGCAGCGCTCAAAAAAACCCTCTCCTTGATGGAAAGGGTTTTAATAAGTTCATTATTTTACGATATGGATTGGGCTTCCAATTGCTACTTCAGCCGTTTCCATTGTAATTTCACCTAAAGTTGGGTGAGCATGAATTGTCATTGCGATATCTTCAGCAGTCACTCCAGCTTCGATTGCAAGGCTTAGCTCTGAAATCATATCAGAAGCGCCAACACCTGCGATTTGTGCGCCAATCACAAGACCATCCTCTTTACGAGTGATCATCTTCATGAAGCCATCAGTTGCGTCAAGAGAAAGTGCACGTCCGTTTGCTGCGAATGGGAATTTCGCTGCAACGATGTCGATTCCTTCTTCTTTTGCTTCTGCTTCAGTGTATCCAACTGTTGCAAGTTCTGGCTCAGAGAATACAACAGCAGGAATACCAAGGTAATCAATTTCAGCTGGCTCTCCAGCGATTGCTTCAGCTGCAATTTTACCTTCGTAAGAAGCTTTGTGTGCTAGTGGTGGTCCATCAACGATGTCACCAATTGCATAGATGTTTGAAACGCTTGTACGGCATTGTTTGTCTGTTTTGACAACTCCGCGGTCAGTCAATTCAACACCAACTTGCTCAAGACCAAGCTCATCTGTGTTTGGACGACGACCAACAGTAACAAGTACGTAATCAGCATCAACTGTTTTTTCTTCACCTTTTACTTCGAACGTAACAGTGACACCATCAGATTTTTCTTCAACGCCTTTTGCAAGAGCGTTTGTATGGATTTCAACGTTTCCTTTTTTCTTCAGGTTACGTTTAACCAATGAGCTCATTTGCTTTTCGAAACCTGGAAGGATTTCGTCTCCACCTTCAAGGATGACAACTTCTGTTCCAAAGTTTGCATAAGCAGTACCAAGCTCAGTACCGATATATCCACCACCGATAACAACTAACTTCTTAGGTACTTCTTTAAGCGCTAAAGCACCAGTTGAGTTGATCACGCGGTCTGTGTATTTAAAAGTAGGCAATTCAATTGGACGAGATCCAGTTGCAAGAATTGCATTTTTGAAAGTGTAAGTCTGTGCTGAATTTTCATCCATTACACGTACAGAGTTGCTGTCTACGAAATAAGCTTCACCTTTAACGATGTCTACTTTATTTCCTTTAAGAAGACCTTGAACTCCACCTGTTAATTTGTTTACAACAGAAGCTTTCCACTCTTGAACTTTTGTGAAATCAACTGTTACGTTTTCAGCTTTGATACCCATGCCTTCAGAATGCTTAGCATTTTCAAAACGATGGCCAGCATTGATTAATGCTTTTGAAGGAATACAACCAACGTTTAGACATACACCGCCAAGTGTTCCTTTTTCAACGATTGTTACTTTTTGTCCAAGCTGTGCAGCACGAATAGCAGCTACATATCCACCAGGACCTGCACCGATGACAAGAGTATCTGTTTCGATTGGGAAATCTCCTACTACCATGACATTACGCCTCCATTAAAATTAATTGTGGATCATTCAATAAACGCTTGATGTGGTTAAGGGCATTTTGCGCAGTAGCTCCGTCAATCATACGGTGGTCAAAGCTTAGGGAAAGAGCTAAGACTGGAGCTGCAACGATTTCGCCATCACGAACAACCGCTTTTTCAGCGATACGGCCAATACCAAGGATCGCTACTTCTGGGTGGTTGATGACTGGAGTAAACCATTGTCCACCAGCAGAACCGATGTTTGTGATTGTGCAAGATGCACCTTTCATTTCAGCTGGAGCCAATTTACCATCACGTGCTTTTGTTGCAAGCTCGTTGATTTCGTTAGACACTTCGAAAATTGCTTTGCGATCTGCATTTTTCACAACTGGAACGAGCAAGCCTTTTTCAGTATCAGCTGCAATTCCGATGTTGTAGTAATGCTTTTGAACAACTTCATCTGTTTTATCATCGATAGAAGTGTTAAGTACTGGGTACTTTTTCAAAGCAGAAGTAAGAGCTTTTACAACGTAAGGCAAGTAAGTTAACTTGATTCCTTGATCAGCTGCAACTTGTTTGAATTGTTTACGATGAGCAACAAGGTTCGTTACATCAACTTCATCCATTAATGTTACGTGAGGAGCTGTATGCTTAGAGTTCACCATTGCTTTCGCGATCGCTTTGCGGATTCCGCTCATTTTCTCGCGAGTTTCTGGGAATTCTCCTTCAAGAACTGGAGCTGCTGCTGCCGCTTTAGGAGCTGCTTCTTCTTTCGCACTTTCAGCTGCTTGAGGCGCTGCTTCTTGAGCTGCAGAACCACCATTAACGAAGCTGTCGATATCTTCTTTTAACACACGTCCGTTTTTACCAGAACCTGCAACTTTGTAAATTTCAATGCCTTTTTCGCGAGCATATTTACGTACAGATGGCATAGCGATAACGCGTTTGTTTGGATCAGCATCTACTTGCTCTTGTGCGCCTGCACCAGTTGCTGCTGCCGCTTCTTCTTGTGCCACTTCTTTCTTCTCTGGCTCGTTACCAGCTTCAGCAGTACCTTGTACTTGAGCTTCAGTTTTTGCTTCGCCTTCTTCTTCGCTGCCTTTAAATTGAAGATTTTCGTAACCAGGTGCATCAAACGTAATGATTGTTTGTCCTACAGTTGCAACTGTTCCCTCTTCAACTTTTAATTCTAATACTTTTCCTTTAACAGGTGAAGGAATTTCTACAACTGCTTTATCGTTTTGTACCTCTGCTAAAACGTCATCTTCATTAATTTCGTCGTTTGGTTTTACAAACCACTTAACGATCTCACCTTCGTGGATACCTTCTCCGATGTCCGGAAGTTTAAATTCAAATGCCACTGTTTTTCGCCTCCTAGATTTTGTTGAATCCTTGTTGTGTATGTTTACACGGTCTTGTAATTGATAAAGGGGAAGAGAAATAAATTCTTTTCCCCTCAGTCATTTAATTAAAATTCAAGAACTTTCTTAGCTGTTTCAAGCACGTCTTTATGGTTTGGAAGCCATACACTCTCAGCTTGAGAGAAAGCAAATACAGTATCAGGTGCAGCTACACGAAGTACTGGTGCTTCTAGGCTAAGGATTGCTCTGTCATTGATTTCAGCTACTACGTTTGCAGCAATACCAGCTTGTTTTTGTGCTTCTTGAACAACGATCGCACGACCTGTTTTTTCAACAGAAGCGATGATTGTTTCAATATCAAGCGGGCTTACTGTACGAAGGTCGATTACTTCAGCAGAAACGCCTTCTTTTTCAAGCTCTTCAGCAGCTTTAAGTGATTCGTGAACCATTGCACCGTAAGTGATGATTGAAAGGTCAGAACCTTCACGTTTCACGTCAGCTTTACCGATTTCAATTGTGTACTCTTCTTCAGGAACTTCCTGACGGAAAGAGCGATAAAGTTTCATATGCTCAAGGAATACAACCGGATCATTGTCGCGGATTGCAGAAATTAATAGTCCTTTTGCATCGTAAGGTGTTGAAGGAATAACCACCTTGATACCAGGCTGTTGTGCGATAAGACCTTCTAAGCTGTCAGCGTGAAGCTCAGGTGTGTGAACTCCCCCACCGAATGGAGAACGGATTGTCACTGGAGAATGCCAGCGTCCGCCAGAACGGTAACGCATACGAGCCATTTGTCCAGAAACAGAATCTAATACTTCGTAAACGAATCCGAAGAATTGAATTTCCATTACTGGGCGGAATTCTTGTAGTCCAAGGCCAATTGCAAGACCGCCAATACCAGATTCAGCAAGTGGTGTATCGAATACACGATCCTCACCAAACTCTTTTTGCAATCCTTCAGTCGCACGGAATACGCCGCCGTTTTTACCAACGTCTTCTCCGAAAACGAGAACGTTTTCGTCATTTTTCAGTTCTGTGCGTAACGCATCAGTGATCGCTTGAATCATTGTCATTTGCGCCATGGCTTACTTCGACTCCTTCTGTTTGTAAATTTCAAGCTGTTCAACTAAGTTGAATGGTTTTACATCGTACATGTTTTCAATCAAGTCAGTGACTTTTTGCTTAGGCTGTTCGTCAGCTTCTTTGATCGCTTGTTTGATTTGTTCTTTTGCATCTTCGATGACTTTATTCTCTTCTTCTTCAGACCATAGGCCTTTGTTTTCCAAGAATTTGCGGTAGCGTACCAATGGATCTTTTTGCTCCCACTCGTTTTCATCTTCTTTTGTACGATATCTTGTTGGATCGTCACCAGCCATTGTATGTGGGCCGTAACGGAATGTAAGAGTTTCGATTAATGTTGGACCTTCGCCATTAACAGCACGCTCACGAGCTTCAGCAGTTGCTGCATATACAGCTAATGCATCCATACCGTCAACTTGTACGCCTACGATACCAGCTGCAGCCGCTTTTTGTGCAATTGTTTGCGCAGCAGATTGCTTCTCAACAGGAGTAGAGATCGCATATCTGTTGTTTTGGACAACAAAAATCGCTGGCGCTTTGTAAGCCCCTGCAAAGTTAATACCTTCGTAGAAATCACCTTGTGAAGCTCCGCCATCACCAGTGTAAGTGATTGCAACAGCATTTTTACCGCGCTTTTTCAAACCAAGAGCTACACCAGCAGCTTGAATGATTTGTGCACCGATAATGATTTGTGGTGAAAGTGCATTCACATCTTCAGGCATTTGGTTACCAACAAAGTGTCCACGAGAGAACAAGAACGCTTTTGTTAATGGAAGGCCATGCCAGATTAATTGTGGTACATCACGATATCCTGGAAGAATGAAATCTTCTTTCTCAAGTGCAAAGTGAGTTGCAAGCTGAGAAGCCTCTTGTCCAGCTGTTGGCGCATAGAAGCCAAGACGTCCTTGACGGTTCAATGAAATTGAACGTTGATCTAATACTCGTGTAAACACCATACGGCGCATTAATTCTTTTAATTGGTCATCTGAGAGATCCGGCATTGCCGCTTCGTTTACGACTTCGCCTTTTTCGTTTAAAATTTGAAACGTTTCAAACTGCTTTTTGATGGCATCAAATTGCTTTTTGCTATCAACAATTGCTTTTTTTGTTTTTGCAGCCATTCTAAAGTCACCTCTTCCTTTCTTTTAACAGTCAATTTGTCGTGAATCCATTTATACATACAGATATAGGATAACCCAAAATACGCATATGACTCCTGTATATAATAGCCACTGGGATCGTTGTCGAAACATTGAATGATCACTCGTTTTTGAGTTCTTCTAACTGTATTAACGATAGTTCACAAATAACTAATACAACTTCTGTTAACAAGGACTAGTTTACAACAAGAAAAATAGTCCGTCAATTGATTTAACGGCTTTATTTAAATAAATGTATTCGCTTTACTTTTTATGGTGAGCTGTATCAATCTGTTTAACAAACAACTCTAACTGTACTAGTATAGAGTGTACTACTGTACTACAATAGAAAATGTTTGTTTTTGTCGAAAAATAAAAAAAGAGCTGTTTTTTCAGCTCTCTTTGGACTCTTGATCTGCCGCTTCAGACAAAGCCTGTTTATGCTCATTCAATTGCTTTGTATATTGATTGAACTTTTTACCTTCTTTTCTGACTTTGCTATAAGAACGGTTCACTGTCTTCAACTTGGATTTCAGCTCTTTATATCCTAAGTCCTTCTTTTTTAAAGATTGATACAAATGCTGATCTTGTTTCAGCGCCTTTTGATATTCCTTGTAAAGCTGGTCATACGACGCATATCTTTTCTCGAGCGATTTGACCGTTTCATCTGCTTTTTCTTTTAAATCCGTATCTTGTATACGTCCCGCAGATTCTTTGACCGTTTTCAATTCTTTTTTCGATTCATCCATACTGTCTTTTTCTGTTTTCAAATGTTCTTCTCGTTTCGCTGCAGATGCTAACGCCTGATCAGAAAGGCTTGACACTGTTTTTGTGTGATCCTTTGTGGTTTGAATCATTTTTATATAGAGCTGCTGTTCTTTTTTCTCATAGCTTTGCAGTGTGCCTTGCTCTTTTTCAAAAGACGCCTCTTTTTCGCTCATTTTCGTCATCGCATCTTGCATGTCATGAAATGAACTTTGACCTCCGCATCCCGTCAGCAAAAGGGTACATATCCCCGCTAAAGCAGCACCTGCTTTCATGCTTCTTCTTATTTGTTTCATCACAAGGTTCCCCCTTTATATCTCCACATACAACTATAATTTTTATAGGCGTTTGTGACAAGGAAAGAGGTCATTATGATGAGCAGAAGAAGATTTTTTTCAAGTGATAGGCGCATGACTATACAAATAGTGCATTCATACATAGTTTATATTACACGCTTCGCCTTCACTTATGAGAGGCCGAGTGTATTTCCAAAGGAGGTCAAAAGTATGTCTAATTATAGTCATGGAAGTATGTATGGTGGATACGGCGGTTACGGGTATGGATACGGTGGCGGATATGGTGGTGGCTGTTGTTACCCAAGTTATGGCGGTGGTTACGGATACGGTGGAGGACGCACATTCGCTTTAATCGTTGTCCTTTTCATCCTATTAATCATCGTTGGCGCAGCATTCTTAGGCGGCGGTGGCTGTTGCTAATGGCTGTTTAAGCCTCTGACCGGTCTCATAGACCGGTCTTCTTTATTTCATTGCATATGTTGTGTAACATTTTATATACTTTACATACAAAGGAAATAGGAGTGAAGATTTGTGATTACCATGGAAGATATCGTACGGGACGGACATCCCGTCTTAAGACAAACAGCTGAAGCGGTCGAGCTCCCGCCGACAGAAGAGGAAAAACAGCAATTAGCTGACATGATTGAATTCGTCAAAAATAGTCAAGATGCTGACTTGGCTGAAAAGTATGGACTCAGACCTGGCGTTGGACTCGCGGCTCCGCAAATTAATGTCAGTAAGCGAATGATCGCTGTTCACTGTGAGGATGAAGATGGAGAGGAATACAGCTATGCCCTTTTCAACCCGCGCATTGTCAGTCATTCCGTCAAAAGAGCTTATTTAACGACAGGTGAAGGCTGCTTATCTGTTGATGAAGCCATTCCTGGATTTGTCCCGCGATATCAAAAGATCAGGGTGAAGGCCACAACGCTTGAAGGAGAAGACATTGATATTCGCCTAAAAGGGTTTCCAGCCATTGTATTTCAGCATGAAATCGACCATTTAAACGGCATTATGTTTTATGATCATATTCAAAAGGATCAGCCATTCGCTGAGCCAGACAACTCTGTTGCGATCGGCAGATCATAAATTAAAAAGAAGACCCAATAACCTCAGGGTCTTCTTTTTTTTATTCTTCAATCAAGCCAAGATGGGTCACTGCATAGAAAATGCCGTCTTCATCTACTGGCTTTGTCACAAAATCAGCCAAATCTTTTAGTTCATTCACAGCATTTCCCATGGCGACACCTGTACCAGCAAACGAAATCATCTCTCGATCGTTCAGACCGTCTCCAAAGGCAACGGTATCCTTTTGCTCGTAAGGCAGTCTTTCGATAACTCGTTTAATGCCTTCAGCTTTCGAACCGCCCTTTGGCAAGACATCTGTTGACAACTCGTGCCACCTGACAAGATCAATTTCTTCGCGGAACGCCTCGTATTGGACTTCCTCTTCTGCCTTACAGAATAACAGCATTTGAAAAATCTCGTTTTCTTTAAAGTAAGACAAATCATGTTCAGGATGCTCTGTTTTTAAAGTCCCAATCCCCTCATGGATAAACGGATGATTTGGCACAGAAGCCTTCATCGCTTTTTCCCCCATGAAAACAAGCGGATGATCATGACGATCTGCCGTTTCATAAATTTTCTCCATCAGCTCCAGTTTAAGCGGATTGCCGTAAATGACTTCTCCCTCATACATGACATACTGACCGTTATAAGCAATAAAGGAGTCAAGCCCTAATTCCCCTAAAATAGGCTTAATTAAAAAAGGTGAACGCCCAGATGCAATGAAGAGGTGATGGCCTTTTTCTTTTAATAAACGAACTGCTCTCTTCGTTGATTCAGGTATTTTTTTATCATGATCATATAAAGTACCGTCGATATCAAAGAAGATGACTTTTTTATTCATATCCCGTCTCCTGTCTCTTGTTATGTATACCCTCTCCCTTTCATCATACAGAAAGATTTCTGCTTTCGAAACCACTTCCGATGAAAACGCCCATTTCCCACATATAACCATGTAACATTCATTGGAAACGTCATATAATACAAGTATAAAGAGAGAACGGAATACAAGGTCTAATCTCACTTCAATTCGAAAGGAGGCGACCTGCGATGCTTCGTCGTCTGCGCAAGAAAATTAGAAGACAATGGAAGGACATGCTTCGTAAAAAATCGATCGCTTAAAAGGATCTTCCGCACATTTGCTGAGGGTCCTTTTTTCTCAGAGACTTTTCTTATGCGCGTTTTTTTAATATAATAGAAATAGCGAGTGTAACATACGGTATTTAAGGAGAGATTTGGATGATATATAAGGTATTTTTTCAGGCAACTACTACTGAGGTACCTGTAAGAGAACACACAGATTCACTATACGTTGAAGCAGTTTCTGAAAGAGACGTACGCGATAAGTTGAAAAAACATAGCTACAACATTGAATTCATTCAGCCTGTAGACGGTGCTTTTTTAGACTATGAACGAGAAAGTGAAAATTTTAAAGTATTGGAGCTATGAGAGGAATGAAATTTGTAAAAAACGATCAGGCGGCAGTTTTTGCGCTCGGCGGTTTAGGCGAGATCGGTAAAAACACGTATGGCGTTCAATTTCAAGATGAAATCATTTTAATTGATGCTGGTATTAAGTTCCCTGAAGATGAGCTTCTTGGAATTGACTACGTCATCCCTGACTATACGTACTTAGTTAAAAACGAAGATAAAATCAAAGGTCTTTTCATCACTCACGGACATGAAGACCACATCGGCGGTATCCCTTACCTTCTCAAGCAAGTGAATATTCCAGTTTACGGCGGCAAACTCGCAATCGGCCTACTTCGTAATAAATTGGAAGAGCATGGTCTCTTGAGACAGACAAAACTTCACATTTTTGAAGAAGAAGATACCATTAAATTTAGAAAAACAGCTGTGTCTTTCTTTAGAACAACACACAGTATTCCAGATTCTTATGGAATTGTCGTGAAGACACCTCCTGGTAACATCGTACATACAGGTGATTTCAAGTTTGACTTTACGCCTGTTGGCGAGCCTGCCAACTTAACAAAAATGGCTGAAATCGGGAAAGAAGGCGTTCTATGTCTTTTATCCGATAGTACAAACAGTGAAATTCCAGAATTTACGATGTCTGAAAGACGCGTAGGTGAAAGCATTGATGACATCTTTAGAAAAGTCGACGGCCGTATCATCTTTGCTACGTTTGCTTCAAACATTCACAGACTTCAGCAAGTGATCGAGTCCGCTGTTGCCAATGGCCGAAAAGTTGCGGTGTTTGGACGCAGTATGGAATCTGCCATTGATATTGGACAAGATCTTGGGTACATTAAATGTCCAAAAAACACGTTCATTGAACATAATGAAATCAACCGTCTACCAGCAAACAAAGTGACGATTCTTTGTACTGGGAGCCAAGGTGAGCCGATGGCTGCTCTTTCTCGTATTGCAAACGGCACTCACCGCCAGATTTCGATTAATCCTGGAGACACTGTTGTCTTCTCATCTTCACCGATTCCGGGTAACAATATTAGTGTAAGCCGCACCATTAACCAGCTGTACCGTGCTGGCGCTGAGGTCATTCATGGCTCACTTAATAATATTCATACATCTGGTCACGGCGGACAAGAAGAACAAAAGCTGATGCTCCGTTTAATTAAACCAAAATTCTTTATGCCGATTCACGGTGAATACCGCATGCAAAAAACGCATATTAAACTGGCGAATGATTGCGGAATTCCTGAGGAAAACTGCTTTATCATGGATAATGGTGAAGTTCTTGCACTAAAAGGTGACGAAGCAAGTGTCGCTGGCAAAATTCCTTCAGGTAACGTATATATCGACGGAAGCGGAATTGGCGATATCGGGAATATCGTCTTAAGAGACCGCCGCATTCTTTCAGAAGAAGGTCTTGTCATTGTAGTCGTCAGCATGGACATGAAAGAATTCAAAATCTCTGCTGGTCCTGATCTCATCTCAAGAGGCTTTGTCTACATGAGAGAATCTGGCGACCTCATTAACGACGCACAAGATCTCATTTCAAAGCATCTTGAAAAAGTAATGGAACGTAAGACAACTCAGTGGTCTGAAATTAAGAACGAAATTACGGACACACTTGCTCCTTTCCTTTACGAAAAAACAAGACGCCGCCCAATGATCTTACCGATTATTATGGAAGTGTAATCAAAAAAGAGACACAAGCCGACTGGCTGTGTCTCTTTTTTTCATCAAGTATTAAAAAAAGCCGCATATATACATCGTACACATACGGTTTCTCACTTTTTATGATTGAATTGGGAGGTGCTGAAAGCTTCTGACATCAAACAAGCCCTTTGTCGTCATTTTCACATCAGGAATGACTGGAAGTGCCAAGAAGGACAGCGTCAAAAACGGATTAAAGTCTAAGGAAAAACCAGTTTCTTTTAGCGCTTCATGAAGTGTATGAAGGCTTTCATTGACGAGATGTGCCGGCTGATCTGACAACAAACCAGAGATTGGTAATGGCAGCGTATGAAGTGACTGCCCTTCTTTCACAACAGTCAAACCGCCGCCTGCTTCTTTTAACGCCTCAATCGCTTTGATGATATCAGCATCATTTGTACCAACTGCAATTAAGTTATGTGAATCATGTGCAACTGTTGTTGCAATGGCGCCCTGTTTGATGCCGAAGCCGCTGACAATCCCTACGCCCATTTCAGATAAACCTTGATGACGTTCAACAAGCACCATTTTCAATACATCTCTGCCTGTATCACTTGTAAATTGTCCGTTCATTTCTGAAGGAGAGACTTGTTCTAACTTTGTTTCAAGCTGATTCGGAATAATACGGATGACATTCATAGGTTGATCGCTTGTGATAGGTAGTGCAATGTCTTCCTTTTGAACATCTACGGCATGAACAGATTGTAATAATGCTGGGCTCGGTGCGATCTTTTCGACACTCGGCTTATACTCTCCGTTCTGTGCAACCAATCGACCTGCGATAAATACACTTGTAATGTCTACATGATGAAAGTCTGAGACAAGCATAAAATCAGCATCATAGCCTGGTGCAATGGCTCCCTTTGTTTTAAGACCAAAACACTCTGCGGCATTTAAGCTTCCCATTTGATAGGCTAAAAATGGATCTAAGCCTTCTTTTATGGACATCCGTACTTGCTCGTCAATACTTCCCTGTGCCATTAAATCATCCAAATGTTTATCATCTGTACAAAAGAAAAAGCGTCTCGCATTCTTCTCATTCACTGCGGGTAAAACATTTTTCACGTTTTTGGCAACAGATCCTTCTCTCAGCATCACATACATGCCTCTTTTCACACGCTCAAGGGCTTCCTGTGCTGTTGTCACCTCATGGTCTGTTTGGACACTCGCTGTCCGGTAGACGTTGATTAATCGATCTGTTAAGCCTGCTAGATGGCCATCAATCAGTTTATTCTCGTTTTGAGCATCAAGCAGCTTTTGAAGCATATCTTCTTCTGCCTGCTCCACACCAACATAGTCCATCACCTCAGCAAGACCAAGCACTTCCTTTTCTTGATAAAGAGGCTTTAAATCTTGCGCTTTTAACGTAGCACCTGATCGTTCAAAACTGACTGCCGGTACACAAGATGGCAGCATGAAATAAATATGTAAGGCAGCTTTCCTCGCTTCTTCCAGCATAAAACGGATGCCTGTTATACCTGACACATTGGCGATTTCATGCGGATCTGTTACGACAGTTGTCACGCCGTGAGGAACGACAGCTTTGGAGAATTCAGCAGGGGTCACCATAGAAGACTCGATATGAACGTGGCCATCAATAAAACCAGGCACAAGCATTTGACCTGATGCATCTAGCTCCCGTTCTCCCTCGTACTCTCCTATCCCAACGATTTGTCCATTTTCAACAGCGACATCTGCGTCTATCCATTCCTGGTTAAACACATCCATGACTTTCGCATGTTTAATCACGAGGGCTGCTTTTTTTCTCTTTGCTGCTACCTCAATTTGATGTCTGAAAAGCTCCTTATCCAACGACACTGCCTCCTCCAAGTAAACAATATAATGTTTCTTATCGTAAACGAATCTGTTTCCCCAGTCAATGACATTTAGAGAAAATCAACCATATCAAAACACTGATTTTTATTTCTGAATAGTGATAATTGCATGAAAAATATCAAGGCTTATTTTTGCGGTTATACAGAACAACGCAGCCCTTTTCAGTGTCTATTTCCATCTCAATGTCCACCTGTCATGAACACATTCATATAAAAAAACACCCCGTCATCGGAGTGTTTAATAATCGTTCTGCATTTCTCGTTTTTCAAAGCGTCCTATATCGGCTACTGCCCCAATGACAATGAGGATATCTTCTTTTTGAATCATTTCATCAGCCAGCGGGGAAACAATGACTTCCTTTCCGCGCTTAATCGCAACAATATTGATACCGTATCTTGCCCTAATATCAAGATCTAAAAGAGAATGCCCTGCAAGCCTGTTGTTTGCAACAATCTCAATCAGGCTGTACTCATCTGACAGCTCAAGGTAATCAAGCACGTTATTTGAAATGATTTTATGTGCAATCCGTCTCCCCATATCTCGCTCTGGATGAACGACGCGATCCGCTCCAATTTTGTTGAGCACCTTTTCATGGTAATCATTTTGCGCTTTCACAGTGACCATTTTGACGCCAAGCTCTTTCAGCATAATCGTTGTTAAAATACTTGCCTGAATGTTTTCGCCAATTGCAACGATGACATGATCAAAATTGCGAATACCAAGATTTTTTAAAACGTTTTCGTCCGTCGAATCACCAATCACCGCATGTGAGGCGATTTTCGCGTACTCGTTTACTCGATCTTCATTCATATCCATTGCCATGACTTCAAGTCCTTCTTCGCTCAGCGCCTTGCAAATACTTCCACCAAAGCGTCCAAGACCAATGACTGCATATTCCTTTTTCATGTTCAGACTCCTTTTATCTCACTTACCATGCATTTTACTACGGTTTGATTAATGAATCCATATGTGAACGAATTTTTTTGCGGAACGCTTCACTTAAGTAAAGGTCTGCTCCTTTTTCGATTTCACTGCGATAATGAGCTGGCGGAGCGATTTCTTCGCTTTTTTGAAGCACAAGAAAGGTTAAACAGTCCTCATAAATTTGATCACCTATTTTGACATCGACAAATGCTGGACGATATGTACCTTCATATACTCCTTCTCGTTTATACAAATAACGAATGGCATCAAAAGGAACTTCATATAAAACACCCTCTGTTTCGCCGCCGTCTTCTACCATATCAGCTCTTGATCCATCTGGCCTCACCAATGTAAATCTCGTAGTAAAACCATTTAGTACACCACCGCCGATGATTTGTTTAAAGTGATGATCGACTTCTGCGAGCTTAAACCTAGCATCATCCATGCAGGAACCATAGGCAAAATAATAGAAGGTTGATGGCTTCTGCTGCCAAAGTTGATAAGCTTTCCAGCACCCTCTTTTTATTTCTTTCAGCGCTGATGCCTTCTGCTCTGGCAAAGTGTATGTCACGGCTGCTACCTGACCTTGATCCGTCATGATATTGATTTCCTGCTTGTCATACCCTTCCTCTAGTACATCTATCTTATTCAACGTGTCAGCGGTTACCTCGTACAATTCCCCGAATACAGTGCCTTTTTCTGCAGGAACACACGCTGGATATCCTTGACCTGTATCGTAAATCCTTCCACTCATCCAAGCGGATTTAGCTAATAGTTTGTTTTCCTTCAAGTACGTTTCGTGGTGCTCTTCATGCTGCAATAGCGTCCCATATACAAATAAAGCTTTTACCGTCATGACTTCACGTCCTCTCAACTTGCTGCTGTCTGCTTTTTTGACACACAGGCAAATAAATATGAAAAGCTGTGCCTTTTCCAAGCTCACTTGACACGTCCATCCTTCCGTGATGATCTTTTAAAATTGTCGCACAGATGGTCAGACCAAGCCCTGTCCCTTCTTTTTTCGTGGAAAAGAAAGGATCATATATTTTTTGAATATCTTCTTCAGACATCCCTTTTCCTTCATCTTGAATGGTAATCTTCCATTCATTCAATACTTTTTCTGTAGATATGTATATGCTGCCACCTTCAGGCATTGCCTCAATCGCATTTTTGATTAAATTAATGAACAGCTGCTTCATTTGGTTAGCGTCTGCTAGGATTGCGCCGGCATCCTGCCTTTTAAATGGCTGCTTGAGATCAATATTTGAAAGAACGGCATTTGTTTTTAATAAAGTAATCACTTGTTCTAGAAGCTCATGAAGCTGGACTTCTTGAAAATGGACCGATTGAGGCTTAGCCAATACAAGCAGCTCACTTAAAACAAAATCAATCCGTTTAATTTCAGAAAAGATAATGTCAAAATAATCGGTTCTTTCAGGATATTGAGTCTTCATCAGCTGCAAAAAACCATTTACTGATGTCAGTGGATTTCTGACTTCATGGGCGATTCCAGCGGCTATTTGTCCAGCGACGGCCAGCTTTTGCGCCTGCATTTGCAATTGCTGATTGGATCTTTCAAGCTCAAGCTTTGCCTGCTTTTGTTTCGTAATATCAGCTACCGTTCCAATTCCTCCGGTAAACTGGTGATGCTCATCAAAATAGAGCTTGTAATGAACGTCTCCCCATACCTTCTTTCCCTCTTTATGGAGAAGCTGCAGTTCTACACGCCCCGCATCCTTATGTTCCTTGATCACAGACAATAAATGCTGGACCACGCGTTCCTCTTGATCAAAGTACTGATTGTACATGGTGCCTAGACATTCATCGATGTCATAGCCCGTCATTTGTGTCCATGCTTGATTTAAGAAAATAATTTCACCTTTTTCGTTTGTTTCAAAGACGATTTCTTGCAAGTTATCTGTGATTCGATTCAGCCGCTCTGTCAGTTCGTGTGCTTCTTTCTCTCTCGTATTTAAGTCTGACACAAGTAGATTTAAGCGGTCTACATAGCCTGAGACAACCCAGATTCCTGTTAGAACAAGGACTGTAAAGGCTAGATCGAGCGGCCAATTAATTTGATAGCCACCTAGATAATAAAAGAAATCCCAGCTTAAAATTAAAATAAATGCAAGAACAGATAACACGATCCGCACTTGATATGTTTTGTTCAAATGATTCCACCTGCCGCCCTGAGATTCTTTGTCAATTGTACCATTTTCCACTTGTTTTTTGAGGGAGATGGGGCATTTTTAAAGAACTTTTTCAGAAAAAAAGCCTGTTCTCAGCACAAAGGAAGAGATCAGGCTTTTTTCATTACTGCTGAAGAGCTTCTTGAAGTTCTTTTAACAGTAATTCTGCGCCTTCAGCGCTTAATGTAATTTGACCATTTCCATAATCATGGTTCTCTGATGTAATCTCACCAGTCATGAGGCAAACGCCCTCTGGCTGATATTTTTTCAAGACGATTTTATCCCCATCTATAAAAAATTCCATACTGTCTTTAATAGCAATATCAAGTGCTCTTCTTAATTCGATTGGCATCACAATACGCCCTAGTTCGTCTACTTTTCTTACGACTCCGATAGATTTCAAATTCGTTCCCTCTTTCTTTCATTAGCTCAAGATCAATCTGTTTTTCACCAATTGATATATCGTAGACGTAAGAGATTCTCAAAAGGTTTCTCTTCTATAAAAATTTTTTTCACAAAAGAAAAAACAAAGGGAAAATTTATTGTGATTGTCAAAATGATACTCGAATTTTACAAGTTCATTTCAAGGTCATCACAAACCCCCACAAATGACCTCAACCCTCTGAACTTTTAAATGTAAAATTGTTTAAAACAGCAAAAATAGAGATTGGGTGAAAACATGTTTCAAAATGCCGAAATTGGAATTGATTTAGGAACAGCTAACATATTGGTTTATAGTAAAAATAAGGGGATTATTTTAAATGAACCGTCCGTCGTAGCAGTCGATACAGAAACAAAAACTGTACTTGCTGTCGGAACAGAAGCAAAAGAAATGATTGGGAAAACACCTGGGAAAATTGTGGCGATCCGTCCAATGAAAGACGGTGTCATCGCTGATTATGATATGACAACAGATTTACTCAAACAAATCATGAAAAAAGCAGGAAAAAATATCGGGTTTACCTTCAGAAAACCAACGGTCGTCGTATGTACACCTTCTGGTTCCACAGCTGTTGAGCGCCGTGCCATCAGTGATGCTGTGAAAAACTGCGGAGCAAAGCACGTGCATTTAATAGAAGAACCTGTTGCAGCCGCAATCGGCGCTGATCTTCCAGTAGATGAGCCTGTTGCAAACGTCGTAGTCGATATTGGCGGAGGAACAACGGAAGTTGCTATCATTTCGTTTGGCGGCGTTGTCTCTTGTCATTCCATTCGAATTGGCGGAGATCAGCTGGATGAAGATATCATTACGTTTGTGCGAAAGAAATATAACCTATTAATCGGCGAACGGACAGCTGAGCAGGTGAAAATGGAAATTGGTTATGGTCTCATTGAGCATGAGCCAGAGTCATTAGAAGTACGTGGACGTGATCTAGTGACAGGTCTTCCAAAAACGATCACACTTGAATCTCATGAAATTCAAGGAGCCATGCGAGAGTCACTTCTTCATATTTTAGAGGCGATTCGTGCCACATTAGAGGACAGCCCTCCAGAGCTTAGTGGTGACATCGTAGACCGCGGCGTGATCTTAACTGGCGGTGGCGCTTTGTTAAACGGGATTCAAGAATGGCTCTCACAGGAAATTGTCGTTCCAGTTCATATTGCAGCAAATCCACTTGAATCTGTCGCAATCGGAACAGGTCGTTCACTAGAAGTCATTCATAAATTGCAAAAAACATTAAAATAATCTTCTTGTTCTACTTCTTTTTTTATCATTTCGATCATATCGTGAGGAATGGATAAACGTGAAGGAGGAAGAACATGTTGCTTGATTTAGGTAAACGGGTTGTTGTCACAGTCATTTTAACGGGTATTATCTTAGGAGGAATGAGCCTGTCATTTTCACATATGCCCCCTTCTAACGCACAGCCTGTGAAACAACTGAACCGCTAAAAAAGCCGCATGAAAGCGGCTTTTTTATTTTGGCTTTTCGCGTGCTCCCCATTTTCCTTTTCGGTCTTAAATCTGATATGATGAACATGACTAAAGGAGGGTTTTTTTATGAGTTCATTTGAAAATCAACTAGATCAATATGCGAAGACCATCGTTGAAGTCGGTGTGAATGTTCAAAAAGAACAAGAAGTCGTCGTATCTGCATCTACTGAATCTACAGACCTTGTTCGTCTTGTCGCGAAACATGCATATGAGCGCGGGGCGAAAAACGTACATATCCGCTGGGCTGACGGTGTTCTTGCTCGTTTAAAATATGAGCACGCACCGCAGGATGTGTTTGAGCAATTCCCTGAATGGGAAGCACAGATGATGGAAACCATCGCAAAACGCGGCGGCGCTTTTATCACGATCTTGTCAGAAAGCCCTGACCTTCTGCGAGGCATTGATTCGAAAAAAATCGCTGCACAGCAAAAAGCCGCTGGATCTGCCCTTCATACATATCGCCAATACGTTCAATCAGACAAAGTGGCTTGGACGGTTGTAGGCGCTGCATCAAAAGATTGGGCGAAAAAGATTTTCCCTGACCATACAGATGAAGAAGCTGTCGCTTTATTATGGGAACAAATCTTTAAAGTCGCTCGCGCTGATCAAGCAGATCCTGTGGAAGCTTGGAAAAAGCACGATGAGTCGCTAAATGAAAAGGTCAAAATCCTAAATGAGCGCCACTACCACAAGCTTCATTATGATGCTCCTGGTACTGATTTAACGATTGAGCTCCCTGAGCAGCACATTTGGGTAGGTGCCGGCAGCGTGAGTGAGCGCGGCGTCTCTTTCATGGCCAACATGCCAACAGAAGAAGTTTTTACCGTACCTAAAAAAGATGGTGTAAATGGGACTGTCTCAAGCACAAAACCGCTCAGCTATGCAGGAAATATCATTGATGAGTTTACTTTAACATTTGAAAATGGCCGAATTGTCGATGTGAAAGCGAAGGAAGGCGAAGACATTTTAACTTCGCTCGTTGAAACAGATGAAGGCTCTCATTATCTAGGTGAAGTTGCTCTCGTACCAGATGATTCACCAATCTCAAACTCGAATATTCTCTATTACAATACCCTTTATGATGAAAACGCATCGAACCACCTTGCCATCGGCAGCGGATATGCGTTCAATATCGAAGGCGGAAAAGAGATGAATCGTGAAGAATTGGATGCAGCTGGTGTAAACAACAGTATTACACACGTCGATTTCATGATTGGTTCAAAGGAAATGAATATTGACGGTATTACAAAAGACGGGAAACGCGAACCGATCTTCCGTAATGGAAACTGGGCGATTTAACCGAAAAAAAGACATCCACAAGTGGATGTCTTTTCTTATTTACGCATAAAGCTCAACGAGTCTCTTTTGAATCTCTTGATCTGATAAGAACTCATCATATGTTGTTTGTTTATCGACGATGCCATTTGGCGTCACTTCGATGATACGGTTTGCCACTGTTTCAACAAACTGATGGTCATGAGATGAGAAGAGCATCGCTCCTTTAAAGCTCATTAAACCGTTATTCAGCGCCGTAATGGATTCTAGGTCTAAGTGGTTCGTCGGCTCATCTAGAAGCAGTACATTCGCTCCTGACAGCATCATTTTTGATAACATACAACGAACCTTTTCTCCTCCTGATAAGACGCTTGCTTTTTTCTTTACTTCTTCCCCAGAGAAAAGCATACGTCCTAAGAATCCGCGTAAGAAGCTTTCGCTTTGATCATTAGGAGAATACTGGCGAAGCCAATCCACTAGATCGACATCGTTTCCTTCAAAGTATTCACTATTGTCTTTCGGGAAAAAGGCTTGAGATGTTGTGACGCCCCATTTATATGTCCCGCTGTCTGGCTCCATCTCACCAGCAAGAATTTTAAATAAAGTAGACACAGCAAGCTCATTACGGCTTAGGAACGCAATTTTATCCTCGCGATTCATAATAAAGCTGACGTTATCAAGTACTTTCACACCGTCAATTGTTTTCGATAGACCTTCTACTTGAAGGACATCATTCCCGATTTCGCGCTCTGGCGCAAAATGGACATACGGATATTTACGTGAAGATGGCTTAATATCGTCTAAAGAGATTTTATCAAGCAATTTCTTTCTTGACGTCGCTTGCTTCGATTTAGAAGCATTCGCACTGAACCGGGCAACGAACTCTTGAAGCTGCTTAATTTGCTCTTCTTTTTTCTTATTTGCATCTTGGCTGAGTTTCAGCGCTAGCTGGCTGGACTCATACCAGAAATCATAGTTTCCGACATATACTTGAATTTTTCCGAAGTCTAGGTCCGCAATATGTGTACATACTTTGTTTAAGAAGTGACGGTCATGCGAAACGACGATGACGGTATTTTCAAAATGAATAAGGAACTCTTCCAGCCACTGGATGGCTTGTAAGTCCAAGTGGTTTGTTGGCTCATCCAGAAGAAGGACGTCAGGCTTACCAAATAAAGCTTGGGCTAGTAGTACTTTAACCTTTTCAGAACCACCAAGCTCAGACATTTTCTTCGATTGAAGGCTCTCTGGAATGCCAAGACCTTTTAGTAAGATCGCTGCTTCACTTTCTGCTTCCCAGCCGTTTAACTCAGCGAACTCACCTTCAAGCTCTGCTGCACGAATCCCGTCTTCATCTGAGAAATCAGGTTTCATATAGATCGCATCTTTCTCCTGCATCACATCATATAAACGTTTATGACCCATCATGACGACTTTTAATACTTCAAATTCTTCGTATTCAAAGTGGTTCTGTTTTAAGATCGCTAAACGCTCACCAGGGCTCATATGAACATCGCCCGTCTGAGCCTCAATTTCACCTGAAAGAATCTTTAGAAACGTTGATTTCCCAGCTCCATTGGCACCAATTAAACCGTAGCAGTTGCCAGGAGTGAATTTAATGTTTACTTCTTCAAATAGTTTACGATCAGCAAAACGTAAACTAACATTATTTACTGCAATCATTTATTAATCCTCCATCACTCATTCATCATTATGAAGTATAACATGAATAACGTTTGATAGAAACGTCTCTCACTAAGAACGAAGGCAAATTGTCCAATATGGTATAATAAGTGGGAATGATTTATTGAAGGAGTTCGTGCGATTTGAGATTACTTACACTGATGGAATACTGTTTATTGATTTTCTTTATGGGTATTTATTTATCTGCAACAGGATTTAATGCGAGGGATTTCGGCCTTTATATTGGGCTTGTGCTTATTTACACACTGGTACACATCTTTTCGAAACGCTTTTTACAAAAGCGAGGGAAAGAAAATCATAAGATCGGATTGTTTCGGTCCGTTTTAGCTATAACTGGCTCTGTCTTCGCTTCTGTGCTGGCCATTGTGCTCATTGTTACAGTGCTCACGCCAAATTAAAAACGACCCTATTTTTAAGGGCCGCCCATTTAAGCACTTTTCTCATGCATCTGAGAAGGGTGCTTTTATTTTGTTTGCCGAATGTCGCCAAATGGGAAGAAAACAAATTCTGATGTCCCGACAACCCGATCCTTTTCAATGAGTCCAAGTCCATTTCTGCTGTCCATGGAGTTGAGCCTGTTGTCCCCCATCACAAAGTAATCGTTTTTCGGTACTTTCACTGGACCAAAATCCCCTGTCAAATGCACTTCATACTCTTTCGCATGTGCCTTGTTCTCTTTTAAATAAGGCTCATCTACTTTTTTACCATTAATGTAAAGCGTATCATCCTTCATTTCAATCGTGTCTCCCGGAAGACCGATCAATCGTTTTACATAATGAATTTTCTGGCCGTCTTTTCCATTAATAATCACGATGTCACCTCGTTTGACACCACCTAGGTAGTTAATGGTTTTGTTGACGAACAGCTTTTCCCCATCATGAAGGGTCGGTTCCATCGACTCTCCTTCCACCACATACGGCTCAAATATAAACGTACGGATGAGCAAGACGAGCGCAAGTGCAATTAAAATGGCTTTGATCCATTCAAACAGTGAACTTTTCTTCTCTGTTTTGGCTTGCTTTGCATCAGATTGAATATCATTTTCGTTTTGTTTGTTTTCTTCGTTCAAAATACTGCTTCCTCCTAAGACTTTCTGCTAAAAGACTTGAAACGTGAATTGAATAACTTTACTTTATCACATGTCATTTAAAAATTCACAAGACAACCATTCAATTAGATATTTTTTCCTAATTTGTTCGTAATTAAACAAAAAGAAACACCGCTTTTCACGATGCTTCTCCTCTGAATTACGCTTCTAGTTTCACTGGTTTTTTCAAAATACCAAGTAAAATCGCTGTTACAACGGCACCGATTAAGATGCTGATGATATAAAGAATTGGATGATTTGTTACCCAGAAAACGAATAGTCCGCCGTGCGGTGCAGGAAGCGTGACTCTAAAGAATTCCGTTAATCCGCCAGCCACAGCTGCTCCAATGACAGCTGAAGGAATCACGCGTAGAGGGTCAGCCGCTGCAAACGGGATTGCCCCTTCAGTAATGAAGGCAGCTCCCATGAAGTAGCATGTAATCCCTGCTTCTCGATCACGTTTTGAGAACTTATTTCTAAAGATTGTTGTCGCAAGTGCAATACCTAGTGGTGGTACCATTCCGCCTGCCATAATGGCAGCGTGCGGTGCATAGTTTCCAGCAGCAATCATCGCAAGACCAAATGTGTAAGCCGCTTTGTTAATTGGACCACCCATATCAATCGCCATCATACCTGCCAAAATAATGCCCATTAAGACAAGGTTTCCAGTACCTAAAGTTTCAAGCCAATGAGTTAATCCGTCCATCACCATTTTTACTGGTGTGTTCACAATGTAATGCATGATGATACCTGTGAAGAAAATACCGAACAATGGATACAGCAGAACCGGCTTAATCCCGTCGAGTGACTGCGGTACAAATGTGAATACTTTTTTAAGTAACACAACGACATAACCAGCAAGGAAACCGGCAATGAGTCCACCTAGGAATCCTGCACCTGCTGCTGACGCCATAAATCCACCGACCATACCTGGCGCAAAACCTGGACGATCTGCAATACTCATCGCAATAAATCCGGCTAATACAGCGACGATTAAGGCAAGCGCATTATCTCCGCCAATTCCTTTTAATACAGCTGCAAATGAATTAAATGAAGGGTCTTTAGGATCTGCTGAGTTAATTCCCCAGAAGAATGAAATTGCAACAAGGATACCGCCTCCGACAACAAATGGAAGCATGTTGCTTACACCGCTCATTAAGTGCTTGTAGAAACCACTTCTACCTTTGCCAGATGACTCATGTTCGTCTTTTGAAGAACTGCCGCCAGAGCCTTTATAGATCGGTGCATCTTGATTGACTGCTTTTTCAATCAATTCCTGCGGACGACGGATTCCTGCTGTCACAGGCACTTCAATGACATGTTTGCCTTTAAAGCGTTCCATTTCAACTTGCTTGTCCGCTGCCACAATGATGGCTGGTGCTTCTTCAATTTCTTTTGCGGTAAGAGCGTGTTTAATACCACCAGAGCCGTTTGTTTCGACTTTAATGTCAACGCCCATTTCTTTCGCTTTTTCTTTCAAAGCATCTGCTGCCATAAATGTATGTGCAATACCCGTTGGGCAAGCTGTTACTGCTAAAATCTTAGCAGGTTTACCTGCTGGAGCTGGTTCCTCTTGAACTTCCTCTTCTTCTTCATCGTCCTTGTCATGCGTATTGATGATATCGATGATTTCATCTTCAGTAGCCGCTTCAAGAAGCTGCTTTCTGATTTCTTCACGCATCAGAAGTGTTGATAAACGAGAAAGGGCTTCTAAATGCGTGTTGTTTGCGCCTTCAGTTGCTGCAATCATAAAGACAAGATGACTCGGCTGCGCATCCAGTGATTCATAATCTACACCAGCTGTCGAGCGGCCAAATGCAATAGCAGGCTCTTTGACACTTGCTGTTTTAGCGTGAGGAATCGCAATGCCTTCTCCAATACCAGTAGAGCTTTGTTTTTCACGGTTGATCACCGCTTCTTTGTAGCCCTCTTTATCATTTAACTTGCCAGCTGTATCTAAAACAGTGACTAGTTCTTCAATGACTGCTTCTTTCTGCTGGCTGTCTAATTGAAGCTTAATGGTCTGCTTTGTGAGTAGTTCTGTTATTTTCATGGTGACTCCTCCTTTAAATGCGTGTGACTTTTACTTGTGGTAATAGTGTGTCAACAAGCTCTTTTGTCCCAAGCTCCTCAGAAAATGCTGTAGCACTGCCTGATGTGACGCCAAGCTTAAATGATTCTTCAATCGAAAGGCCTTTCGAAACGCCGGCTAAAAATCCTGCAACGACTGAATCCCCTGCACCAACCGAATTAACAAGTGTACCCTTTGGAACATTGGACTGATAAATCCCTTCCTTACTGAATAAGAGAGCGCCATTACCAGCCATGGATACAATAACATGTTCAGCACCTTGTTCTAACAGCTTCTTTCCATAAGGAATAGCTTCTTCTGCAGTAGAGATGCTCGTCTCAAACATTTCACCTAGTTCATGATGGTTTGGCTTCATTAAGAACGGTTTCAAGCCTGCTGCTTTTTTTAGGGCTTCTCCAGAAATATCAAGGACAACTCTAACGCCTTGCTTTTCACATACCTCAGCAATACGTTCATATGTGTTATGAGGCAATGAAGAAGGAATGCTGCCAGCTAACACAACGACATCTCCTTCAATCAATGAAGTAAATTGAGACAGAAACGACTCAAATTGTGCTTCAGTAATGGATGGGCCGAGTCCGTTGATTTCGGTTTCTTCACCTGTTTTTAGTTTCACATTAATTCGTGTATCTTCTGACACCTCGTGAAAGGCTGTTTGTAATTGTTCGTTTTGTAAAAAGTCTTGAATATATTTGCCTGTAAATCCGCCTATAAATCCAAGCGCTTTTGATTCCACACCGTGACGTTTTAAAAGCCTTGAGACATTGATCCCTTTTCCGCCCGGATATTTTTTGTCATAGGTTGAACGATTCAAACCGCCGACTGCGAAATCCTCCACGTGTACGATGTAATCAACTGATGGGTTTAAAGTAACTGTATAAATCATGTTTTCACTACCTTTATAACCGTTTTTTCATGGTAATTATCGAATGAATCTTCTTTTGCGTTGTTTGTGATAATGGTGGCTTCCTGTAAACTAGCAAAGGTTGAAAACGATATTTCGCCAAACTTGGAGGCATCTGTTAAGATATAGGTTTTTTTTGCCTGCTTCATGGCTCTTTTTTTCATGAGCGCTTCCTCTGGATCAGGTGTTGTAAATCCTGCCTCGGGATGAATGCCATTCGTCCCAACAAAGCTTTTGTCAAAACGGTAATTTTCCATCGCCGTCAAAGCTGCGGCACCGACCATGGCTCCTGTTCGATGTTTCACTGATCCGCCTATCAGGTAAAAAGAAATGCCTTTTCTCATGAGTGCTTCAATGTGCATAACACCGTTTGTCACCACAACTATATCTTGATCTGGATCGATATATTCAATCATTTGCTGTGTGGTCGTACCAGCGTCTAAATAAATACAATCTCCCTGTTTTAAAAGTGAAGCAGCTGCCTCCGCAATCAATGACTTTTCTTGAAGGTTTTTGGCAGATTTCTCAAATACATCTGGTTCAAGACGGATACTTGATATCTTGGCTGCTCCCCCATGGACCCTTTTTAGAAATCCTTTTTCTTCAAGGGCTGATAAATCCCTTCTAATAGTAGATTCAGACGCATCCGTCATAATCGTTAAGTCCTGTATTTTGATGACATCATTTTCTTCTAAACAGTCAATAATGAGTTGATGTCTTTCCGGTGTTAACATGGAAACACCCCCTTTTGAAAACGTATTCATTTTGCGCGCACCTTTATTGTAATCGCTTTTTTCAACATTATCAATATAAAACAATCAAATACATTCAATAACTATCAAAATCTTTCACCATGGTCATCTTACCTTTATATGTACCATTTGTAAACTGAAAAATATGTGACATTAAGATGAAAGTCATGATCTTAGCATTTCTATCATTTTTCATTTCATTCAATAGAACTAAAAAAAGCTTTTATGCAATGTGCATAAAAGCTTTTAATCCTTGATTACAGCGGAATTCACACTGTTTGTATGCTTTTGGTTCTTCTCGAAATTATTCATATCTAAGAGAATCAATAGGATCTAGTCTTGCTGCTTTATTCGCAGGAATTAACCCAAAAACAATCCCAATTAGCATACTAAACAGAACACCTACACAGATGATTTGCCAAGATACTAAGGACGGCCAGCCGGCAATGAGTGATACTAACGAGGCACCGCCTATACCTAGTGCAATCCCCATCAACCCGCCGATCAAGGTTAAGACGACAGACTCAATTAAAAATTGAACGAGTATTTGAGCCCTCGTTGCTCCAATCGCTTTTCGGATACCGATTTCCCTTGTCCTCTCTGTCACAGAAACAAGCATAATATTCATCACGCCGATACCTCCGACAAGTAAGGAAATTCCAGCTATTGAGCCAATGATTGTTGTCATGACAGACGTGATTTGACCGATGCCTTCTGCGATTTCTTCCATGTTGATCATTTCATAAGCATCTTCTGTATGATGATTCTCATTTAATAATGCAGCCGCATTCTTTCCTACTTCCTTCATTTGATCAGCATGTGCGACTTGAATTGACAACTTATCGTATTCACTGATCCCAAATGTGGAGGTGAGCATGGCGAATGGGACATATATTTCATTCATATCGAATGAAAGCATCCCTTTTTGTTTGGCTAAAACACCGATGACTTCAACCGGCTGTCCGTTCATCCAAATCATTTCGCCCAATGCCTTCTGTCCATTAAATAATTCTTTTTGTAAGCCTTCAGAGATAAGGGCGGCTCTTCTGCCGCTTCTAAAGTCAATATCTCTTAAATTCTGTCCTTCGGCTATTTGTAATGAATGTACATTCGTATACCCTTCATTTATACCGTTAACTGTCGCATCCACTGTCGTATCTTGAAATCTCAGCTGCATTCCTTGCGCAGTCGAAGATGCAACCTGATTCACCCCATTGATTGTCTTAATGCTTTTGATGTCTTCCTCAGTAAATGCGGCGTCGAATAAAGCGTTGGGATTTGCATTTAACTCTTCGTCAGAGGGCGTATACATCATATCAACGGTATTGTTTGGACCTGAAATCGACCCTTTTAGCATTTGCTCGCCGCCTTGACCGATAGCCACGACCGCAATGACTGATCCAACACCAATAATAATCCCAAGCATCGTTAAAATAGAACGTAATTTATGAGCTAAAACAGAATTCATCGCTATTTTGATATTTTCAAAGAGTTTCATTCATAGCGTCCCCTTGTGTCAATCTATCTTCAACGAGTCGCCCATCTCTTACAACGACCGTCCGATTTGTATACGCAGCTATTTCTTCTTCATGGGTAACAAGCACAATCGTTGTTCCTTCCTCATTCAGCTTCGTAAACTGTTCCATGATTGAGAAGCTTGTTTTTGAGTCAAGAGCGCCTGTCGGTTCATCTGCTAAGATAAGCTGCGGCTTATTGACAATTGCACGGGCAATTGCCACCCTTTGCTTTTGCCCTCCCGACAACTCGCTTGGCATGTGTTTCATTCGGTCTGACAAACCAACCTTTTCAAGTGCCATCTCTGCACGTTCTTTTCTTTCCTTTTGACTGATACCAGCGTAAATCATCGGAAGCTCAACATTACGCCTTGCATTTAACCTCGGCAGCAGATGAAATTGCTGAAAGACAAATCCAATGAATTGATTTCGAATCACTGCGAGGTCTTGATCCTTTGCTGCTGACAACTCTCTTTCTTGAAAATGATATTGTCCTGTAGTTGGCCGGTCTAAACAGCCAATGATATTCATTAACGTCGATTTTCCAGAGCCGGAGGGGCCCATAATGGACATATACTCGCCTTTTTCAATGACAAGATCGATCTCACTTAATACATCAAATGATTCCTCGGCAACCTCATAGCTTTTTGTCACGTTTGAAAGCTGAATCATTCAGCATTCACTTCCATTCCGTCATACATGTCATCTGATGGATGAGAAATGATTTGATCCTCTGCTACGACACCTTTTGTCACCTCAAGATCATGACCTGACGTTTCCCCTAGCACCACTTTTACTTTTTTAAGTACATTCTTTTTGACAACATAAACGTATTGTCCATCATCCTCTTTTTTTACAGCTGATTCAGGAATCGTTAGGGCTTGACGCTTATCTGTTTCAATTTCCATGATCATTTTAAAACCAGGTTTTGCTTCAGGTTTTTTTCCCTTTATTTCGATTTCAACTGGATATTGCACCGTTTGATCACCTGCAGGTGTTTCGGATGCTGCCTGAGCAGGTACAACCCCCACTTTTTTCACGACTCCTTGCCAGCTCTCTCCGCGAATGACATCAGACGTTATCTTTACTTTTTGTTTCTTTTTCACTTTTATGGCGTCATACTCAGAAATCAATCCTCGCACAACCATTTTTTTCTCATTGCCAATATGAATGATCGGCTGCCTCTCTTCCGGCTTTCCTGCCCCTTCTTCTTGCTCAATGGAAATCACTGTACCATCAATTTTACTATGTACGATTAAATCTTCTATTTGTGCTTTTACTTTTTCTTGGCTGATCTCTGCTTGTTTTTGTTCTAATTCAGCCGCTTTCAGCTCTAATTCAAGCTGGTCTCGCTCGTTTCTAGAATTGGTGGCGGATTCGCCTTCTTGTTTTTTGTCTAATTCGCTCAATCTATTTTGTAATTGTTCGCGTTTTAAAGTACTGGATTCAGCCGCAAGAGCTTGCTGCTCTTCTTCAAGCTCCAGCTCTCTATTTTCATATGTAAGAAGCGGCGTTCCAGGCTTTACCTTTTCTCCTTCTTTTACAGAAATTCCCTTCAAGTGTCCCTTTTCCTCTTCTGCATAAATAAACTGTTCTTCAAAGAATGAAAGTATCCCTGGCGTCATCACCTTAGTGGTGATTTCTTTTTGCGAGGGTTTTACTGTTTTGATCGCTGCTGTTGAAGCAGGCTTTGCTTGATTTTTCGCAATGTTAAAGCCAATAAATAGACCGATAACAATAATAAAAATGGATCCGATGATGATTTTCTTTCTCATAAAGACATTCTACCCCCAGCTTACTGATATGGTGATTGCAGTTCCTACATATTGAAAAATGATAGATAAGAGATAAAAGACTCCTATAATGGTCCAAGCTATTCTTGGCGATATATGGCCAACTTTCATCAATAAAAAGCCTGTTAAAACAAGGTTCCAGATCACAAATAGATCAATATTGGCAAGCACAGCATGCCATGGACCAGACGTTTGAATGAGTGCATTTAATGAGGTGATTGTGATGTTTTTTGGTACATGGAACAGAATGATGGACAGATGAGAAATAATCGTACCAACGATCGTAACTGGTGTAATAAACAGGACCGCTGAAAACAGCTGCTGAAACGATGCATCACCCTTTGCTAAAAAAACGATGAACTTATAGATTGCAGCATTAACCACAAGCCCGAGAAGTAGACCAATTAGCGTCACCACATAAACGACCGATACCGGCAAGCTTAAATCTGCCCACATTCCTTCATTCACCAGCTCTGACAAATAAGTCACAATCACTGTTAAAAGAAGTACGCAGGATAAAGGCCACCAAACCACCGGATTTTCCCATACTCTTTTCAGGTGCTCCGAAGGCCTTGTGCTCACTCCAATGATCGTAGGCTTTTGCATATTTTCTTTCATCAAATGTCATCCTCTCTATGTCATGCAAGTATGCAAACGCACATGCTCTCTCTTATTCTTTCTATTTTATCAAAAGATTGCCAATAAGTGATGGATGATTTGATTTTCTTATTTTCATTGAGGGAAAAATTATCTATTATTCTATTATCATGGATGAAATCCTCCAAATGACACCATGACTAGACCATATTCATATCAATAAATAAAGGTTTTTCTGACCTAAAAACATTTTATCAAAAAAACACATGTCTTTCGGAATAAATATCCTTTTCCTTTGAATTCGGATGGTCTTTGAGAGACACAACAATTTTTTGTTAAAATAATCCTAGTAATTTCAACAAATCCCGGCTTTATAGGACTACGATTGGTTTCTTTTATAGAACAAATGAGCCTTTAGTAACAATACTTTCATATTAAAAAATTAAAAATATAATGATTTTACTTGATCAAAAGTTATTTTTTCATATAATGTAAAATAGAGGTAGGTTAAATGATAGTGGAAATGGAGTCAAGTGAATGTTAAGAGAAAAATTGAAAACGCAATTGATTTTACTTTATGAAAAGGAACAAGAAGCATGGCAATACTTTCGAAAGGAAAGAGAACTGATTTATCATGAGCTCAAATTACTTGATATGAAAGAAAGCAGACCCTCAAATGACAAAATATACTACGCTGCTAGATGTGTAGATATTATTAAAGAGAAAAAGGGAAGCATTGTGAGCACAAAAGAATTAAAAGAACAACTTCAAGCCCAGACAGATTTCAATGTGAGACGAATTAGCGAATTGTATGATCTAATACAGCAGCTCGATCCTCACATTTCTAAAGCACGAAGGGGATGTTTTATTTACGAAGATCACACCCAAATACCTCTACAATCTTTTCACACATAAAAAATTGGTTACAGCCGCTGGCCATAACCAAATCCTCTAATATCTATTATCCACCGCTTACAGGAGGAATGAATGCAACAGTGTCCCCGCTACACACTTCAGCGTTTCCCCTCGTATATCGTTCGTTGACTGCAACCATCACATTTTGTGCAGCATCAACACCATATACCTCCTGTAATTCTAATTTAATCTCATCAACCGTTGTTCGATCTTTTTGAATGATGATTTGTTGTTTACCGGCCTTCTCAGCAAGGCCGGCGAACAATAATACACTAATCAACCTGATCACCTTCTTTCTTTGCAAGTTGAAGATCACTAGGTTTCCCCTCTGGATATGAAACTGTTTCAAGCTGATCACCTATCCAGGCTTCCCCGTCTTCCCAATATTCTTTTTTCCAAATCGGCACAATTTCCTTAATTCGCTCAATGGCATATTCGTTCGCTTCGTATGCAGCCTTCCTATGAGGAGATGAAACGGCTATCGCAACAGCAATATCCGTTATATCAAGTGTCCCGATCCTATGCACAATGGCAGCTTCAGTATCAGGCCACCGTTTTTTGATTTCTTGTCCAATTTGACTTAGCATGCTTTCTGCCATTGGTATGTAAGCTTCATAAGTTAAGCGCAGCGTTTTCTTACCGTTTGTCCACTCTCTGACCGTCCCGATAAACGTCGTAATGGCCCCTGCCTTCCGCTTTGTCACATGCTGAATCAATTCATTCACATCAATCGGCATTTTTGTTATTTTAAAAAGTTCACTCAAATAGAGCCGCCTCCCTTCAATAAGTTATAACAAAATGAGTTCGCATCCTTTTCAAAGGCTGAAAACACTGGAAAAGAATAATTTTCGGCTAACTGAAACTCTTGAGAAAAATAAATAGCTGCTTGTATATTGGAAAGTGTTGAAAGATCAATGAGCTCCTCTTCATTCTTTGCACAAACGATTTTGCGGTATGGTGCCTGTTTATACCCTTCTATCAAGACCGCGTCTAATGGAAGATGCTCACACATATTGAGCAATTGCTCTAACGTAATGTGCTGCATTGAAAAGTGAAATTCACCCTCTCCTTCTACGCCAGCGGCAAATGCACCCGCCCCTACATATCGATCAGTGTCTTTTTCTTTCAAAAGACGATCTGGTTTACCGCCATGTCCATGGTGTTTAAAGCAGCCCAGCTTCAGCCCATCAAGTACAGCCAGCTGACAGAGCTTTTCAATCAACGACGTCTTGCCGCTGTTTTGATAGCCGACCACCTGTAATATACTTAATGTGTCATCCAGCATGGGGAACCCTCGCCTTCGGGCTGAAACAGCAGAACATGCACCTGATCACCGGCCTTAAAACCTCTTGTTCCACCTGGCAGCACGATGAAACAGTTAGCCTCTGCAATTGAGGTTACGGCACTTGATTTATCAAGACCTGTTGGGGTTACACTGAGCTGACTCCCCGTGAATTGAAGTGCTGCTCTGACAAATCGAGTGAACGGATTGGCTTTTGGAAAATCGTGTGTCAGCTTCGCCTCAGCAAAATCGGGGAACGGCTGTTTCTTCAAAGACCATTTATAGATCATCGGTTTCACAAATAATTCAAAGCCAACAAAACAGGCAGCAGGATTTCCTGACAGACCAAAGAGCAGTTGACCATTTGGCATTGCAGCAACCGTTGTCACACTTCCAGGTCTCATAGCCACTTTATTAAATAGCACCTGAGCTCCAAGCTTCTCATAAATCGCGGGGAGAAAGTCAAAATCACCTACTGAAACTCCGCCTGTTGTGATTAAGTAGTCTACCTTGCTTAAAGCTGCTTTGACTGCATGAAAGCTATTGTCAAAATCATCGGACACACCGCCTAAATCAAGCGGCTCTCCCCCAGCCTTAAGGATCTGGGCATAAACCATACTAAGGTTACTGTTTCTAATCTTCCCGTCCATCATCGCATCACTCACTTGAAGAAGCTCTGTACCTGTTGAGATGATGCCGATCACTGGCTTTTTGACAACTGGGACTACCGCATATCCAAATGTCGCCAATAGGGCCGTAACGCCCGGAGTTACTTTGGTTCCTTTTTTAAGCATCACATTCCCTTCAAATACCTCTTCTCCTTGACGAGAAATATTGTCCCCTTTTTTCAGCGATCTTTTAAGTGACATATATAATTTGCCCTCTTTTTCGTAGGACTTAGTGAGCTCAAGCATGATGACGACATTTGCTCCATCCGGGATTTTTGCTCCTGTCATGATACGGATGGCTTGAAAGGGACCGATGGTTTTTGCTGAGACCACTCCTGCCCCAATGTGATCAATGACCTCAAATTCAATCGGATGCTCACTTGACGCTTCTATTGTATCTTCTGCCCGAAGTGCAAAACCATCATACGGGGACCGATCAAATGCAGGCACATCATGGTCTGCCAAAATGTCTTCTGCAATGAACCTTTCAAGGCTATTTCTTAAGGGCACCCATTCTTGTTCTCCATGCTTTTCATATTGATGGACTTTCTGAATGGCTTCTTGTACTGGAATTGGCTGACGTCTTTCCATCACACTTCACTCCTATATCCCTAGCAGTTTTGCTAGTAATGAATTGGCTGCTTTTTCATCATTTGTCCCATGAATTAATGCACGTCCACCTTTGAAAAAGACAATGCGATAAGATTCATAGCGGACATGGATTAAGAAGTCATTCACTTCCACCTCACAAATAGATGACAGCCGCTCTTTCACATGCTGAAATGATAGATTAGCTAAATCCTTAGATACGACTTGAACTGTATCTCGCCCGCAAAGAATCGTCGTTTTTTTACGTTGCTCGTGTAAATAAGGATAGGTTCTATCTTTGCCGCAAGATGGACAGTCCTTCTGCTTAGTAAGAGACAAATCCATTTTAAACGATGTCGCCTGCCAAAGATCAAATGTGACAAATTTCCGTTCGATTTGATCTTCATGTCCTGTTAAATATTTTAGCGCCTCTGTTTGCTGATAAGCAGAAACCATCTGAACTGCTGGAGAAATAATCCCCGCTGTATCACACGTCAAGCCGCCAACAGGCAGTTCTGTAAAGACACACGATAAACACGGCGTTTTATCCGGCAAAATGGTCATATACATCCCCTGACTGCTCACACAAGCACCATATATCCACGGCGTCTTCGTTTCCTGCGATAAATCATTCATAACCATTCTCGTCTCAAAATTATCCGTCGCATCAATGACAATATTTGCACTGTGAAATAACGGTCTTAACAGCTCAACCCCTGCATCTTCAATCAGGGCGTGTATGGTCACTTCATGATTGATCTCTTGGAGACGTTTTTTTGCCGCAGCTGCTTTTGGCACATGTGCCTTTGCATCATGTTCTGTGTACAGCTGCTGCCGCTGTAAATTTGAAAATTCTACATAATCACGATCGACAATCGTCAACGTGCCGATCCCAGACCGGACAAGCCCTTCCGCAGAGGCCGTTCCAAGTGCACCCGCTCCAACAATTAACACATGACTGTCAGCAAGCGCACGCTGACCCTTTTCCCCAACCGGAGGGAACAAAATTTGTCTTGAATATCGGTCATTCAATGCTGCTCTCTCCTCACCATTTTTATGTATCATATCATACCGTTTTCAGGTAAATCGCTTCTTTTATTGATATTTCGAAATTCGTTTGGTGTTACGTTCAGTTCCTCCTCTGGAACGATACGCACCTTAAGCCTTTGAAGTAACTCTTTCATGGCTAATTGATTCTCTTTTAAACACGCATCAATGGACGGCAGACAGCGGCGGTGATAAAGTGCAAATAAAGGCTGTAACCTTCCCTGAACAAGTGGGATAATTGCATCTACGTGCTCGCTGCAATAGGACGATAATGCTTCGGCGGTCTCTCTCCGGATGAAAGGCATGTCACATGCCGTCACTAAATACCATGCTGATTCTTTCTTTTGCATCGCCGTATAGATGCCGGCAAGCGGCCCGCATCCGCGCACCTGTTCATCATCCAACCATACATCTCGTTCACCTCTTTCTTTAAAAAAGGTCAGAAGTGTTGAATGGCTGATGATCACCATCTGTCCTTTCAAAAGCTGCTTTTTCACATGCTCATATAGTGGTTTTCCTTGATACATATAACTTGCCTTTGGCTCTCCAAAACGTCTCGATGCTCCTCCAGCTAAAATGACATTGACTACGTCCATCCGCTCACCCTCCTTTGATATGGTTGTTCTAATCACTCTCATCTCGCATACTTTATTGGTAACATGAATAAGGAGGGTCTATCGATGAACAGGCGCCATGCTTCTCCCCTATTCCATGATCTATCTCAAGAGAATTTATACTTAAAAGCAGAAACAGCCAAATATCAACAAATGATCTCTGAGTTACAGTCCTCATATACGTATTCTAAAAACAAGAAGTTAACTCAAGAATATCACGAGATGAAAAAGGATTACACGCAATTAAAGCAACAATTGGATGAATTGACCATTGATCAAGATCATGCAGCCTCAAAAATACAGGATCTTTCCTACAGCAAATCTGAATTATTACATAAAATAGTCCTTCTTCATGAAATGCTCCAAAAAGAAACCTTTCATAGAAGGAAAGAAACGGAAGACAAACACCGGCTGCATTTAAAAGTCATCAAATATAAAGAAATCTCTCAACAATTAAATGAACGGATGCAGGATCAAGATAAACGGCTTGCAAAAGAGGAGAAAAAAGGAAATACTTTATCCGCTGTGATTGAGAAACTGCAGCAAACATTAAGTCATAAAAACGCAGAGCTCAATCTATTACAGGAAGGCGTTAGACACCTACAAGAGCGGTTTTATGAAACACAAGAGAAATTACTGCAAATCGAAAAAGCAAAGGAAGCGATTTTTTATGAAACGCTCATAAGCTATCAAAAGCAGTTAGCCGAAAGCGAGGAATGGATCGCATCTCATTTTGCTGATATTGACCAGTCAGCCCAAACAAATTCACAGCCATTCTCACGAGACAGCATCCTGGAAACAACGGAAGAAATCGAACCCATCTTGAAAAAGCTGAACGAACAAGTTCAAACGCTACAAGCACAAGTCGATGCGGTGCACCAAAATGGAGATGTCATGACAGTGAAGATTGATGGCTTCAAAAAACAGCGTGATCGCCTGTCAAAGGAACGAAAAATTGTCTATACAGTTGATCAAAAAAAGTAATTATCGCAATAAAAAAAACTGCTGGCATGACGTCAGCAGTTTCTTTTTTATTTATTCGTCTTCTGTTTGAATATCGCCTTCTAAAATATACTGTCCGCGATATGGCTTTTTCACTTCAGGATACATTTTAATTAAGCTTTGCATAAACGTTGTCATATTTGGAATTTCAAGACCGCTCTCTTTTTCAATTTCTTTTTGAAGTTCAGAGCTTTTAATCGCTGCATTATGACGCTTTAACGTTTTAATCGCAGCTTCACGAAGCTTAGCTGCCTTTGAACCAGGGCGAGCTGTGCCTCTTCTGCGTCTTGTAGATCCTTCAGGAATACCTACAGGTGCACCGTTTAGCTGTCCTGTTCCTAAAGTTGATGCAGAATTTGATTGTGATTGTGCAGGCGGCTGGTAGCTTCTCATTTCTTGTGCAGCCAGTTCAGCTAATACAGGCAGTGAATCCGTTTTTCTTTCTGCACGCACTTCTTTTTTTGTATCTGACACTAGACCTGTTCCTTGACGGTCTAATTCTCTTAATTTTGCATAAATCGCATCTCGCTCAATTTGATATTCACGGATGACCTTTACTTCTGCTTCGTTTAATTGTTCCAATCGTAATCGTAACGCTTCCCTCTCATTAAACAATGGATTTCCCCCTCATCATATAAAAAATATTCTATAGTAAATATTAGATTAGAAAACTAATTTTATCAACTATTTTTTTATCATTTTACAGTTTGTTATCAGATAGGTATTTTCAACTAAAATTTTGCCAAAGAGGAACAATCGGCATCCATTTCATTGCCACTAAAGGCTTTTGACAAACCTTAAAATATTGTAAAAAATTTGAATAAACACTTATACTACTTGATTTACATCGTTATTTACCAAACTGAAATTTCTTTTGTGCAAAAACGTTCTGAATAGTAAAAAGTTAAAATCTTTACATTTTCATTTCAAAACAAAAATGTAAATAGGTCGTTATACCTTTTTGTTTCAGGAATATTTTTTAATAAACTCCCTCAATTTCTCTTTTCTTAAGAAGGACAAGTCCATTCCGTGCAATAGGTCGCCTATTTTTGTCCATGAAAAAACCCCCAATTATGGGGGAAAGCCTATTCTGCAGCCTTTTCAGACTCAGAAAGCACTCGATTGACACGTTTCTCAAGCATTTTCATTCCGCTTCCGCCAGCTTGGAAGTGGCGTAGAGCACCTGTTTTATCAAACACATAATATGCTGGTACATATTCATTTTCAAAGGCTTCTGTTAGTTTATGATCGCTATCCACAAAAATTGGCTGGGTGATTTCATGCTCTTTCGCAACTTCCTTGATCTTATCCAGATCTAGGTCATCCTCTGAACGCGGCATATGAACGGCTATCACGTTTAGTTGATCCTTGTATTCATCACGGAATTGATTGACTTGAGGCATTGCCTCTTTACAAAGATGACAGCTGACTGACCAGAAATGAATCAATGTTGGTTTGTCACCAATTAGATCTTCTTTTGTTACTTCTCCATTTAACCATTCTTTTGCACCAGTTAGTTCTGGCATTGGTTGACGTAATTTCATTATGAAGCGCCTCCATCCATTGTATGTGTCGAAACAAAAAGGTCTAACATCAGTTAGACCCTCCTGTTTCTTCAGTTATCAATTAAAGTGTTTTTTGACCAGGCTTCCAGTTCGCTGGGCAAAGTCCACCAGTTTGTAATGCTTGAAGAACACGTAATGTCTCATCTACATCACGACCGATATTGTTGTGGAATACTGTTTGATATTGAAGTTCGCCTTCTGGGTTGATAATGAATAGACCGCGAAGTGCAATTCCTTCTTCTTCAATTAAAACGCCGTATTCTCTAGATACTGTGTGGTTTGTGTCAGCAGCTAGCGGATATTTCAATTCACCTAGACCATTGTCTTTACGGTCTGTGTTGATCCAAGCAAGATGCGTATGGATTGTATCAGTAGATACACCAATGATTTCAGCATCTAAATCTTCGAACTCATCATAACGATCGCTCATTGCTGTAATTTCAGTTGGGCAAACAAATGTGAAATCCATTGGGTAGAAGAAAAGAACTGTCCATTTGTCATTCTTCATGTTTTCTTCTAGACTCACTTTACCAAATTCCTTGTTAGCAAGTACTGCTTCCATTTCAAAACGTGGAGCTTGTTTTCCTACAAAACGCTCTGCCATATGTAAATCCCTCCAAAAATAATATCTTTATACAGACTTCTAAGCTGTATATAAAATGAGAATCAAAAGTTGAAATTCTCATTTAGTTAATAACTTCACAATTACAATTATAATACTTAAGCGGTTTTTAGTCAATATTAATTAATAATAAATTTAATTAACGATTTGTCACAATCTCTTACTCCACTTAACGAAAGTTTAACATGTCTTGCAGAAGGGAACAAATGATTAGCTTCTCTATTAGAGCATACATAGAAAGGTTTTGAAGATCATGAAAGCATTTGAACAAGTAGATTGGGTTTCCATTATCCTGAATAGCAGTATGATTTTGCTAAGGCTCATCGCTATTTTCGCGATTTATTTTATCATCAGAGCCATCGGAAATAAGATGATTAAGCGTGCTTATTCTACATTCTCTGAAAAGCATGATGTCTCTTTATCAAGAGCTCAAACGCTGCAAAGTCTTACGTTAAATATTTTCGCCTACTTATTGATTTTTATTCTAGTCGTCATGATCCTCGACTTATTTCATTATAACCCGACCGCATTGTTAGCTGGTGCAGGCGTCGTGGGGCTTGCGATCGGCTTTGGCGCTCAAGGACTAGTGAGTGATATTGTGACAGGATTCTTTATCCTATTAGAGAAACAATTCGATGTGGGAGAATATATAACAGTTGCTGGTTTTGATGGGATCGTAGAACAAATTGGACTTAGGACCACGCAGCTTCGAAGTTTTGACGGCACCCTTCATTTTATTCCAAATCGAAGCATATTGAACGTGAGCAACCATTCAAGAGGGACTATGCAGGCACTCGTTGATATCGAGCTGTCTCCAGAAGAGAATGTGGATCAAATGATTACAGCCCTTCAAGCGGCGTGTGATGAGGTACGAGAGGACATTCCTCAAATTATCGAAGGACCTCAAGTTGTCGGGGTGGAGGCGTTCGGATCCTCTTCCCTTGTACTGCGCATCATTGCAAAAACTGAAACAATGGAGCAATGGCGGGTAGAACGTATTTTGCGCAAAAAAATGAAAGAAGTACTCGATATAGAAAAAGAGCAAAAAGAACCGGGATGATAAGCTACCGGTTCTTTTTCTTGTTTGTTTTATTGAACACGCTGTTCTACTTCTTGACAAATTTCATCAGCCGTCATACCAGACGCGGTAATCACAGATGCCTTTGTCGTTGTGTCTGAAATGCCAAGAACATTTGAATCTAGTCCTGTGACAACATAGCAGTCACACTGATCCATTTGCTGTTCATTTTGAATACGTACGACGTCATACCCTTTTTGCTTCAGTAGTTCTTCTACATCGGATAAAGATGGTTCTACACCAATTCTTGTCATAATCAAGAACACCTCCTGTTCATAAGGTGTACAGGAGGCAGCTTGATTATTCATTCACCTGCTTGCTTTTTGAAATAAGCCGTCATAACGTTTACAGCTGTTTCTATCGCTTTTTCATCAGGCATGAGTTTTGAATGATGCAGGCCATATTCTGAATCGACCCCTAACCAAAACATAAATCCAGGGTACTTTTTCAGCATGTAGCCAAAATCTTCTCCTGTCATGGCCTCTCTGCATTCAACCACATTCGCAAGCCCTTCTCCAGAAACATATGACATAAATTCCTCTGTCAGTTCCTTTGAATTATCCACTTCGTAATAAGATGAAGGGTATCGCACGGTTACCTTGCATTCGTAGCCAATTTCAATCCCTTTTGCTAGTGCTTCAATTCGCTTTCTCACTTTTTCCATAGACTCTGGTGAAAGTGTACGAATGGTGCCATCAAGCTTTGCATGCTGCGCAATGATATTTTGAGCCGTTCCCCCGGTAATCGTGCCAATCGTAATGACCGCACTATCAAGAGGATCGACATTACGAGAAATAACCGATTGCAGTTGACCTACAAGTGCACTCGCAGCCACAACCATATCATTCGCTAAATGAGGGTAAGCAGCGTGTCCGCCTTTTCCTTCAAGATCTATCACAAGCTCACTCGTATTGGCAAAAAGCAGCCCTGGCTTTGTGGCTATCGTTCCGACAGGATATTCAGGTGCAATATGCAGTGCTGTAATAAAATCTGGCGTCCACTTTTTCAGCACATCACTTGTAAGCATCGGTTCAGCTCCGCCTGGACCTTCTTCTGCCGGCTGGAACATAAATAATAGATCTTCTTTGATTGGCTCATGAACGAAATGATCAATGACCCCAAGTGCGATGGTCATATGAAGGTCATGTCCACACGCATGCATCTTCCCTTCATGTACTGATTGAAATGGATACCCTGTGTCCTCAGGAATAGACAGGCCGTCCATATCTGCACGATACGCAAATACGCGCTCAGGATTTGTTCCCTTTACTTTGACAAAAAGTCCAGTTCGCCATGTTTCTATCTCAACTCGATCTTTTGAATAAGCACCAAGATGCTTGATGAGGTATGCTTGTGTTTTGAATTCCTTAAAACCAAGCTCAGGGATTTGATGTAAATCTCTTCGAATGGATATCAATTGCTCACGATTTAACAAGTGAATTCGCTTCCTTTCCTCTATACGAATAAGACGTGGATATATATCCACGTCTATGTCTTCAGCTGCGAATTATATGAATTAAAGCTGACGCAGTTCTTGTTTGATTTCTGTTTTACCTTTTGTTTTTTCATCAATGTCTTTAATTTTCTTTGCAGGTGTACCTGCTACAACTGTGTAAGGCTCTACATCGTTCACAACGATCGCACCTGCAGCTACAACTGCACCTTTACCAATTGTCACACCTTCTAGAACAACAGCGTTCGCACCGATGACAACATCATCTTCTACGACAACTGGTTTAGCAGATGGCGGCTCAATGACACCTGCAAGAACAGATCCAGCACCGATATGACAGTTCTTACCTACTGTCGCACGGCCGCCAAGCACCACGTTCATGTCAATCATCGTACCTTCGCCGATCACAGAACCGATATTAATAGAAGCCCCCATCATGATGACTGCATTATCACCGATTTCAACTTGGTCACGAATGATCGCACCTGGCTCAATACGTGCTTTAATGTTCTTTAAATCTAACATTGGAATTGCAGAGTTGCGGCGGTCATTTTCCACGACAACATCTTCAATTTTGTCTTTGTTCGTTTCTAACGCTTTTTGAATGTCGCTCCACTCACCGAAAACAACTCCAGTGTTTCCTGTGATGAACGTTTTTGCATGTTCACCAAACTCAATGCCTTCTAGATCACCTTTGATGTAGACTTTGACAGGTGTTGATTTTGTACTATTTTGAATAAATGAAATAATTTCATTAGCGTCCATTTGTTTCATGTATGTATGTCCTCCTCTTAATTTATACTTCATTACTGTACCAAAGGAGAGTTTTAATGACAAGTGAAAGAGTTGACTCTTCAATGGAAAATAAAACAAGCGGGACTGATTACCCCGCTTCCTGCTGGTGAAGATGAACAAATTGTTTACCAAAAGAAATCAATTTCTCTTCTTCTTCTCCTTCTGGATTTAGCTCGATCTTGACTGATGGCAGGACAATGTCCCCGCCAAGTTCCTTCACTTTTTCTTCGATTAGATCAACAGCTCCGCAAAAATGCTCATAAGATGTATCCCCGGAACCGAATACAGCAAATGCTTTTCCCGTTAAATCAAGCTCTTCCATTTCTTCATATAAATCAATAAAATCATCAGGAAGGTCACCATCTCCCCATGTGTACGCACCTAACATAATGTGCTTGTAATCATTGAGAAGTTCTGCATCAATATCCATCGCTTCATGACGGTCCACGCCAGCTCCTGCTTCTGTTATTCCTTTTTCAATTAGATCCGCCATCGCTTCTGTATTCCCAGACATCGTGGCATACACCAGTAAAACCTTTTCTGTCACTTTTTCTTCCTCCTTATCAATGAATCAATGCCGGCTCCTCATATGGCCTTACAAACTTGCTTTCATATAAACCAGCACAGAAAAAGTTTTCATTTTGATTGGCTACACGAAAACCGTGTCCTTTGATCGTATCAAACCATTTGAGCTCTTTTTGCTCTATATCAAGCTGATACACTTTAGAAAACCCGTATTCGTCTTGTGAAGTAGTCACATACACAATGCCATTATCCTCTGACACATCCAAAAATGATTCTTCTCTATCAAAGGCTTGTGATTGAATATCATGCAGCATATTGGTATGTAAATCTAAAATTTGAACAGATCCCTTTTTGCCTTTTTTTGATCCCAATGCGCAAACAAGCAGATGCTCTTGACAGAGCAGCATAGAAGCTGTCATCCGGTGCTCCTCTCTGTTTAGAAGGAAAACCTGTTCACTCTCCAAGTCATACACCCATACTCCTCCGTGAACCTCATGAATCTGTGTTCCAATATAAAGGTGATCACCTGCAGCACATAAGGAACGAATGACAGGCGGATGGTTCACATGAGCAAACGGCTTCATAATTTCCCAGGAAATCCCGAAATCATTTGACACATATATACTATGTTTTCCATGTGCACACACAAACCCGTCTTCGCGTCCTGTAATCGACCAAACGACTGCATTTGTTGGAAATGATGATAGCGCCCATGTATGACCTTCATCTCCTGATCTAATCACTGTGCCATTTTCACCAACACCGAATAAATAAGGTCCAATATAGCTGATGGCATGAATTTTATGCTTGAGCTTAAACAGTTGCTGCCATCCGCTCTCCACACTGTAGTGAAAAATACCTTCACGTTTTACAGCAACAAAGTATCCACCGTTTTTAGAGGCAGCAACGGCCGTCGCTCCTTTATGAAACATGGTTTTCAACTCGTTTCACAGATAGCGCCGCCCATGTTAAAAAGCTTGTCGCAAATTCCTGACAGCACGCCACATCCTCATCTGTATCAGGTGCAAGCTCCATTTTCAATGTTTCAGGAAACACAGATGCACCGGTTGATTTGAGCATGTCATGAAATGTATGGACAGCCTCACAAAACTTCGGGTAACTGTAATCTCCTGATCCGAACACAGCTGCTTTGATGTCACTTAGTTCAAGCGTGGAGACCTCTTCATAAAAATCCTCTGCTTCATAAGGTAAATCGCCATCACCCCATGTATAAGAACCGATGAACACATAATCGTATGAAGAAAGATCCTCTGCGCTTGTATCATCAAATTCCATCATCTCAGTATCGATCCCTTTTCCTTCTAGTGTTTGCTTTATAATCGCTGCCATATCTTCTGTATTACCAGACATACTCGCAAATGCAATTAGTGCTTTCATCTATCGGTCACCTCATCTAAATGATAATCATTTTCAATTATTATATGTACACTTTAAATGATAATGATTTTCATTGTCAAATGATTTCATAAAAAAGCTTTGACCAATCAATACTCTAACCCAATGAAAAACCCGCTCAATCCAATTGGAAGGCGGGTTTTTCGTATCGAAGAGATCATCGGTTCCTCATTCGTTCGTTTCATCTATTCGAATAAAATATGGACCATAATCCGTTTCGTGCGTCATCACAAATGTCCATTTTTCATTCCAATCCATCACATACATATCGTTATAATCCATATTATTAGACTGATATGGTAAATCATTGATTAAAAGAGAGCTAGCATTTTCGAAAAGATACGCCTCGTCAACAAATTGATAAAAAACAGTGCACTTATCCTTTGATTGTTGAAGAAATGCGTCTATCGCCTCAGCCTTTTCAAGGCATGTAACCATTCCAAAACTGCATAAATGCCATAAAAAATCATCTACTGATATATCGTTTTGTTCTTTAACTGAAAGATGACTAGCAAAACGTTCACGCCACCTGGCGCGCAAATGATCTCCCCATTCAGGTTTGTTCATTTTGATTAATTGATTGTTTTTCATAAAATCGAGGTCTCCTCTATGATTCGCTCCATCTATCTATTGCTTTGATATGCGTACAATAAGTAAATTGAATCAAGCTGATTATTTACCTAAAAAAAGCACCTTCCTCTTCCAAGAAGGTGCTTACACCGCATCACTTTCAAGCATTTCTTTGACCACACCAACAAATGCTTGCACTTGTTTTAATTGAAAAGAAGCTTCATAGCCTAGCAGCCATGTGTCACGTCCGATTTGTTCTCCATTCACGTCAACAAGCGGTGTTTTATGAACACTTTTTTCGTGGTCGTATAAGGTGACCGAAGGCAAAATGGCGTAGCCGATGCCGTGGTAGGCCATCTGTTTACACGTCTCAATCTGGTCCACTAGAATCGTCTGCTTTGGAGACACTTTGAATTTTTGATGCCACCAGTGCTGGATTTCCTGATAATACGTGCTGTCGCTTTTAAATTGAATAAACGGGCGTTCTGTCTCGATTAACTCGTCCACGTCCTTGATAACAGAATCGACTAAATATAAATGATCTGTCATCAAATATTCCTTTGTTCCCTTCCAATCAGGGTTTCCGCGAATGATCCCAATGTGCACATGGTCCTCATATAAGCTTTTGAGCATTTCACTACTCCAGCCGGTCACAAGTGATACCTTCGCATTTGGGTACTTTTCGACATATCGCTTTAACACTTTCGGCAGCCAGTGCTGTCCAATAATGGAGGCCACTGCAAGCTTTAGTGTACCGTGAATTTCCCCTTCAAGTTCATCGATTCTCTCTCTCACTCGATCTTGCTCAACCGTCACCTCTTTTGCAAATTGAATGATCTGTTCACCTGCCGAAGTTACGGTGAGCCCTTTCTGAGAACGAAAAAAGATTTTGGTACCCCACTCTTTTTCGATCGTCTGCAATCTTTGGGATAAAGCAGGCTGAGAGACAAAGAGCCGCTCCGAAGCCTTTCTCATATTCAATTCTTCACTTAGCACAACAAGCATATGTAACTCTTGAAGCTGCATGGGCGTCCCCTTTCTCTCTATAAGTTTTTCTTATTCCATATGGTCATTATATAAATTATAGCTTATGAAGGCAAAAAAAATAAGCTGGGCTTCAGCTCATTTTTTCGCGGCATGAATCACTTCATTTAAGCGCTTTAATACAACACGTCGTGTAAATATTCCTTCAAAGACTTGCTCCTCATTTACGACACAAACAAATCCATTATTCGTTACAGCGTGAACGCCTTTTAGCACAGGATCCGTTGTTTTAAGCCTTGGGATATCAGTGAGCATAACTTCTTCTACCTTCAGTTGGTCCAGCTTTTCGAATTCAATTCGTTCTAAACCAAAGATCTTATCCATAATCATATTCGTTCCAATTAACCCATGCAGGTGATACGAAGGATCTAATACTGGAATGGCTGTATATCCTGTTTTTGTAAGGACCAATAGGGCATGCTCAAGATTATTTCCAATTTGAACATGTGCCACTTTATCTGCATCAATCATATGCTCAGCTACTGTGGACTCAAGCAATTGAGTTGGTTCTATCTCTATCATGTTTCTTCGACCCCTTTTCTCTCAATCATCAATCATACATTCCCCTTTACCATTAAGCATAAACTAAAACGAAATTTGTCGAAAGATTTTTTCTGCATAAAAAAGATACTCAGCTCCCGAGTATCTAATAGAATGTTCAATCAATATTAATTCTCAAACCTTACTCTGTCATACAATGTGATCAATTGCTTATACGTATTGTCATCGACATTTTTTGTTCCACATTCTATATCATTGATCTCACTGCTTAGTAATTCGACAGCATATTCCTGATTCAGCAATACGTTTAATAATAGCTTTTTCTCTTCTTCATTAAAACGATTTTCGATGACGCTCATCCAACATCAGGCCCCCTGTTTCATATATGCTTTTATATTGATTAGCAGGCTTTTGAATGTCTGCTTCCTCTCTATACAGCTAGAATAAGGAACTAGAATCGAATCGTCAACCGCACGTTTCGACAAGGTTTGGAGAAAAATGACGGAATTTATTTTGTGTATCGATTGGCATAGCAAAATGCTGCGTATGAGTCGGGTTTTATTTTAGCTTCAATTCCCATAGCTGTGATCATTCCGGTCATTTCCTGAATCAGCTCTTTTGTACTTCCTTTTTTGCCAATATCTAGATGAGCTTCAAAACGGAGGTCTGCCCCTTCCTCAGCAAAGGGAAGAAGCAAATCCATCAGTTCTGTTAAAGGCCCCTCAAGGATGTCTGCACATACCTTTTGGCTAAACGCTGTCTCTAATGAAATTTTTTCTCTAAGGCTTTGCACAGGCCTGCTGATCACTTGTTGCGTAAGACAGCCCCAAGCCCCTTTGCCAATCCGGTGGAGATGAATTGCAGTCATAAATCTTGTGACATTTTGATTGACCTGCGAGTCCGTACCAATTGATAACACATAGGCGGATCTAGGGTCTTTTCGAATAAAGTCTTTCATTCTCATGACGACATCAGAAAACGCTAAATGATCTTCAGAAAGATTGTAGTAAAAAGAATCACTCACAGAAAGGAACTCCTTTTTAATGGTCTCTTATCCGAATATTGCGCTGAATGATCATCTTCCTTTTGCTTATCACCTATGAAGTGTATGCTTCCGCAATCAACGAAGGAATTCTTAGAAAAAACATTTCATACGATTCAGCTTAGGATTGTAGAAGCTCAAAAATCTCAATCGAAATCATATCAATGTTGTCAAATGGGAAAGTATTTGGCTTATCCCCTTGTTGAAAAACAGTCAATTCAAACGTTTGATTCTTTTCGAAATACTTAACACTACAGATTTTCTCACCGTTCACTTCGAAATAACGCTGTGCCGGTTCGTTTGCAGCTTCTGCTGTCTCTTGAAGACTTTGCAGCCTTGTAATGATACCCATTAATTGTGACATTCTAAAAAAAGACTCCTTTCAAAAAAACAACTCAAGATGAACCCGTATTGATTATACACAAGTCCTACAAAGCATCATACCATAAAGTGTTCTCAGATGATATTTTTCCTCTTGAATTCAAAAAAAGAAAAAGAATCTGTTTTTTTAGTTTGAGTCTTTTTTCTGATCTCATGCACCATGTTTTTATAAACCCGCAGATCTCATCAGCCGTTTGGCAATTTCGTCAAAATCCTCTTTGGAAATGCCTGGGGCAAACTCTTCCGGTAATTCTCTATAATCTGGCACAGGTGCTCCTTGCGGGGTTCCCTCAATCACTGTGAGCGGTTTTCCATCAATCGGATGGCTGCCTTTCCAAATCTTATTGATATCCTTGTAATCCGTATCACTAAATGTGTACAGTTTTGTATGAATATTTTGTTCTTCAAATTTCCTTGCTGAATCAAAGTATTTGTTGTCGAGGTTTGGGATCGGGAGCATTTTCCCTACATCTACTCCTGTAGCTACCTCAAGCGCCTTTGCATATGCCACAACATGCACACCGCCTCGCACAAGTAAATAACCGATCATCTCTCTTGCTGTAGGATGATCTGTCATTTCATATACGCGCATTTTGTGCGTACGAGCCCCGCATTCAAGGAAGAAATTATGAAGGAGGTCAAGAATCAGGTTTCCGCTTGAGAACACATTCTCTCCGGTCCAAGGTTTTGCCATGGAATCAAACGGATAGCCTGTTTGAGCCGTTTGAATAAAATGCTGTGTATTTCGTTTATCGACAGCCGCTTTCATCGGTGTCGTATCTGGATCTCCGCCATGGGTGGTCCCTGTAATCATGAGATTCACTGCTGTTGTCACAAGTTCTACATGACCGAATTCTTCAGCCGTAATACTGGATACGAGGTCATAAAACGGTTTGAGTTTTCGTTTTCCTCTAAAGTTAAAGGATTGAAACATGTAATTATTTAATGTGGACATTTCACCGAATTTTCCGCCGAGTAATTCTTGCACAGCAGCAGCACCATTTGCATGTGGGTGATCTGGCCTTGGCAAATCAATCAGCAGCCGCTTGTCACGTTTGATCATGACGTTCCCTCCTACCGTCTAACTGTCATCACTTAAGATGTATGGAGTGATTGGGCTGTCCTATGCATGAGGCGAAGATGAAAAGCACAAAAAAAACTTGGCGGGGGTAGCGCCAAGTTTTTTGGATCTTGATCTGATAGAGGGGTTGGGGAACAGAGAGTAGCTTCTCTCTATAACTAAATGATAATGATTATCAGTTTCATTGTCAACCATTTTTTATTTCTTTTTTTCAATCAAAAAAAGCAGCCTAAAAGGCTGCTTTGATTGTTAATAAATGGCTAATATAATCTTCACTCTGTGCGTTTAAATTAATCCATCTTGCTCATATAAATAGGCATACGGAAGATCTATAAATAAATACATATCTCCCTCTAACGGGTAAGAAAACGTACGTATCCTCTCACCAGTTTCTAAATCGCTATATATATCACTGAAAAATCCTTTCCCGCTCATTCTCATTTGGAGAATATTCGCTAGGAAATAAGGACGCCAGCTCCAGTTTTTCTCAATATATTCAGGCTGAAACAGCCATTCTTTTTCTTTTTTAAACACATTTCCAGTGATTTGAAATCCCTCTTCATTACACATATATATCCGAAAGCTGCAATCCGTTAATTCTAATGCCAGCTTTTGGATGAGTTCATCATTTGTACTGCATGATTTTTTTAAGGTCGTGACAGCTTGGTGAATTCGTTTATAAAATGTTTCAGAATGTTCGTAGACAGTTTGTAGTTTCTTTTTCTCATGAGCAATAAATTGCTGGAATTCTTCTCTCAGCTGATCTTTTCGTTTATTACGGTCGATTAATTCCGCCGCCGGCTCGTGAAGATAGAATCCTTGAAAGTATCTGCCGCCATTTCTCCAAGCATATTGCAACTGAAAATTTGCTTCAATGTCTTCATAAATTAAAGCCGCCCCTATTTTTCTCGCAAGCAATGAAATGCTGTACAAGACATATTCATAGGAAGGTGAAGGAGCCGATGCCCTTAATGCGTGTAAATCTATTTTTAATAGATCGGGTGAGAGCAAGGCAATCCGGTCAAGATTGCTGCTTTCTTTTCCAATATTCGAGATGGCGATTTTAATACCATATGTACGAAAATACGTTAACGTATGGTAAAGCTGTTCAATATCGCCGCTAAACGTATGCTCTGTAAATTCGATAACAAACCGATTAAGCTGAATGCCCCTTGCTTCATATTGCTTCAAGAGTTCTAAAAAGCTTTCACCATGATCAAGCATCAGGATATTGGCATCATGATTAATAAAAATGAGCAAATCATCATCTGCTGTTGTGAAAAGATCAAGTGCTTGCGTCAGTACTTTATGATCTACTTCCACTTTATATTCGTCAGGAATAGATGAATCCGTAAAGAAGGAGCCTAGGCTAACTGTTTCAGACTCGAGCTTCATTCTTCCTAAAATCTCATAGCCTATCACTTTTTGCTCTTCCGCACTGAATATCGCTTGATAGTGCGGGAAAACATCTTCAATATTCGTTAAAATATCCAATGGATCGACCATTTTCATCACCTGCTTCTCTCTTTGTGTGATTATAACACATCAAAAGCAGGTCTTACATCGTCATTCAAAATGGGGATTGATTGAGCCATTGTCCTCCATCCATTGTGATACAATCTCCATTTATATAAGACGCTTGTTCAGATAATAAAAAGCTTGCAAGCTCTGCAATTTCCTCTGGTGTGCCCAGTCTGCCAAGAGGAACACTATCTAATGTTCTTTGCGCTGCCTCTTCCGATTCCCATAGTTTATCCGCACCGCCTGTTCTCTCAATTGGACCTGGCGCGATGGCATTGACGCGAATTCGATATTGCTTTCCCCATTCCACTGCAAGCGTTCGAGTGAGAGATAAAACACCTGCCTTTGCTGCCGCTGAATGCGCCACACCTACACCAGCACCCCATGCATAGGTCGCCACCATATTGACCATACTTCCGCTTTTCTTTTGACGAATCCAGTAATTGCCCACTGCATGACTGCAAAAAAATGTTCCATTTAATACAATATCAATGACAGCCTTCCAGCCGTTAGGAGATAGTTTTTCTGCTGGAACTAAAAAGTTTCCTGCAGCATTGTTAATGAGAGCATCCACATCGCCAAATGTATCTACGGCAAACTTGACCATTTGATCAGCATCTTCTGGGTTTCGCACATCCATTTGGAAGTAAGCGATCGAGCCGCCATTTTGTTTTATTTCATTTGCCGCTTTTTCTAACGTTTCTTCTGTTCTTCCAGTAATCACAACATTCCAGCCTTCATGTGCCAAATGGACAGCCATCGCCTTCCCCATTCCGCTTGATCCTCCTGTGACAATCACTGTTTGTTTCGTCATTTGTTCTCCCCCTCTGTGGTTTTGAATGACTATTCATTCATTATTTTCTATCATATCATGATTGACCCTAGATGCACCATATGGGAGATTCTTTAAATATGATGCTATACTTAATTTTATTTATAAAGGAGTCTTATATGAAGCAACTTTCTCGGAGACAGTTTTTAAAAGGAGCAGCCGGCGCGAGCATTCTCGGTTTTTTAGCTACAACATGTGGGTACGGATATGCCAGATACATCGAACCACGCATGATCGATACCGTGTCAATGACCATTCGGGATGCTCAGCTTCCAGCTTCATTTGACCAGTTTAAAATCGCTCAATTTAGTGATGTTCATTTAAGTGATACATTTCCTGCGAAGGAATTAGAATCCGTCGTCCAGCAAATCAACGCTGAGTCTCCAGACCTCATTGTATTCACAGGGGATCTCGTTGATTTTCAAGCATCGATTGAAGAGCATGAAAAAGCGAAAGCCTATTTGACTAAGCTCCATGCCCCGTTTGGTAAGCTCGCGATATGCGGTAATCATGACTACGGACCATTTGGCATTGAACTTTATGAGAAAACGATGAAAGAATGCGGCTTTACAATATGTAAAAATGATGTGTTTCCATTAGAAAAAGAAGGGGCACATATTCAGATTGCGACAATGGATGACTTGATGATGAGTGTGCCGGATTATGACCTAATGAAGCGGGAAGTATCATCTGATTTATTTACCTTGCTGCTCGTACATGAGCCTGATGCAGCATTGGAGCTGAATTCAACCCCCATTAACTTGCAGCTTTCTGGACATACCCATGGCGGACAGGTGCAGCTTCCTTTCTATGGACCCATTCTCACAGCACCTTTCGGCCATACATATGTGGAAGGTTTATACGGAAGTTATCAGCACCGCATCTATGTCAACCGCGGCCTTGGGACAACAAGACTGCCGCTTCGATTTTTAGCCAAACCTGAATTAACCTTTTTCACCCTCTCTTCTCGCATTTAGACAGAAGCCAAAACGCTTCTTTTTGCATATAGATAATCAAAGATCTTTCTCATGACAAATGTTAGGAGAAACCTTCCTTAGCCTGATTCCGTCCATATATATAGCAAGTGACGGGCATCATGGCTGCTTTTATTTGAGCAAAAGGAGTGTCCTTTGGTGCTGCGATATACGGTAAAACGCGGAGAAACGCTTTCTTCTATAGCGCTTGATTTTCGAACAACAACAGATGCCTTAAAGGCTGCAAACCCTTCACTTCAAGGTCAAGAACCGGTACAAAATGAGGTCATCATCATTCCTGGTCTGCCCGATCCTAATACGATCCCTTACCGCATCTCTGTTTCAATTTCTAGGAAACGTCTCGTCTTGTTTTCTGGATCAGAGCTGATTCGGTCGTATCCGATTGCAACAGGAAGAATTTTAAATATGACGCCGACAGGTTCTTATTATATTGTGAACAGACAGCCAAACCCAGGAGGTCCCTTTGGCGCCTATTGGCTGAGCCTCTCGAAAGTTCATTACGGCATCCACGGTACGAATAACCCCTCTTCAATTGGTAAAGCTGTGTCTAGAGGGTGCATTCGTATGTATAATCAGAATGTCATCGAACTTGCTTCACTCGTTCCAAATGGAACACCTGTGACCATTAGCCAGTAGGAGAAATCAATTGTATGAATGCTTAAAATTTTATATGATATAAAGTGGGATCTTCAGGTTAAGGAGCGTATTTATGGATATTTTTAAAAACAGAAATTTTGTTCGTCTCTTTTTTGCAGCACTTGCTTCGCAAATGGGGACAACAGTAGGCAATATGGCGTTTGCCTTTTATTTGCTTGATCATTTTAGTCATCAGCCCGCCTATGCCACATTAGCAGAGCTCATGTATTCACTTCCAACGATCTTTGTCTTTTTTATGGTCGGTGTCGTAGCAGATCGTTTTGATCGTAAAAAAGTCGCAGAGAATTGCGATTGGATACGAGCTGGGCTGACGATTGTTTTATTCATCGTTATTTATTTCAATTCACTTCCTCTTATTTTCTTGATCTTATTTATACGAAGTGCCATTACGAAGTTCTTCTATCCAGCTGAAGCCTCTCTCGTTCAGGCGATTTTAAATAAAGATCAATATGCAAAAGCCGCTGGTTTAAATCAAATGCTGTTTAGTTTATTCATGGTATTTGGTGTTGGAATCGGTGCGATTATGTATAAGACAATTGGACTTCACGGAGCCATTACCATTGATTTGATCAGTTTTATTGTGTCAGGCATCCTGATTCGTTCATGTAACATTCCAATTGAAGCACGTCAGCCAAATGGACAAGCAGGCTGGAGAGGTATGACCATTAAAACGTCTCTAAAAGATTTTAAAGAAGGCATTCTTTACATTATAAAAAATAAATTATTGGCTTCTTTAATTTTCGGCTTTTTTGTTTTTGGTCTAGTCAATGGCGCATTTGCTGTACTTCCGATGTTTACAATGAAATATGGTCTTTCACCGGATCATTTTGAACTGCATACATCCTTCTTTACAATCGCGATCGGTGCAGGCCTGCTTGTTGGCAGCTTAATGGGCTCTGTTCTCGCTAAGAAAGTAAAGATGCAATATCTCATGTCACTTCCAATTTTGGTTGCAGGCATTCTGATTTTTGTACTTGGTTCCACCCATACACTATGGTTGTTTTATGTCACATCATTTGTCATTGGTACATGCATTGGACCGGTCAACATTGTCATTGGCGGCTGGCTGCCGAGAATCGTCCATCCTCGTCTGATGGGACGTGTGTCTGGCTGGGTTGATCCACTTACCATGTTTGCTCAATCCATGACATTAGGTTTGATTGCGGTACTATTTCCAAAACTCATTACAAACGTTTCTTATATTTATTACGGAATGGGCGTTATTATTTTACTCGTTTTCCTTTTTTACTTCTTTACACTGCCAAAGTTCAGCAGAGAAGCTGACGACTTAGACGTGCAGCGTGAACTTAAAGGTCAGGGAGCACAATAAATGAAGCGAAAAGGACTTTCTTCTATAGAAAGTCCTTTTTGTATGGCTCTGAAACACAACGGCGCTTATTTTTTTGTTCTTCGAAATGATTGGAAGCAAAATGAATGATTCTTTCAACTGCATAAATGCTAATAAATAGGATGAGAAATAGAAGCAAAGGATGAATCGGCTGGTCATCTATCACGTACACAATGCATCCAACGACAAATGCGACCAATAAAGGAGTTAAAATAGCTTTCAATCTTAACAGTCCTTTCTGTTCTCATAGAATTTGTTCTTCTTATTTAATAACATATTTTTCTTTTTATGACATAAAAGGAACGTGTATAAAATCGCAGTATTTTTAATTAAAAATCTTTACATCTTTGGGAATTTTATAGTAGTATAGTCAGGTTGGAGGTGAGAGGTATGCTAAAAAGTTATTATTTTATTCATACAAAAGATGATCAAGGTCAGTATGTTGTACATACAGAAGATTGTGCATTTTTAGGTGATGCTGCAAGCCGTAAATTGATTGGTCTGCACATGAGTGGCGAGAGCGCCATTGATGAAGCTAAAAAAATGACGAATGAAACTGATTTTAATGGTTGCTTCTATTGCGCTTATTCAAGTCATAAGAAATAGACCTTATGATGAAACCATATGTTCGGGCATGTTGTCTGGCATATGGTAAAGTCTCAAATGCAAAATGAATACAATTGAGAAACTACCCATTTATTTAAAATAGGTAGTTATCATGAACTAATAGTTCACTTCATATATATTTGATTCAGTCAATTATTCTGCGCTTCTTGCAATGAACGTCTCTTCTTCTTTGTCCATTAACACCAATGGCACCATCACAAGTTATGTGATGAATATACGACACCTTTAGCATATATAAATTTAAATACGCCGCATTCTTTCCACCTGAAGCAGATAGAAGAAAAATCAAATTGGATAGATGCTAGTGTCTTTGCTGACCTTTCTGCCATTTTTATCTTCACCCACGTTTTAGAACCTTCCTGAATGGCTATTGTACATAAGAGGGATAGGAATCCTATCACTTTTTACAATAAGTCTATTTGCAATTTACTAATAATAATCCAGTATGTTTCCAAACGTACGTTCTAAGCCAATTTAAGTATTGATATGACAGGCTTTCTCCTAATTCACATAAATTCCACCTTCTTAAAGTCAACTATATGATAGTATTCTTTTGGGGGAAGTTTGGGGGAAGTTTTTTAATAATGGACAGACGTAAAAGGAGCGTAAAATGAACATAAATAAATTTAGATCATTCCTTTATAAAACATCAAAATACCTGGGTGACGTCAACGCCGTTCAAAAGGGTACTATCGGAAAACGTATCATGCGACGTGCTGCGGGTAAAGCATCCGGCAAGCTAATGAAAAAGATATTCAAATAAAAAGAAGCCCCCGAAAAGGGCTTTTTTTAATGGAATTTATCATAACCGATACTTGAGGTGTGTCCTCTTATTGCCTCATCATGATTTTGTGTAATTGCAAAATAACCGATAGTACCTAATGTTCCCACAATTATAATGCTTGCAATCAATGACTTAAATTTCATAAAGGCAATCGCTCCTTTTAATTAATTGTTGGAAGTAAAGAACCTTCTCATAGAAGTTCGACGCCTTGTCCTTATCTCCTACTGTTTTATATCTCCTTGCTGCATCTTTCGATAATTCTTCAAGAATTGCATACATTCCCCGACCAGTTAAATATTCGGTATCACTCAACACTTTTTCATAATCTTCCTTCACATAAAGCGCCTTGTAAAAAGTGAACACTTTAAGCATAACATCATCTTTTAATTTTTCTGCTAGTTCTATCCCCTGGTTGAGAGCGTATAACCCTAGATCGTTTTCCTTCTCATGAAAATATGACCTTACAAGCACACTTAAAGGGTCAAGTATTCTGTTAAAATGCTCATATCCTCGTTCTTTAAAAGCGTTGATAGAATCATTTATATATTTAATTGCAGCAACTATTTCATCATTGTGAAAATAGCTTAATCCTAAGTTATAAAGCGCTGATCCTATTAATCTTTTAGCGTCGTTTTCCGTTGCTTTTTCTAGTGCATGTTCAAAATGAGGCTTTGCTTTTTCGGGGCAACCCATATCAATATAGTTTAATCCAATGACAAAGGAACATTGTATCTGTCTAACAGTATAAGTTTCTTTTTCTCGGTAACATTCTATTGCTTGAGCTATATGGTGCATCGACATGTGGTTTTGTTTCATGTGGTAATAGATTTCAGCCATCTTGTAATTGAACTCGGCACGTTCAATATCATCACTTACAAGAGATAGCTTTTTTTCTGCTCGTTTGTAGAAGGTAATTGCGTTGAGGTATTCATATTTTTCAAATTCATACATTCCATAGAAGAAATTAAAATAATAATCAAGTAAGCCTGTCAATTTCTCTTGGTCCCTTTTGATCTTCATTGCTAATTCTCTAAAGTTGGCACGCTCTTTTCCATTCTCCAATGGATTCAAATAATCCAACATTAATTTATGTCGGAATTCCATAAGAGAGTAATATAATAATAAGTCCTGGTTTTCCTCCATATTATCGAGCAAAGATTTTATTTCTTCCTTATACGCTTCGGCATCCGGAACGTTAAATCTTTGAATATGGTAATACCATTCATTGATTTTCAACCCGACATGAGAAGAAAGCACTTTCTCCATAAGACCTTACCCCTTCCTTGCTATTCCCTATAATGACATATATTATCATTTTTGAAATATTTCCACACCGAAAAGAAACCGCAATTTTCTTCTCAATCATCTAGTTTTTTAAGTCTATTGATAAGACTTTGAGTCGAAGGTATAATTTAAAAGTATATCTATATTTTAGGAGATGATGAATTGAAAAAATTTTGGGCTAACCAATCAGACGATCCATATACTTTAAAAAAAATATCTGAAAAGGATATTATGAAAACAGAAAAAAAGCTAGGAGTTAAGCTGCCACAAGAATATAAAAACTTAGTCTTGGAGCAAAACGGCGGTTATTTGGAATGTAATGCTTTCCCTACTGACAAACCTACTTCATGGGCAGAGGATCATATACAATTTGATCATTTGCTAGGGATCGGAAAAAAAGAAGGGATTTTAGAAAGCGACTATTTAATAAAAGAATGGGAGCTTCCTAAAGATATTATTCTTATCTCAGGGGATGGTCATTCCTGGGTTGCACTAGATTACCGAAATACTACAGAGAATCCACCCGTTCATTTTTTCGATTTAGAAATGGAAGAGGACTTTAAATTAGCAGATAGTTTTAATGAATTTATTTCAAAACTCTACATTGATGAATCGGATGATAGTGAACCTGATTTAGAAGGATTAGACCCCGAGGACTATGAACTTAAATACATATCGCCCGACGATGCAGACGCAATTACAAAGGATGAAGTAAATAGGATATTTGAAAAAAATAATGAAGAATTATTTTCTAATCTCAAGCTCTTCCCTATTCAAAATTATGACGATCTCATTTGGTTATTGAAAAAATTAGAAACTCATACTAATTCAACGAATGACGTTGATGGCGCTCTGGAATTGGGGTTAGTGTTAGATACAGTAGCAACATACAAGAAAAACTTGATTTTAGAGAACAAGGAATCACTGGAAACATTTAAAAATATCATTAGTAACTTAAATAGATTAAATGATTCAGATGTTGAGATTATTATTAATCAATTGGAAGATTTTATAGAATAGGTATTGTTAACCTCCAATACTTGTATTATACTTGCAATGTTTGTAAATATAATACAAAAGAGGTGCTTTAATTGAAATTAAGGAAGTTTTTATGTGCTACATTACCGTTATTGCTCCTAGTATCTTTTATTTTACCGGAGTTTGCCAAAGCGGAATCTACACAAGTTAGAGAAAGTAATTTAACGGAAGATCAATTAAACGACTACATTGAATCTTCTTACGAAAACTATGATGATTTTCCATATGCTCAAGAATATGAGGATTGGGATAACTATGAAGAGTATCAAGGTTTACTTGAAGATGATGTTACGGATGAGGAACTAGAAAAAGATACAATTTCTGATGAGGTTTTCGAAAATGGGGAGCTAGTAGAACCAACGTTTTCTGCTCCAGCCGATGCAATTGGTACAAACGATGAGGTTGATATTATTCAAATGTACCCTGCTTGGTTAGTTCCTCTTGCTTTTCCTGTTGTTATGCGCATCGGTGGGAAACTATATGCCAAACAATATTTGAAAAACTCAACAAAAAAAGTTGTAATCAGAAATGGAAAACTTGCTAAAAAGAAACACCCTAAAACTGGTATTAAATTCACTGCAAATGGCTTTCCTGTTTTCAATTCAAAATTCAATTACAATCTACCAGGTTTGTTAATAAAGTCATCTAACAAAACTCAATTCGCTAAGGCAAACGCATCTTTAAAAATCGGTATTAAGTCACCTAAACATGCTAAAAAATTTACTAAGAACCAAATCATTGATATAAACCATAACAAAACCCCTAGAGGCTATGTATGGCATCACCATGAAAACACAGGAAGATTACAACTTGTGAACAAAGAAATTCACAAGAAAACAGGACATACAGGCGGAAGAGCTATATGGGGAAGACTAAAATAAACTCTATATAAGTAAACCCCCCCATCCAATACTGGACAGGGGGTTTCTTGTTTTAAAACCATCTATAGTCATAAGTCTATAGAATTTTTATTTTAATAGCTTTTCGAGCTTTGCTTTAGTCTTCGGACCATAGATGCCATCGGCGGCAAGACCATGCATCAATTGGAATCGTTTGACCGCATCCGCTGTTTTTGGTCCGTAATAGCCATCAACACCGTTGTTTTTTGCTCCTTTGTCCGGGTAGTAGTAAACCGCCGCTAGGGCTTGCTGTACGGCTTTTACTGCTGATCCCTTTGTAAGAGGCTTTGTAACTTTTAAAATGCCTGTTGGCAAACCATATGACTTTTTAGAAGGCTTGGAAGCTGCTGTTTTGGATGGTTCTGCTTTTGTTGGTTTAGCAGACGGCTTTTTACTTGTGTTAGCAACGGCGATCCCGGCTTTGAAGCTGTCCCAACGATTAAGCAACCTGCGGGGACATTCTTTCCCGCTCCAATGCTTATGCGGCACAACGTTTGACAATGGAATGCCTTTATCCGTCATCAATTGGCGAATTAACCATTGAGCGTTCTCGACTGCCTTCTCAAAATTGCCGTCTACATTTTCGCAAATTTCAATGCCGATTGACTTCATATTGCCCGTGCCTCTGCCGTCTCCTGCGTGCCAACCGTTTTCGTTTAGTGGTAAGTGCTGATAGATCACATTTGCGTCCACAGTGTAATGCCAGCTAACGGCTGTACTAGATCGTTTAACGAATGCTGCGTGACTCGCTGCATCTGCACCCTTTGACTTGTTAGCTGTGTTATGAACCGTAATATATAAAGGTTTCATATAGTTGCCTGGTCTGTTCCGGTTACTCTTTGAAATATAATCTTGAATGATTTTTACCATTGTTCATCGTCTCCCTTAATGTTTTAGGTATTAAAAAAGAACCGCCTGGGGCAGCTCTTTTTATTTTGTTAATCCTTTTTGTTGTAGAACTTCTTTTTGTAACTTGCCTTTGTCAGTAACATAGTTGTTTTTGAACCATGCGATAAGGGTTGTTACTAGTGTAAAGACCATTGAGAAGGCAAGATATAAAGTTTCTGTTAATGTGTTTACCTGGTCCTCACTGATCGGCAAAACAGGTTTGCCAAACATGATTAGCGCCTGGTTGATTAGTGCAATAAAAAGAAGCACCGTGCGAACGACCGTGCCTTTGTCAAAGTTTTTCATATCAAAAATTCCTCTTTTCGTTTTTATTTTTGGTTTCTTTCGATTCTGTCTAGTTTTTCAATGACAACATCATACTTCTCACTAAACTTTGCTAGTACGTCATTTTGTGCGTCTATTTGCTCGTTTAGCTTGTTCTCACGCTCTTTAGTCGTGTTCAATACATAAAACAGCACCCAACAAAAAAGAACCGCAAACGGTCCCTGTGTCATTAAATACTGTGCAATATCCATTTCCATCACTCTCACCTTCTCCCGCCATAAACATAAAAAATAAGCCTATACTTCGTACGGCTCACCTGTGATTTCCTCATATTGTTCGGGTGTAATTCTCCCCGCTGCTACTGTGTTAAACACCATTTCTTTTGTCCATAATTCTCTATCATAAAAACCTTTGATTCTTTCAAACCAAAAATTCATGATGTTTCACCGCCTACTGCAAGCAAGTAATAAAGCTCGGCAACTTGTTTCTCCATGAGGTCTATTTTTGACGGCTGCGGCTTTGGTTGCAAGCTCTCTATATACTCTTTGGATGCTGATTCAAACCACACTCTTTTTTTCTCGTCATACTCGGGAAGATACAACCCCTCTTGCGGTCTTACATCCGTAGCATTTTTCGGCAGCTCTTCATCATCAATTACATCTTCGCCTTGATATTTAAAATTTTCGTCATAGTAATAAATGTGCATGATACTTCCCCTCCTTTACCACAACGGAATAGATTCATTTATTTCAAACCTGCTTACAAAAGAATTATCGTTTGCGGACATCCCATCAAAACGCAATGAACCATCTGTATCAAGTGTAAATCTAGCAGAACCATAAGAACCTACCGTTGCGCCGACAAACACAGCTTTTGTTAACGGCTTTTGAGTAAAACGGGCAATGACTGCATCATTCGCCGGGACTCCCTCAAACGATCCACGAATGCATAACTCATTTTGACGTATAGAAAATTTGAGAGGATTTCCCGCAAATTGTTTTATTGTTGTTCCGGCGACTAACGCTACTTGGTTCCAGGTGCTGCTTAAATCCTTCTCGGATAGCATTCGATCCCAGCCTTTAAAAACACCATCAGTATGAACCGTACCCCACCAATGAAGGTTATCTCCACTTCTAATGATGTGGTACGTTTTACGATTGTTGCCATTGTCAATAACATAAATGTTAAACCATGAAGAATCCGTTTTGCTTGGCATGTTGACTACGTTTGTGCCCACTGCATAGTAGTAGCCGGACGGCAGCGTTAAAATGTCCGTACCATTCGGCAATAATTGACCTTTTCCATCTTCAGATAACATGTTATGGTTTGAAATCCTTGACCAACCGCTCCACACGTTATTGTTAAGGTAATTTGTATAGATATTGTTGATATAATCCGTTGCATATACCCAACCGAAACTTGCTTTACCATTTGTTGTGTCTGTCATGTGGAAGAAACCTCTAAAAGAACGATGATTCGGCAAATCTTTTGAACCAGCTATTGCATAGAAAGTTCCTTGCCCTAATCCATTATTGATAACTTCGTCTAATATGCTTAAAGAAGTATCCTTAATTGAGATCAAAGGCATTCCTGAATCTAGTGTAATTTTCTTTTGTTGAAAACCCGAGACAAAGTCTTTCGCCTTCTTCAAGACTGCATCTGCTTTTTCTTGAGCCTTTGCGGGAGTCTCTGCGTAATCCTCCGTATATTTTTTAGCCGCTGCAAGCGCTGCGTCTACTTTATCTTGTGCGCCTTGTTTGGTTTCAAGCGCTTCGAGATCGTCAAGTTTCTCTTTCATCCTGTCAAGCTGCTCTTGAAGTTCTTTGGTGATCTTATCAATGTTTCCTTGCATATCGTCAGTTCGTTTTTTTATATCCGCTTCAAGCTCCGCTGCTTTACGTTCTATTTCGGTTTTAAGAGTTTGAAAATCATCAATATAAAATTCCGCTGCCGGGGCAATGTCCTGGTCAATTAAATTGCGCTGAATCTCAAATGTAAATTCGTGAATCGACAAGGCTTGTCCGTTTCGATAATACAAATTCAAGGATGCTTGAACCTTGCCATATAGCTTGATTTCGTCTTTATCTAGGACGTATTCGGCGATCCCTTCGACTTTATCAACAAGCGTGATATTCCGAACGTTCTTGGATCCATTGTTGAATGATAGTACGAGTTTTCCGTCAACCGCTGAAAGAGGCAAAGACACACCATCTTTACACAATTTGAAAATTAGCTTTGCTGTGCCTATGTCCTGGGTTGAGAAAACAATTTTTGAATCGTACACGCTTTGATCATAGGCATCAACCACGAAAGGCAGCACGCCATTTTTAAAAAGTTGATTCGTCATGTTATCCCCCCTCAAGTGATATTTTCAACGGTACGAATAGGATCAACGCTTTTATCGTTTAATGCAGATACTTTTCCGGCTCCTTTTAATCGGTTGCCGTAATGCTGAATAGCTGAACATTTGCTTGTTAAATACATACCGTACCTTCCCGTTTTCCCAATTGCTGTATTATTACGAACGGCGCTATTTTTCACGCCATCCATAAATAAAATAAAATCGTAATCATCACCACGCTTGCCCGCATTCATGATTGTATTTTTATCTACCTGTACATAATCAGAATCACCCGAGACAGATATACCCGAAAATCCGATCTCTTCTAGCGTGTTATCATCAACCGATACATAATCGCAACTTCCTTCCTCGATCCGCACGCCGTTTCCTTGAATTTCTCGTCCTGTATTGTGGTGAACTTTTCCCCGTGTGCTACGGGTAACTAAAATGCCATGATGCCCCACATTTTCTAGGTTGTTATCATCAATAACAAAATGCTTTACATCTGACACATGGATACCGTGCCTGGTTGTGCCGTCAATTTGATTTTTTGAAATGACCACATGATCAATGGTTTGATACCCTTTACGACCGTAAACCTGGATTGCATGGTCAGCCGACATGTTTTTAAATTTGTTGTTTGTAATTGTGTGACGCTTTGTCTTATTAACACGCCCTGTTTGATTTCCGCTTTTATCTTGTGTATAAACGCTGTTTGGTCCAGGCAATAACGTTCTAACGCCTCCGGAACAGTTTTCAAAGGTATTGCCGTCAACAAACACATCTTGCCATTTGTTGCCCGATACCGCCCATTCTGTGCAATCGTAAACCTTGTTGTTGAGGAATCTAATGCCCGAATAAAGAACGCCGTCCGTGCTTGTATGTGAATCTATCGCTCTAGGATAGCCCCCAAGCTCTGCTGATTTACGGATAGTACAATTTTGCATTGTAAGGTTTCTTGTCGGTGTGTGATCATAAGCGCCAAATGCGCCAAAATTGCCCGATGATCTCATCAAATCGACTTGAACCGCTGCGGAAAACCATCTATCCCCCACATAATCCGCAAACCCTTCAAATGTCACATTGTCGATCAACACATTTTCATTGCCCGCACAATCAAGAGCGTGTCCCCCACAAACATTTTTCAATGTGAGATCTCGCATGATAATGCCGGATGCATGAGCAAAGCCGAAAATAGAGCATTGCTGCTTGATTTCGTGTCCCATGCTGTCGATTGTTCCTTGTCCGTCAATGATCAAGTTTCCGTGCCCGTTATACCCGGTGAAACTTTCATTTGAATCACCATTTACAAACATGCTGCCAACAAAGCCACGCTTGATCGTTGCCCCTGCCTGTAAAGTGATATGAGTGTTTTTATAAATCCTCACCCGTTCCCGCAGCGTATAGCCCCCTTGGGGAATATAAAGCCAAATGGGGCGATCTTTTGCTATTTCTAATGCTGCTTGTAACGCCTTTGTGAAGTTCCCGTATTTGTTTAAAAACGGCTGCAAAGACACGATCGAAAGCATGTCATTCACTTTCTTTTCAAGCTGATCAAAGTCATATTCAAGACGATCATTCAAAGTCGGATGAATAGTCGCATCAAGCGAAACTCTTCCGTCCACAACTTCTTTTATATCGTTGCCATCATGATTGACGATCAGATTAACAAGACGGGACCAATAACTATTGAGCCAGTGTGCAACGCTTTTCCCTCTGTGGACGATGCTTGCCGCTTCGTGAGCTTTTTCGCTCCCTTTATGTTCTTTGATTTCTATATCTAGTTGGTTCAAAGCGTTTTCTATTGATCTTGCATTTTGCGATAGGTTGTCTTCAAACTCTGCATTTCTGCCAATTTTAAAGACTTTCAATAAATTGAACCTTCCCATGCTATCAGCTCCTTTCATAAAAAATAGCCGACGTTTAATCGTCAGCTATCTAAGTAAAATGAAATATTAATTTGTGCGCCGTTTGGTATATCGGCAGCCGTTGGGCTGATCCTTTGACCGTCTTTAGCAAGCACAATATTCATGCCGCTTGGGTTGGTCGTATCAATAGTTGCGCCTGCCGTGATCCCCTTTAGACTTAAATCAAAATCAACGCCCGCCCTCGGGCTTTTCGGTTTTATGTCGAAACTTATATCAATATCAATGGTGTTCCCTATCTCGTCAATTTCCGCACCGTCAACGCTGCTATCATCAATTGACCAGGTTTTCGTAACGCTTGAATATGACAAGCTCAAATCCTGGGAAACCTTTGTATTGATATTATTTAATTGATTTTGTGTGCTGCTTGCTATGCTCTTTTGAGCCTCAAGCATTTCGGCTATTTCTTTCTTGATTAAATCCCGCTGCTTTTTCATTGCGACGGTCTGTTCTAGTTGATAGTCAATAATGTCTTTACGATAATTCGTCAACGTGACAGACGGCTTCATGTCCAAATTGAGAGGGTTATATTTGATCTCCTGTACCCTTACCTCTCCTTCAAACAAAATGCCGTATGCTGTATCTGCAATGACTGGAACAATAGCGCCTTTACAAATATTGTCCTCAATCGCTTCGAGTTTCGGATCATACACTTTTTCAAAATCCAATTCGATCGTTAATTTTGGATAAGGGTCAACTTTCTCTTTTAGAAGTTTTTCCATGTCCTCTTTTTTTGAAATGGAATCCTCGTAAACTGTTTCCGCTACTCTCGGGCGACCATCTATAAGAAATAGTTTTTCGTCGGGGTGAATGTATGTCACAGGTGGGAACATGTACTTTTCATCATTTTTAAAGGTCCGATAAAGTCCAATAAAATTCCCGTTAGGCACGCTCACCCGGAAACCCGTTTTCATTTTTTTCGTGTTCGGGTTTTTGCTGTCCTTACCCTTAAACGTTGCAACGACCGTATGCTCTTTATCCTCAAGACCTCGAATCACGTCAACCGTTTCAACCACATGACTTTCTTTGCCTGTGACTTTGTACGTGCTGAATGTTTTGTTTGTCTTTTTATCTATGTTGAACGTGATTTTCCCGCCTAATTTTTCTTTGATCAGCTTCACGCTGAAGCCTGTCCCTTTAAACGTAAAAGAGAACGTTTGTCCAACGTCCTCCGCATACATGGCGTTTAAATCACTGTTTGTTTTCCATTTCGCCGATTTACTATCATAGCTTTTTGTTTCCTCGCTTGCTGTGTCCTTTTCTTCTTTTACCTTGCCATAACCCTTTATCCGGGTGAAAGATTCGGACAAGCTGCTTTTAACACTAATCGTATTCATATTCGCCCTGGTATCTAATTTGTAATTGATCCGCTTTTTGATTTCTTTATACACGTAAATATGATCGTTGTTTACATCAAGTTCAACGACAAAAGCTGATATAAGATCGTTCATCAGCTCTAACGACTTCTTCTTTCCGAATCCTTCTAGTTTGGCTTTCAAGCCTTTAGCATCCGGCATGATCGTATATGCAAAGCCGCTTCCTTTTAAAGCGTGTTTAAGCGCTGTGTCTATGTCTATTTCTCCGCTTATTTCTTCGTCTACCTGGTTAAATGTCAAACGAACAATATACATATGATCAGCCGTCACATTTCGGAATGATATGCCGTTTTCTGTGCGCTTTTCATCCTCTACAATGATATAACGCTGCGCTTTATGAACGATCTCATCTATAAGCAAAATGTTGTCATTTACAAGCATGTCGAAAGCAAGTTCAGTCTCGGGTATTTGTAAACACTGAAATGATAATTGCTTTGTGCCGTCTAATTTGTCCGAGACTTCGGGTTCTACATGTTCCAAAGGTACTTTATTTGTTGGATCGTGCTTTGACTGTACAAATAATTGATTCATCATATCACCTACTTATAGTAAAAGCGCAAGACAAATCGTATATCAATACTGGATGCGCCTTCGATCTCAAATGGATTAAAGCCAGGGCGCAAACTCGGAAAGCGCCCGGACGTGTCCGCCATTTTCCCATCAATCATGACATATTGACGTGTGATAATGATTTTTTGCTTTTTAGAAACTGATCCCCTTATCGTTAACGCCTCTTTCGTGGCATCATTGCGTATCTTCACGTCCTTACCTGTTAAATACATGGTGACGCTATAATCAAAGTCAATCGGATCAATTGTCACATCAGAAGCGTTGTAGACTTTGAACGTCTTGGACGTGAAACGGTATTTCAGATCGTCTTGACTCGGCAAATTCATCCCGAGATAAAAATACTCTCCACTCAAATTCAAGGGCTTTTCAGTATTAAAAACGGTTTCGCCAAGCCCAAGCGCTGCGGTGAATTCCACATCAACTTCTTTATAATTTTTCCCGTCATCTTTTTCGATCTCGATTTCGTCGTCACACGTCACCAGGTAACGTATACCGGGTGAAAAAGAACAACTAATGTAATAGGGTTCTTCTCTTACAAGTTCCCTTGTTAGCGCCGCTCTATATCTATTAAACTGATCCGTGCTTTTTGCTTTAATATAAAATCGTGCTTTGATTTTCCTTTCTTTGAAACGGACTTTTTTCGACGTTTGTTTTAATCCTGGTCTATTTGCCACAACTGTCGTTTGACGCTCAATTGAAGCCGACACAGGCGTAAATTTTACGCAACGTAAAAAGGGAAGGCGCTTGCTGATCAGTTGCAGCCCTTCCCCGTAATCCGTATAAAATTCATAACTCAAGTCGCAAGCCCTCCCCTACGCTGTCTATTTTTAAGTAAATCCATATTGTACTTGTTTAGTCCCTCAACATTTATCGTGGTGTCCTTCATGGCGATCTGTGTCAACAAGCCGATCATTTGATCAAACTTGTTTTCTAGCTGCTTAATAGCCTCGGCACTATCATTTTGAACAATAACATTTGTTGAACCTTGCCCCGGCTGCTCGGGCTGATAGCCAACCATTCGATTAGCTTGAGCAAGTACCTGCATGGCTCGGTTTCTTCTGAATTGCCTTAAAGGTAAAATCATTTCCCCTTTGTGGACCTCTGCCGTATGATTTCGGGTAATGATACCGCCTTTATCATAGCCAATGTACTTGCCGCCTTTTCTCATGTTGACCAAGCCCGGGTGCTTGTTAATTCCGCCATACCGACTATTCAAATAGTTGATAGCCGCAATAACCTGGTGTACAGGGTTTTTAATATTTCCGTAACCAGGTTCTTTGTTCGCTGCAAAAGTAGACGGAATGAATTGCATAAGCCCTTGGGACGGATGCCCCGCTTTTGCGTTGCTGTCCCAATTATTTACGACTGTAGGGTTTCCGCCCGACTCTTTCATTGCGATCGTTTCAAGCGCTTTTGAAAAAGATGGGGAAATTCCCTTAATCGCAATCGCTTGAGCAACCCATTTTTTTACTGCTGCGCTGCCTCCCTCACCAGGAACAAAACCAAAGTCTTTAATCTTGTTTTTAATAAAAGAAACCGCTTTGTCCTTGATAAATGAAAAGCTGCCTTTGACGATCTGACCAAAGCCACCTGCCATGCTCGGGGTAGTGATCCCCATTTTTTGAAGCAATGTATTCATTAGCTTGCTAGGCTTTGTAATGAAGTCAGACACATCAAGTACCAGGTCTTTCACTTTACCGAAAAGACTAGAAATGAAGTTACTGCCTTTACCTGTACCATCTTTGTAAAATGGCACGTCATCAAACAATGCTTTCGTTTTAGGTCCCGACAATACCTCGGTTCCTTTTGGAAGATTCATCATTGTATCAGTTGAAGGAGACAAACCCATTTGACCGCCAGGCGTGATAAACAGTTCTTCCATTCCTCCGTCGCCTAGAATGGCGGGTCCTCCTGGATGACCGCCTGTCCCTTTTGCGTATTTCGGCGGTGTCCATTCCGGTATTTGATTTTCTTTCGGAACGCCAACTTTACCAAGAACCCAGTTAACGCCACCTATTACGCCATTCACAACAAAGGATAGTTTGTTATTCATTTTATTTGCTAATGCTTTGACGCCTTTTAGCGCCTCCCCTGCCATGCTTTTAATTCCATTACCGATTTTACCCGGCAATTTTTTGGCTGCCTCTACAATGTCCCAAAAACGTTTGACCATGCCGTCCTTCATGCTTGTCGCAATTGAAACGGCTTTGTCTTTAAGCCAAGTGACCATTTTCCCGGTATTGGTTGCCCCGTTTTTAAAGAAACCGACAATACTAGACCACATTTTCGGGAAGATGCCTAATAGCCCTTTTCCTAGTGATTTCGCAATCCCGAGAATCTTTCCGAAAAAGGACAATTGCACAAAGTTCCATATCGCTTGAATCGAGCCGAAAAACACGCTTTTGATGCCTTCCCACATCTTGCCGAAGTCACCAGTTAACAGACCCGAGAAGAATTTTATGACGCCTTGAATCACTTGCATTGCGCCCATGACAACGCCTTTAATATTGCCCCAAACGCTTTTAATAATGGCAATAATGGCAGGCATGACGAATTGGACCACAGACCATATATTTTGTAAGGCTTGTGTAATCACACCGCCGTTTTCCTTCCAAAATGTTCCCCACACTGCGGCAAGCTGTCCGATAAATGACAAGATGCCGCCCAGGGCTTGTTTTACAATCGGGGCCATTGTGACAAATACACTCATCAAAATTCTACCGATCGACTGAAAAATCGGTTGCATACTTTGAAACGAGCTTTTTATACTATCAATCACGCCTTTTACTGTATCTGTAGTGCTGACAATCATATCAACCACGCCAGGCGGGAAAAGCTGCGATAATATGCCGTACCCTTCTAAGCGTTCAGCACTTCCTTCACCTTGCAATATGCCCCAAATACCCGCCATTGCCTGTTTTACGGTATTGCCAGCGCTGGACATTTCTTTCATGATTGGATCAGCAATATTAAATGCCTTCTCAAGAAATGTAGCTGCTGCGCCTCCTAATGGCTCTAGCGCTGATAGTGCTTGACGCCCGATCTTTTTAAAGCGTGTGCCTAGATTGTCTTGCAACGCCGCCCCTGCTTCGTCAGCTTTGCCCTTTACGTCACCGATTTTCCCATCAATGCCGCCCAGGGCATACATGGCGTCAGCCTCTAAGTCCTCCCATTTTGTCCCGAAAAGAGCCACGCCGATATTGTTTGCATCCACCTGGTCTTTCATGCCTTTCAACTCTTTTAAAACGGCATTTGAAACATCTTTAACAGTTCCTTTACCTTTCAAGAAATTTTCCCATATCTTTTGAGTTGGTTTGGACATATCCATCATGGCAGCATTAGTAGATTTGGAGCCGTCTTTAACTCGAATTTGAAACTCTTTCATGACGTCGTTGACGTAATCCAGGTTGTAAACGCCCGCTTTTGTTCCGTTGACGAGTAATTGAAAATATTCTTGAGCTGAATAACCCATTTTCCCGAATAACGTTGAATACTCGGACAGGTTATCGAACATCTCGTTGCTAAAATTCAATCCGTTTTGTGCGCCATACGTCATGAGATCAAACGCATCACTCACAGACACGCCAAAACCTTTCATAAGGTTATTGCCCGCTCTTGCAACTTCATTTACTTCTGAATCAAAAGCATCAGCAAGCACCAGGGCTTTTTTGGTTACGTCCGTAAGGTCCTTGTCTGCAATGCCTCGGATATTTTGTTTAATTTGAAACAAACCATTCCTTGCATCATCCAAATTCTCTCCGAATCCCTGCGCCCACACGTCTTTTGCTATACCTGTGAGCCTTTTGGCTTCATCTCCTGTTAAACCTAGCTGCGCTCTTAAACGACCTTGAGACGCTTGAATATCAGCCGTCATTTTTGCACCAAGCGTGCCAACGGCTGCCGTTAATGCTCCAATGGCTGCCGTACCAGCCACCGCTGCCGTAGCAAATCCGCCCTTTAAAATGCTTGAGAGTTTGGAAACCTCTTTACCCGCTGCCGTTACATCATTAGATACATTTTGATGACTTGTCGCTAAATCGTCGGCGCTGTTTGCTGCTTCTGATTCGGCACGCTCAAGTCTTTCAACCTGGCTTTGTGCAAGCCTTAAAGCATTTTGCATATTGCGGTAACTTGTTATTTGAGAGTTTAAGCGTTGTGCGTATTTCTGCGCCTGGGTTGATCCCTCGCCGTATTGCTCCACTTGCTTTTCATATGCTTGTCTATAGGAATCTACAATTCTTTCTTGAATCTTTAATTGATCCGACAAGCCCGACACCTTACTTTTACTTTCGCCGAGCTTGTCATCTAATGCTTTAAATTCGGCTGCGGTTGCTTTGGTTGCGGACTGTGCCGTTTTAAGCTGCTGTCTCAAGGCTGTAACGCCTTTGTCAAAGCCTGTACTATCTAACGTCGTATTAACGACTAAAGAGCCTATCGGACGCCCTTCTGTTGCCATATGGTTTACCTCCTTTCCTCAAAAATAAAAGAAGGCTTAAAAGCCCCCTGGTCTTAAAATCTGATCTATTGGAACGCTGCCCGAGCTTTGTCCTTTTCGATTCGCAAGACGCAAAAATCCGTTCAAGTCCATGTTGTCTATTTCATGATACTTGTACCCTTCTTTCATCAAATCTTCGTAAATATCATCTAATGAATCTAGGTAATCTTGCCACGTTTCTAAATGCTCTATTTCTGTGCTTTCACCGCTTTCTTTTTCAAGCCGTCGTTTCCCTTTTTTTGTCCTGTCACTTGCATCATTACATCAGCAATAGTTGGAAATGTCTGATCAGACGGAATGTTGTCCAAAAAGTCATCATAGGTAAATTGTTTACCAAATACATCCACAACATATGTGATCATTTCATCAAGCATTGTAGTACCTTCAATTTCCTCTTGTTCTGCTTGAGCTTGCAATTCAAGCGCACGTCTTAATTGACGAGCTGACGGCATATCTTTTGTGTACGTTTTTTCTTCTTTTGTTTGTGCATCAATCATTGTTAATTTCAACATATAAACACCTCGTATATTTTTTAATGAATCCAGTTTAACCAGGTAAAATAAATTACCTGGCTATCAGAAAACACTATTTTTTTGTTGTGGTGCTTGATGGCGCTTCCGCTGTTCCGTTGTCGCCGTCAGTGCTAGGGGCGATCCCTTTAAAGACAAAATCATAGAATCCCTTTTCAGTGAATCCAGGACTTGCACTATGCGCCATGACATAGGTTAAACCATCAGATTTACGGGGCATGAATTGTCCCTCAATAGTTGGCGTGATAAATTCGACTTTATCCTCTTTTGTTTTTCCTTCTGTGGACGGAATACCGAATTTACCTCGCAAAAGTCCAACATACCAAAAACCGCCCTTTGTTTTCTGCCGGAATGTGATAGCAACGAAAGGCGGGTCAGTATCTTTTCCGTATGCCTCAAGCCATCCGCCAATGGCTTCAGCTCCTAGCAACTTATTTTTCATTTCTGTTGTAAGATCAGCAACGCCAATTTCTAGCTTTGCTTCGCCAACTCCCGATCCTTCTTGATCAAATACCCCATCATCCCCGTAAAGAACGGCAATTTCCGAGCTTGGTTCTAATTTTGATTCTATTGCCCCAGGTACTTTTAATACTTCTGTTGCTTCTTTGGCGACGTCATCTTCAAAAACGCCGACTTGTATATCTCTCAATCCTGTTGTAGCCATTTATTTCATCCTCTCTTATCAAAATTGATTTCTATTTCTTTATTTGCTCTGTACCGCCTGGCATAGCGATACAAATTTATATCCGGGTCTTTATCAAATGCGGAAGCGTATTGCTGATAGTCAGCCGAAGCCATCAAACGATCAATAATCGGTTGTATTTCTTGCGCTTCCTTGATTGTCCCCGTCCATAAATCTATTTGTATATCAACGCTTATGCCTGTCGCTTGATCATCCTCATACGCATTACGATAGCTTTCAAGCTCATTAATGCGGATCATTGGGGCTTGATCTACCTTTTGATCTAACTCCGGCACGTCCACAAGAAAGACTTTTTCATCCGGCACGTAGCTTGTTAGATCTGCCGAACCTGTTAAAATCATTTCTACTTCTTGGATTGGCAACATCATAGCCCGAGCAACCCCCTATAAACACTTTGCATTTTTGATAAAACGAGTTGTTCGTATTCGTTGATCGTGCGCTCTATGAAACTTTGCGGGCGCTGCTTGATCGTTCCGAAGTTAGTAAAATGCAGCCTATAAGCCGTTTCCTTACCATAGCCAACGGTTGAATATATTTCCCCGTCCTCTCTTGGTTTGGAATAGAAAACATCTGATTTTAAATGCTTCTCATTGCCACTATTGCTATCAAATGGCGTGTTCTTTTCCAAGCCATCTGCCATTAGTTTTGCGCCGGCATGAACGGCAGCCTTTTCTGCTTTTACATTTTGACGAGCCATCTTTTCAATGGCTTTATATGTTTCTTCTAAACCAGTAGCATCTAGCGCCATCAACTCACCTTCTTTACAAAGACATTGATCAAGTCTTTGTCCTGCTCGTTTGGCAGAATATCAATGACTTGATAAAGCTCGTTGGTCAAGTGGTCCTGTACGTGCATAGCGTTGGAAATGGTTGATACTTGTTGATAGCGAATAACATACGTCAAACTATCCTCTAAAACCGTTCCGGCTGTTGATAGCTTTTCTCTTAATTTTTGGTCTCGCCGTTCCGCCCAGGTGGTGAAAAGTCTTTCTAATGTGGTCGTGTTCTCCCTGGATATAGGGTCTTTCGTATTTGACTTTTTAACGAAAGATATCGGCGTATTTAATCGTCCATAGTCCATGAAGGGTATTCTCCTTTAAATTGTTGAATGTACGACATAACGCCGAACGGCACTTCTTGCAAATTCTTGTTTGTTGTTGCTGATCGGTTTTCATATCTGTGTCCACAAAGCATCATGACCGCATCATCAAAACAAGGATTATCAATAAAAAAAGCGTCCCTATCTTTCGATAAAGTGACGCTATCTTTAATAAACTTTTCAGAAGCCGCTTTTATGGTTTCTAGCATTTTGTCATCCAGGTCATGAGTGATCCTTAAAGCATGTTTTAATTCTTCAAGAGTCATATTTCTTCACTCCTATTCTGTAGCGCCTGTTTCAACTGGCGGCTTGATTGTTACATAAAAGCCTGCGTTTTTGTCTGCTTGCTTTACGTCGAAACGAATAGCAAGGGAAAGGACTTGACCATATACCGCATTTTCAACCCATTTCGCAACAACGTCTACACGATTCGCAAAGAAGGCAGCTCGTTTCAAGTCACCGATAAACATGTTCATATCACCGGCTTTTTTACCGAGCAACTTATCATCAACAACTTTGATTGGGCTTCCGAAAAGCGTTTTGCCGGATGGTGAAGAAATGTTACTTTGTAAGATGTATTGACCGTTTTTGTCTTTTAAGGTGTCTAGGAATTGAAATGCGGATGACGTAGAAAGAACATTACGGGCATAGGCTTGCTTTAAATCAACATTTAAAATCTTTTTAATGTCGTCCGTTCCCGAAACTGTTTTAGCTGTAAACGCCTTTAAGACACCTGCAATCTTTGTATTTCTTGTATTTCGTTTAACTTGTTGCAAATGATCCGCTACAAGTGCCGTCAAATCTACTCCAGCATCATCAATTGATTCCTGAGAAATAGCCAATTGACCACGATACGTTTCGACTTTCCATTCAATGTTATTGAATTTTGGGTTTGCTAGATCGGGGTTTTTCTCAAGTTCCGCAACCGACACAAGTTCAGTTTCTGTGTTTTCCAAAACTGGATATGAACCGGATTTTGCTGTCACATTGACTTTATTTACAAATTCAACTAAATCAACAATATCTTCCGGCGTTTTCTGCGGTGTTGTAATGACCTCGATAGGAATAACCGCCGCTGCTCCTTCTGTTGTCAAACCGTCTCGGACTTCACCTCTAGTACGCAAGAATGTTTCAAAGCTGCGGCGCTGTTCCTCAATTCCTTTATCCAAGCGCACATGCGGCGTGACTAATGGAAGTGATCTTTGTTCATCTGTTCCGGCTTGTCCCGCTTCCGTGATTTCCTCCGCTTTCATTCCTGCCAATTCTTCTAATTCTTTTAGCTTTTCTGTCATTGTCTCAATCTCTGCTTTTAAAGAAGTGATTTCATCTTTAATCGTTTTTGCTTCTTCTAGCTTGTCTTCTTCCGCTCTTTGATGAGCCTCTTTGATTTTTGTATTGATAGCCGTTTGTCTCTTTGTGATCTCTGAACGTAATTCCTGGATTTTCTCTTTTAACATGTGTACATGCTCCTTTTCCAAATAAAATAAGCACCCGCAATGTACGAGTGCTTTCTAAAGACTTAATTCAATTAGATCAAGCTCTAACTTGATTTTTTCTTTTTCTAAATGGCTGCTTTGATGCTGCTTTAAATGCCGCTGTGCAATTGATACGTCTGTATCTTCATAAGCTGGATAAGTGACGATAGAAACATCAGTAATCCGTGAAATATTTGTTAAGCTCCGCAACGGCAGCCCCGATTTTTCATCACGTTTAAAGCTGTCGCCGTTTTTCGCAAGATGAAAACCGAATGAACAATTTGAAATGTTGCCAAGTCTCAAGTTTTCGTATAGATCGTTTGCATATTGCGTGTTAGGTAGAGACAATTCAAAACGCAATCCAATATCATCCACAGATAGTTTTAGTGTTCCGGCTTTGGTCCTTCCCAAAATTTTAGAAGGATCGTGGTCAATAAGCGCCCTTACATCTGACATATCAGCATTTTGCAGCGCACGTTTTTCAATGGTTTCGATAAAGCCGCCCAGGTTTCGGCTGCGTGTACCAAATTTCAATGCATAACCTGTGATCATTCTGCCTTTATCGGTTTCTTCTGTGGCTTTTAGTGAACCTTCCTGAATGGCTCTAATCTCCTTCTCCAATATCATCACCCCCTTTATCGACCGTAGGAATTGGAAGCCCCTTCGCCTTTGCTTTTTGGATTTCGTCCATAATGTCAACATCCACATAGTTCAAACTCATAAAGCGCCTATTTCCATTTTCAATAGGCGCGATTCCGTATTCTGCTAATGCGTCATTTTGCGAATAAATACCGTTTTGAAGTAATGCAATGACATTTTCCCGCTTTGTTTTAGCGTCTGTTTCCTTAAATCGTCTTGCGTCAAACTGAAAACGTTTGGTCCTGCTTTCCGGGTAAAAAAGCATTTTGAAATTTAATTCCGCTGTAATGGCAGCAAAGTAATTTGAAAGCGTATTTGTCAAATAATCCAGGTTCGCTTGTTCTAGTGAAGTGTTCACTTGCTCGATTCCCAACTTATGAGGCGGCAGCCCGAACACTTTCGCAATCTGCTTTGTTGAATGCGTGTAATTATTGACGATCTCAAGAACCTTTGTACTGATTTCAAGCTGCTTAAAATCTTCGTTTTCGCTCAAGACCGCTATTCTTTGTTGATTTCTCACACCCGAATTAACCTTCTCAAATTCATCACGCAAGTTTTCCCTTGCTTCGGGCGACGGTACGCCTTTTTTAAGCGTTACAATACCGCTCAAATTTGTGCCACGTCTAAAAAAGTCCGTGACAAGCCTTTTACCCGCCTCCTGGCTTTCCAGTTCGTGCTTGAGACATGATAAGAGGCTCTTTCCGTTTACCCCATCCAGTGAGGAAAACTTGATATGCAGCACGTCAGACGGTTTCAAAATAGTTTCTTTGCCATCAGAAGGATAATAACGGTAAACAATATCGTTTCGTCCCTTTATCTGATCCACCGAGACTTCACTATTTAACATGTGAATAAGCTCCCAGGGCGTGCCGCCTTTATCCCGTTTGATATAAGCAAACGATTGACCGTTTAAAAGCGCATTGGCGACAAGGATATATTTGAATGAGTACCCCGAATAATATTCGTTAGGTCGCTCGTTGATAAGCTGAAACAAGTCACTATCCTTTTCTTCTATTCCTTCGTTTCTAATCATGATCGGACTTGCTGCTATGTCTGACGACAAGACGTGAACCGCTGTGAACACATCACTATTTTTAATAGCTGTTGCTGGCACATAACTTAAACCATCTAAGCCCACCAAAATTTCATTAAATTCCCTTTGTCCTGCGCTTTGTTGATTGATTGATCTAAAGAACGCCAATTTCCTCTACCCCCTTTCTGTTTCATGGTTGAGAAGAATGGCAACAAAGACTAGCAAAACACCACTAGCCGCAATCCCCAAAATCATCCCGACCATGTAAACGGCGGTATTGATAAGGATTAGCCCCAACAAAAACAAAAGAGTATGAAGGTTCAATGTTAAGAACCGCCATACTCCCTTGATTAAACGATTAAATTGTTTTGGCACTGTTTCCCCTCCTTCTATATACCAAAATCTTCACTTTGGTAATATGCGTCCCAATCTGTTTGCTCGTAATGGTACATTGCTTCTGTATATGCATTCATAACGGCAGCGATTGGGTCAATTTTTTCCCGGTTCAAATCCTTGTCGATCTGCACCGTATCATTGACCTTTTTCAAAATGGCGTTGTTAATTGCAAGGTTGAGTAATGGGTTGTTTGTATGCAGGAGACGCTGATCCATGACATTGAGTCTAAAGTTTTTCGTTGGCTCAGATAACGTCCTTACCCCTTGCCTTACTTCAATAGCAGGGTATCCGTAATGTTCAATTTCATTTAAAAACAATGAAATGTTATATGGATCATAAAAGATACCCTTCACTTGCAAATCATTTTTCGTTATGTGATCGACCATGTAATCGATCACTTGTTGTAAATTAATGATGCCGGACTCTTTGTCTGTTATTGTGCAATACCCTTCTTGCTCAAGCCGCTTGTAGTCAATTTTGTCACGCTGTATCTTGTTTTCTAAACCGCCTTTACGCCCGACAAATGAATGACTATCAACATAAAAGTTTTCCTCATCATCCTCTAAAGGATAAATAAAACCGAGTGAAGATAAATCTTCCGACCTGGACAAATCCACACCGATATAAACAGGCTTCCCGTATATATCCGGCTTTTCCTCAATGGCACAATCTTTCCAATCGTCACCGTTCAATAAACTATCGGAAGAAGCAGAACGCCACAAATTAAAGTTTTTAACTAGCGTTCCGTTCAAATCATCTTTTTCCTGGGCTTCTTTCAATTTTTTGCGTAAGTTCTTGAACAATTTCTTTTTCATGCTTTCAACTTCAAGTAACGGGTTACTTTTTATCCAAGTGCTTTCGTCGCTTATCTCTTTTTCGTCATCTTGCTCATAGACAACCGCAAAATAGTTTTCGTTCTCTTTCTTCCCGCTCAATATATCCGTTACATACGGATATTCTTGTGCATACATAGGACCATTTAATTTAAAACCCGCTGTACTAATGATCAAAATAAGCCCCTGGTCTTGCTGACCTTGTGAGGACTCTAAAACCTCAATCATTTTTGTGTTTGTCGCTGTGTGAAATTCATCAAGAATGCCAATCAAGACATTTAAGCCGTCAAGGTTATCAGTATCACGAGATAACGGCATGATGATGCTATCCTCTAGCAAAAAACGGATTTCATTTTGAATGATCTTGGTCATTTTCTTAATTTGTTTTGATTTCTTCCGCAACTTTTTAAGTTGCATGACAATCATGTTAAAAACCGCTTTTGCTTGTTTACGAGAGTTTGCCGTCGTGTAAATCTGACGATCGTATCTAGGCGCATCACCGAAAAGCAATTCATATAAAGCGATCCCGGCAACAAGAACGGATTTACCGCCTTTACGTGCCATGCTTATATATGCTTTTGTAAAACGTCTATATCCTGTTTCTTTGTCTCGCCAGGCAAATATCATATAGACAATGAATTTTTGAAAGAGTGCTAATGACGTAGGTTTTCCCGTTGAAATATCCGGCAGCATTTCAAGAAACTTTACAACCTTCGCCCCTTTTTTGGGCTTGTACTCGTATGGATAGTTAGGGTCTTTTGATTTTTCAAGATCCCGCAAATGTCGTTCACATGCCTGGATGACTTTTTTGCTTGCTACAATTTCCCCGTTTACTACTTTTTCAGCGTAAAGAGTACCGGGGTCTTTTTTAATCGTCGTCATCCTGCCTCATTGCCTCAAATATATCGTCATCCTCACTCTCTTCACCTAAACCAACTAGACGTAATCGAGCATCAAGCGCAAGACCAAGTTGTCCCGCAATGGCTCGAATCTCTTTCGACATTTGCATCATGATTTCAATAGACGGGTTTTTCTTTTTCACTTCAAACCCCTTACTATTTACTTCAAAAACGACTTGTCCCTCTTTTGCCACATCTTCTAATGCCTGTCGATACTGTGCGTAACTATTACAGTACATAGCCAACAAAGTGCGATCCAGTTCCGAAATAGGCAGCTCGATAATATGCGGGTAAATTCTGATCCATTCGTTTTTTGCCATTGTTGACAGCCAATAAGGCGGGTTCTCTTTCAATGGCGAAATGCCTTTCAATTTTTCTTCATGTTGCTGACGCTGCTCTCGTTCTTCGTTTGATATTTGCCCTTTTAATGTGTCCGTCATTTGTTTTCTTCTCGCCAATAAAAACCACCACCTTTCAGCAAATTCAACCTATTAATTTTAGGCAATCAAACAAATGAGTAAAATCGCTCTATCTCAAAGCCTGTAAAGGATCAAGCCATTTTATGAATGAGTGAAAAACCTCAAAAAACGGGAAAAATCAAAACTCCATTTCAACACTTTTTTTAAAGTTGAGGGGACGCCGATTTCCAGGAAGCAAAAAAGCCCACCCCGTTCAATGTCGGGGGGACTTAAATCAAAATAAATGAAATGAAAATGTCTTCACTTCTTAAATGTCACCTGGTTATGATGAAACTGGCAAAGCACTTCAAGATTGTTTAAATCATTGCGCTCTATATCATCATGTAATACCTCTCTAAGCTCTTTATACTTATGATGTACCACTAACCTATTGGACATGTTTACTCGCCCTTCTGCGGAACACACAGCGCATCTGTAATGACTCTCACGCTTCTTTGCTTCTCGAAGTGATTTCCATTCTCTGCTTTGATAGTATTTGTAGTGCGCTTCGTTCTCCCTGTTGTATCTCACATCTTTGTTGTATTGCTTATCAGCATAGCCTTGGTGCTTCATACAATAGCGTGCGGTCCAGTCTATATATTCCCGGCAGGCGGGAACGTTACAACGTTTTAAGGGCATGTATTCCTTCCTCTCCCACTCTCCTTTTTTATTTGATCTAAGCCGCCCCTGTATGTTAGCCGCCATTGATTTTGTAAACAGACAGGAACGCTTTAGAGCAAATAGAAAAAGCACCGCCCTATCGGACAGTGCTTCTTAATGATCAAATTTAACCATTATTCAATTAAATTTCTCAACTTTAATCATTGAACTTTTTTGTAAAGGAAATATGACTTCTTGTTCCTTATAAATGTTTACTGAGGTTAACACATAATCAGGAATTTCTGATTTCATAGCATCTATAAATCCCTTAATATTTATTCCAGGGTTATCCTTAGTAGCTTTTGCTGTAATAATTGTGTAAGGTGATGAAGATTCGCTTTTAAACCAATATATATCCTCTAGATCTTCTGCTAATGTCCATGAAACATAGTGATTATCATAATCAATTTTTTTATGATCTTTATGAATCCTTCTTATTTCTCCGGTATATAGTAAATATTTCGCAAGCTCTTTCGCAGTGCTGTTTTCACTGTTCTCCCATTCGTATAATTGTTGTATTAAATCTTTCCAGGTCACATCCGTTTTGTTTAAATCTCTCCTACGATATCCTTCTTTAGAGTGATTAACCCATTTTTTAAATAACTGTTCCAAATCGTCCATTTCCTCATCCTTATTTTTAAATCCATTATCTATCGCATAATACAATATTACAACCCTTTCCCCGTCATGATGCGCCAACATTACGCCAAAAACACGCCAGTTTTCTGCCAAACAAAAAGCATCCAAAGGATGCAATTTATATAACTATTCAATATTAAGTAAATCCTCTACCAAGTCTAGTATTTCAAAATCCGTCAAAGAATTATATAATAGCACTGTGCCATCAACATTAATTCTAATTGTTACAGATTGTTGAGGCATATCATAATTTATTATAACCGCAGATAGTTGACCCTTTCTTAACATTTCGCTGTAATATTGGGTATCGTGAACTCTAGTTCCTCCCATACTTACGGAACTAACTGTTTCAATTTTAACTTTAAAACGTGCGTTTCTTACATCTGATGCGGCATCAATTATTTTTAAAATATCAAACTTGTGTTGTTCATATTCATCTCCAAAATTCTGCTCCAAAATCTCTTTCGCTTTTAAAGAACTATCTTTTCTGCAAAGAGTGACTAAATTGCCCACACCCTTCACTTTCTTATTTTTGACTTTTACATACGCTTGATACATATCTTGTTTAATCACTTCATGTACTACTTCGCCTTTAACTCTTACAGTTTGAGCGAAGACTTCATCATTAATAATTTGGATATTTTGATATCCAGTGGGCGAAATACTATTGATAAGGATATAAGTCTCTAGTTTTTCCTCATATCCATTTATTATTTCGTTTTTCTCATGGGAAAAAACCTCTAACGTTTCATCATTTCCAACATCATTTAGCTTGTCATAAATATTAATGCTTATAATACTCAATCCAATTACCCCTCCAACAGTAGACATTTTTTTGTAATATCTTCTATTGTATCATAATTATGGTGATTTATGGATATATAATCTTTAAAAACTGTTAATTCTTGATTTGTTTCAGTTTGTTGAGTTCTTTTTTTAAACATCTTACGTTCCAATTGGTCTATAGAAAAATTGCATTGAAAATATTGTATGTGCTCTGGACCTAATCTTTGAATCATTAGTCCATAAAATGGATTTTTCATTGTTATGAAATAAATATTCATGCTGTAACTTTCATCTCTAAAATCAATTCTAGAGTTCAGTTTATTAAACAATTTCCTTAGATTTTTCAGCTTATCAATAGCAGTTGACTTAGTAGCAGTTATCGTTCCAAATAATAATTCTACTGTGACGTACTCTTCGTTACTACAGTCAAGATTATATTGAACAGTAAGAGTGTAGTCCGAGAATTCGTATTGTTTCTTATTCTTCAGATTAAAAACTCTTTGTCTTTTTCCAAATACATCATTAATAACCTCTTCTAAGATCCTAAAAAAATCAAGGTCTCTTTGGACTGACACACTAACTGTCAATTTCCATTTTGTATCTCGCCATTTCTTAAACCTTTTTACAAAAAAGAAATAAAATTTGGGATATTTATTATATAGGAACTGAAAAAGAGCAGTAACACTTAATAGCCATGGAATTGCACTAAAGATTATTTTTAGAATTTTAAGAATAGAAATAAAATCCATTATAGGTTCCTCCAAAATTCTTATTGTAATCATTTTACACTAATCAGTTGATATTTATATTATTTCCAGCAAAATTTATTTACTGCTGTAAAGAATATGCTTCAATAATAGAATAACATTACCTGAAATAATTAAAAATTTGCTTTATGTATCTCTATATTTAGAGCAACAGCCAAATTAATAAATGCACGTGCTTTGAGACGAGCATAAGACCTTTCACTCATTCCGATCTCGTTGTAAACCTGGTAATCGAAAACAGGTTCTTGCTGCATGTAACGTTTAATGATTATCTGTCTCTCATTATACGGAAGACGATTGACCGCTCTTTGTACCTTCTCAAGAAAGGCATTTCGTTTCTGCTCCCATTCAATCCGTTTAATAGCTGTGCTTTCAGTGGATGAGCGGTAAGCGTTGGTTGTGGCGGGCGGCACTATGCTAAATCCTCCTGTTATCTTCGGCAGCATATCGTCCGGGACTTGAAGAAGATATAAGCGGTAGTTGTCGAGAATCCTTTCAACTCTTTTTCTCGTTTCCTTTTTATCAATTACAGGCGGTTCACCCAACATTAGCGTATCCCCTTTCTCCCGCTGTCAATTCCTCTACCCTTTGAGCGATCTTTTTTCTCGCTCTTACTATATGGGTTTGAATCGTGCCTTTTGCTACTCCATGAAGAGCGGCGCATTTGCTGAAAGATACATTGTGACCAACAACGGTTATGAATATCTCTTTCTCCTTCTGTGTCAGCGTAGACAAGACATAATCTAGTAATTCCTTTTCATTTTCGTTTACTGCGAATAGGTCGGGCTGGGGAACGTGATATTTTGAAGATAAGACATCAAGCAACCCATTATCTGCAAGTATTGTACGTTGATAATAGGAACGGCGATCCACGTCACGCCTTGCCCCTGGTTCTCTTCCTGTTTCCATCCACTCGACCGCATATTCTAAGTTATAGATCATTGAGCGGTATGTTTTCTTTTCTCCTTCGTCTGTAGATGCTATCAAACTTCTTTTAGTTTCTTCTAAAGCTGCTTTATATTCCTTGATTAAATCTTTCAAAATACCACCCCCTTTTATTTGCTTTTAAATGCCCCGCCACGCCCTCTTTTATATGTCGGGCGGTAAACACCCATAAGCTCCCTTATTTCTTTTTCTGAAAGCTCCTGCGTGTGATTTCGAGTACATTCGTTCTTAGGAACGTCAGTTCTTTTTGTTGGCATAGATTTATAACCCGCTTTTATAAAAGCAGCTCTCAACGTTTTCATTTTGGTTTCTCCTTTTCTGAAAATAAAAAAAGGGACACCAATCACACAGCGCTTTGCTGTTATGATCAGTGTCCCCCGGCTTTCCGGTAGAACGTTTTTATTCAAATAATTCGCCTTCGTTATAAAGCAATCGAGTCACTTTGTTATTGTGAGTGACAATTTTTGTTTCACCATGTGGCGGCAGCGGTGCATATTTCAATATGCCGTTAGATAAAACAAAAACTAACGGCTCTTTTCCTGCGTCAAAAGTCTCAATATCTATAATTTTACTTGGAATGTCTTGTAATCTCAAGTCTTTCATTGCCTCCTTAATTTATATACATGATCGCTAAAGCGGACAGCGATCCGAACACAATATAAAAGATTAGTAGTCGTTTAACGATAGCAAGATCCATCAATACCCCTCCTGCTGCCGCAAATGATTGACGGCGTTTTTTTTCATGTACGCATCTTCGATTTCTTTAGGGGTAAAACCAAGTGCTTTTCCTAGCTCGTTAAATCCATTAAAGATTTTTCTATAGTGGTGATAAGCCATACCAAGGTCATCAATCTCCGTAAGTAGGAATGCAACGCTTTTGAAGACACCTAGGAACGCTTTTTCTACGCTCACTTCTTTGATGATTCTACTCAATAAGTTCACATTACAAATACGTGTTGAATAACCAATGCTATTTCCAATACTCAAGATGAAATGTAAACAGTCCACGTATTCTTCTAAGAGTGGGTTTTTTGTTCCTGTTGCTCCTGTTCCATTGCATTCATCACATTTTATATATTCGTGTCCTCCGCTGCCTTCTGCGTCCTCTGCGACTCTTTCGTAATTTATATCGCCAGTTCCCATGCAAAGGGAACACTCTATTAACTTTTCGGTGCATGGTTGTTGGTCTTTGCTCCAAAATTTAAAGCCTCGCCACTCGTTAGCGCACTCCCCTAGCTCCACTTGTAACGCCAAGATAAGTCCGGGCAGAAGGTCTTGACCTTCTAGCCCTTTTTCTTCAATGATTTTCCTGTCTAACTCTGCTTGCATTTCAAACATTTTTAACATTCTTAAAGGGTGCATTTTGTTTCCTCCTAAGCCGATAAGCTCTCGTTTAATCAAATTTCTTGCGGAACGTTAAGTAAATATTGCTTTTCTAATTCCTGGTCATTCATTTTCTCGTAAAACTCCCGTGAATACCCTCGCCCGATAACTGTTAACCATTCAATTAAAAATTGTCTTTGATCTTCTGTTAACCGCTCTTTTCCGTTGCTCATATGCCCGCTTCCTCCAATTGAATTTTTGTATGATAGTTCGTTAAATGCTCATTCATTCTCGAATGAAATTTAGGTTGTAAGTAAAAGAAGAGTTTTTCTTCTTGGTCCGTCATTTTTATCACTGCCTTTTCGTAAACAAGGAATTCGATCAGCAATATCAAGGCGTACTGATTGAGCTTTATCGCCTCTTCATACCAATCTTTGACCGTCATGCCGATTCCCTATATTCCAGGTTGACAAATTTGTTATATTCTTTGACGAACGCTAGTGAAACCGTACCGACTGGACCGTTACGCTGTTTAGCAATAATAATTTCAATAATGTTCTTATTCTCTGTTTCTTTGTCGTAATAGTCATCACGATAGAGAAATGCGATAACATCAGCGTCTTGTTCGATCTGCCCCGATTCTCTAATGTCTGACATCATAGGGCGCTTCTCCTGGCGTTGTTCGACTCCACGTGAAAGCTGACTCAATGCAATGACAGCAATGTCCAATTCTCTTGCCATTTGCTTTAGCATGCGGCTTATTTCTCCGATTTCTGCTTGTCTGTTTCCTCTATGAACTGGATTGCCGACGATCAATTGCAGATAGTCAATAATGATCATCATGTCCTTGCCTTCAAATTCCCGTTTCATTTTACGAGCCTTTGCCCAAATGTCATTTATCGTCATGCCTGGTTGATCAAATATTCTAAGAGCGGCACAATCTAAAACCCCGTTCACTTTGCTTAATCTGCCCCACTCATCAGCGTTTAAATTACTCGTGCGAATGGATTGAGCGTTAATATTACCGATACTTGATTGCATCCGTTTTATTAATTGCTTACGTGACATTTCAAGCGAAAAGATACCAACCGCTCCGCCTTTACCTAAATTAAGCGGGTTTTCCATGAAATTGCTTGCTACATTCAAACAAAAGGCGGTTTTTCCTACGGATGGACGAGCGGCGACGATTATAAATTCTTGTCGCTGAAAACCCGACGTCATTCGATCTAATTCAGTGAAGCCGCTCGGCATACCAGTTACATCACCTTTTGGCGTTTCCAACTCTTGGTAGATTTCAACAAGATCTTTATTGATAGACCCGTCATCGTCCGTGCCTGTCGCATCCTCTAAACTCATAAGAGAGCTTATACCCTCTTGTATAGTTTGGCTCGTATCGTCGCTATTGGAAGATTCTTTAAGCGAAACACCCACTTTCGCAATCTCTCGTTTTTTCCAATAATCAATTATTAGATTTTCATAGAATGCTTGTTTTGCTGTAGTGATTGAGGCATTCATCAATTCAGTTAAGTATTTTCTTCCGCCGATCCCCTTTAGGTTTTCTCGTCCCACATGTTCAATAACTGACACTATGTCGATAGGATCGCCGTTTTTATCAAGCTCTTGAAAGGCTTTGTAAATGGATTGATTTTGCTGTCGGTAGAAATGAATTGGTTTGAGCTGCGAATATTTGATCAAATCCGGCTCTTGTAAGATTGCGCCTAGATATTGTTGTTCCGCTTCGTCGTTGAAATAAAATATGTTTCCTGTCATGACGGTTCACCTATTCCAAGCAATTTTCGTATCTTTGCTTTATGCTGCTCAATCTGTTCTAGTTCTTCTTGGGTTGGTTCAGCCTTGTCCAGTTCAGAAAGATAGCTTTGAGTTTCCTCAATGTTCGGTATGGCTGCGGACCGATCTGTTCTTGCTTCTTTCGCTTTAATTAGATCAGCAACTTTTGGCGGAAACTGATTGTATTTCACATAAACGATCAAATTCGCCTCGATCCGCTCGTAATTCTCGGGCTTTAAGATTCTAGCCCATGCGTCTAGCTTTGTTTGATCAAACTCAAAATGCTCATAATATGTCTTGATTAGTTTAAGTAACTCTAATGTCTCTGCTTTAGTCATCTGTCAAATCAAACTCCTTTTCATTCACAGCCGCTTTTCTCTTTGCTGCTTCTCTTTCGCTTTTAATTCTTACGGTCAATTTATCAAACTGCTTTCTAAGACTCGCAGGACTCAATATATTCGATTTCCAAAAACTATCTTTTTGTGTCCAGTTAATCAAATACTTCACCTGTGCATCAGTCCGCTTGTCGATCTGCCTAATCAATCTAAAATCACTCGCCCATTTTTCCAGGTTCGGTTTTTTAGCTTGCGGATTATTTTCAATGATTCTTTGATAAAGCAAATTGGCATTCTCCATGTCACAAGGTTCGTACTTGTGACGAGAATTATTTATCTTCTTTTCATTCTTATCATTCTTTACATTCTTGTTTGTGGTCATTTGATGGTCATTTGATGGTCTTTTGTTGGTCAGACTGTTGTCGTTTTCGGAAGCTCCATCTTGATAAATAGCCCAATTATCAATGCTTACAATGCTGAATTTGTTGGTCTTTTTTATTGTCAAATATCCCATTTCTTGAAGCTGTTCCAACCAACGAAAAATTGTCTTTTCTCCCTTTACCCTGTCCTTAGATTTAAGACCGGTATTGTACATGTCCATCAAAGCAAAACGACCTGTTACAAAATCACCTGGCTTTAGCTTCACTTTTTGTCTACCCACTATCTGATCATGTTCCGTATGTGAAGCCTCTGTTAGACATATTAGCCATAACCTTAATAGCTGCGGATCATTGAAAATTGGGTTACTTCTAATCTTCCTATGCAACTTAATCCAACCGACCATTATGAAATCACCTTACTTTAGAAAATTTACATTTTGTCTGTATGCTGCTTCACCCATCAAATAGCGGAAACCTTCTACGAATCCAGTTACATAAGCATCTTCAATTTCAAGACTGGCTTTTGCTGCGTGAGCGTCATCAAGGTCTTTCAATAACTTCACAAGATCACTTGCATGAGATAACCACCCTTCTAATTTCTCGTACAAATCATCCACGTTCTCTTGTGTCCGTAAAGTTGCATCAGACCATTCGATCTCTGTTCCTTCCGTTTCATGAATTGTTTTAGCAGCAACAAATTTTAAGACGGAAACCATGCCCGCATCATAGAATTGAGCCTCTTTATCTTCTTGACGTCCGATATGCTGTAACTTCGCTCTAACTTTAGAAACGGTTGCAGGTGTACCCATTAATTTCATTTGAAAAATCCCCTTTGTATCTCAAATTTGATTATTGTATTTTTTTGTTAATCATGTTAAAGTCGAATCAATATGGGGAAGCTCCTAAACTTCCCGTACCTTCCTTACTTGCATGACCCTATAATGTACAAGTAAGAAAATTGACTGATCCCGAGCGGATCAGTTTTTTATTTTCCCACTCTATCGCCGCTCCACAATGCATCAGTACGCCCTATGAAATGTTCGCAAGCTCTGCAATACGCTTTTGAACCTCCATAATGTAATAACGAATCATACATTGCGTGCTGATCTTCTTCCAAATCTCCATTGGAATTGTAATAGACGGTAGCTGAACCCGTGACCCTTTCTTTTGTAAAAAAGCCCGTTTCACTCTTGCAGCTTGGACAAACGATTTTATTTGTCACGCTTGTACCTCCTATAAATCTATTTAATGTGATGAAAATCATAAGCGGCTTGACTCCTTACTCTCCGAAAAATCCGGCAATAATGATGATGCTAATAAATGTTAGTAATACGAAAATGCCTTGTCCCGTTGAATCTCTTTTTGCTAGAATCAGATCCCCTTGAATACTCAAGTCCTCATTTTTTTGACTAACATAGGAATGACAAAATCGGGTACTTTTAGATGAGTCGCTGCGTCCTCAATTTGCATTGTTTGGTTTTTACAGGCTTTGACGGTGTGCAACAACTCGATATGTTTTGGTAGACTCACAGTTTTTCAGCCCCCCAATTACCCGTGCGGAAGGTTGGTGACGGCTTTAATTCTTCCCGGTAGATAATAGGATGCTTTTCTATATACGCTTCAAGTTCTTCTTTAGTCATTTTCCACACCTTCACCGGACCAGGCTCATATGGATTTTTTGTATTTTTGTCCATTATCATTTCCTCCTATCGAATAATGTTATTTATCAATTTATTCAAAGTTCACCCCCGCATAAGAAAGAGTGACCCTTCACTAATTCGGGTTGCAGCGGATTCAAAATTTTTATATTGCGTCTGTCCACGCTTTTATTTACCATTCATCCATAATTTGTTTCATGACTTCTTTTGATTCTTCATAAAACCAAAACCGCTTGCCTCTTTCCTTTCGCCTCTCAAGAAGTTTCATTCTTGGATCGTGTAAAAATTCGTTTTCTAAAAAGCTCTTACTCATGCAGGTTCTTTTTGCCATTTGCTCTATATCCCATGTGAACAAAACTTCATTAAGCGCTTCTTCTAGTTGTTGATAAATATAGTTGCGAATTTCATCTTGATTAACATCCACATCAAAATTAACTATCGCCAAGCCAAGACGCTCCTTTCTCTTCTACAATTTGAACAATTTTTTCTCTCACTTTTTTACCTTGACGCTTTCCTAATAAAATGTCAGATAGGTATGCATTTGAAATATTTAATTGTTTGGCTAATTCTTTTTGCTGCATATCGTTCATGATTAGCCATGTTTTAATTTTCTTTCCGAAGTCGGCTTGCATCATTAAAACCTTCTTTCTATGTTTTTTGTGCTAATTATTCAGCTTTTCATTGACCAAAATTAGGATATATGCTAATATCTAGGCATAGCGAAATAAGCATACAAATTTAGCCTTTTGCGTTGGGGAACGTGGTTGTAGGCTATAGTTTGTCATGTCTCGATAGCTGAATAAATAGCTTATGAACACAGTTTAATAGACTATATGCTATTTGTCAAACTAATAATAGCATAAAGTTTATTTTCGTCATGAGCTAACCTAAGGATGGTTGATATGACTATAGTTGAGAAAATAAAAAAGTTAGCTAATGAACGTAAAATAACTTTGGCAGAATTAGAAAGGAGAACTAATTTATCAAACGGAACAATTAGAAGATGGGATGATAAAACACCCGGCGTTGATAAGGTCAAAAAGGTCGCCGATTATTTTGATGTTTCTATTGACTATCTATTAGGTAGGGTTGAGTCTCCTATTGAGACCGTCGCAGCTCACCATGATGGCGAAGAATGGACAACAGAAGAATTAGAAGAAATAGAAAAATTTCTTCAATTTATCAGATCTAAGAGAGAACAAAATTGAGGTGCAGCATCATTGGACTACCATTCTTTATTACAAAGTGCCACAGCTAGCGGAATCGACGTTTACGAAAAAGTATTATCACTCAAAACGAAAGGCTTGTACGGCGATAATGTTATTTGGATCAATCAAACATTATCTAGTGTTGAGAAAACGTGTACCCTTGCTGAAGAACTTGGTCATCATTTCACTACTTACGGAAACATACTCGATCAATCGAAACTTATAAACCGAAAACAAGAGTTGCGGGCACGTGAATGGGGATATAAATTACTTTTCCCTTTAGAAAAATTGATTGAAGCCCAAAAAATAGGTATACGAAGTCGGTTTGAATTAGCTGATTATTTAAATGTGACTGAACAATTCCTTGAAGATTCATTAAAAAGATATAAAGAAAAATACGGTTTATATAAAAAAATAGGGAAATTCACTATTTGTTTTGATCCTCTAGGGATCGTTGAAAGTTTTGAGGAGGTGATGCCTAAATAAACGCCCCTTTTAATGCGTCTGTCCACGTGGAAAGGGCTGATACAATGAAGATGGAAAAAAGCAATAAAGATGATCATTTGTTTTATTATTATAATGCTAAAAATGAAAAACGGTGGTGTTATCGGTACCGTTATTATGATGAATTTGGTAAGCGTCGTGAAGCCTCGAAACAAGGTTTCACAAGTGAAAGCGAAGCCTATAGAATGCTTTTAAAGGTTAAATCTTCTATATTAGACGGAGAGATTAAAGAAATAGAAAGTACAAATTTAACTATTTCTAAGTGGTTTGATATTTGGATGGAGACAAACCGAGATCAATGGAAAACGCCTACTATCAAAGCGAGGGTTTTCACGATAGAGAACCACATAAAACCTTTGTTGGGGAATATAAAGATCAATAACCTAGACGCAGCAACATATAAGAAGAAGTTTATAAATAAGTTATTAGAAAATTTAACTCCCGGTACGGTTCATGCGTATCATACAATCTTCAAAATCGGAATTAATGCTGCTGTCGAAAATGAAATAATAAAGAAAAACCGCTTTAAAAAGGTGAAAATAAGAAAAGACAATCCAAGCACTCTGATTGTCGATAATTTTTATACTGCTGAACAATTAAGCAATTTTCTTGAAGGCGCTCAAGCGCTTAAAAGTATTTCACATTATACTGCACTTCTCATCCTTGCAAGTACAGGTATGCGTAAGGGTGAAGCGTTAGGTCTAACTTGGAAGGACATTGATTTTATCAATTCGAGAATCACAATAAACAAAACACGTGATTATGATGGTTTACGCCCCCCAAAAACTAATAATAGTTACCGCACTATAAAAGTCGGGGGGAAAGTAATTAACCAATTAAAATTATACCAAAAATGGTGTAAAGAATTAAAGCTTTCCTTTGGTCAACCTCTAAAAGAAGAAGATTTTATATTAATCAGTCGGACAAGTGGAAAACCTATATCACCTAACTCACTTAATTATGCTGTAAATACTGTCGCTGATAATCAAAAACTAAAAAAAATAACTGTTCATGGTTTAAGACATACTCATGCGACTATATTGATAAGCAAAAGAATACCAGTCAAAGTCATAGCTGATCGTCTTGGGAACAGCCCTCAAATGATTAATGATATATATAGCCATACTTTTGAAGAATTAGAAATAGAATCAGTTGAAGTTTTTGAAGAGGCTATGAATTTATAATTTGGGGGATGTTTTGGGGGGGATTCTAAAACATTAAATTTCTAATCCTCCCTAATCCCTTTATACCAAAGGTTTTCTTTTTACAATATCTCTATTTGCAATTTACTAATAAAAACGTATAATTTATACTAAGCACAGAAAGACGAAAGACAAAGGAGAGAAAAAATGGACGATTATGCTCATACTAAAGACATAGAACCTACAGCAGAAAACATCGCAAAAGCCATTTATACTGTTAACCGCCATGCTAAAACCGCACCAAATCCCAAGTTTCTTTATCTTTTGAAAAAACGTGCGCTGCAAAAACTATTGCAAGAAGGTAAAGGAAGAAAAGTGGGCCTACATTTCTCTAACAATCCCAAATATAGTCAACAACAGTCCGACGTGCTGATTGAAATTGGAGATTATTATTTTCACCTGCCACCAACTAAAGAAGACTTCGAATTTTTGCCACACTTAGGAAATTTAAATCAATCATATCGCAATCCGAAAGCGAATATGTCATTAAACCGAGCAAAGCAGCTGCTTCAAACGTATGTCGGTTTAAAAGAAAAACCTACCGCCACAAAACAAAAATCACATTATACAAAGCCCGTCTTCAAACGACTCGGGGAAAGTTATTTTTAAACAAAAAACCACTCATGACGAGTGGTTTTTCCTTTAGATAATAAAGTGATCGACTTTTTCAATCAGCTGATGAATTTCTGGTTTACTAATTTGATCATCTGCACCGATTGTTTCCCCTTTATGGCGCAAATCTTCAGTAATTAACGAAGAGAAGATGAGAATCGGTATGGAACTCGTTAAAGGATTTTCCTTCAACAGTTTCGTTAATCGGTGACCATCCATTTTAGGCATTTCAATATCCGTAATAATCATATCAATTTCTTCTGTCACAGTAATTCCTTTGCTGACAAGGTCCATGACATGGTCATATGCCTGTTTCCCGTCTTCAAAGGTCACAATGTTTTTATAGCCTGCTTCGGTTAATTCATTTGTTAATAAACGCATGAGAAGCGGAGAGTCTTCAACGACATAAAGCTTCTTCCCTGTTCTTCTCTCGTCTTTCTCACCGTCAAACATATGATACGTTTCTACGCCAGAAGCGGATTCAATATCATAAATGATTTTCTCGTAATCTGGAAGGAAAATCATTTTCTCATCAAGCTTAATGATACCGGTTAAATGACGGTCCATCCCTTGATTGAGTGCAGTTGGCTTTTCAATCTCTTCCCAGCTGACGCGGTGAATTTGTGATACCGTTCCTGTATGGAACACAAATTTCCGTTGGTTGAATTCAGTCACAATATATTTCTCTTGTTCTGACTGATCTGACTCGACATTAAAAAAGGAAAATAGATTGATGACTGGTAAAATCTCGCCTCGTAAACTAATCATCCCTTCTACATCTTGATGAGAGTGCGGTACTACCGTCACCTCAACCGGCTGGATGATTTCTCTTACTTTCATGACGTTAATGCCGAATTGATTTGAACCAATTTCAAACTTCACAATTTCCAATTCATTGGTACCAGAGTCAAGTAAAATTTCTTGTTTGTTTAAAGCCACGGAAATCCCTCTATTCTTCAATATAAGATTGTACTTTTTATATCGGCAGCATAGGTAAAAAGTTGACGTTTCTTTACGCTTTCTCTCGTACGAATTGATGAATCACGAGTCCTATCGCTGCAAGAATGAGTAAAGACCCTAGTGCAAGGCGACTTGCGAGATTTCCGTGCTCTGCAAACAGCAGAGTGACTGACCCATAAATAATGGGACCAATAATGGACGACACCTTCCCTGAGAATGCGAAGAGACCAAAAAACTGTCCTCTCTTTTCCTTCGGTGTCAGCTCGATAATCAATATTCGTGATGCTCCCCAGCTTGCACCGAGTGAAATTCCAAATAAACTGCCAGCCACCCAGAAGACCCATTCTGTTGCGGCTGTCACAGCCAGAATCAGAGCAACGATCAAAATCACATACACGACTGTAATCGAGCGCTTTGCCCCAATCGCTTTTGTGATATATCCAAATAGAAAGGAGCCAATGATACTTGAAATAGTCGACACAAGATAAAGGAGTATAAATTGCCCAGCGGTAAAGCCAATGATGATTTTGGCATACACAGCCATCATCGCAATCGCTGTCTGCAGGGCATCATTCATAAAAAAGAACGCGATCATAAAGATAAAAGCCGGCTTGTAATGCTTCATCTCTTTAAACGTGCGAATAATTTCTTTATACCCGCTGAAAAATGACGCCTTTTTCTCTTGTTGCGGCAGTGGATGAGGGTCTTTTACAAAAAAGAGAAATGGCAGGAAAAAGAGAAAGAATAAAAGTGCTGTCGGAATAAATGCTTCATGAAATTGGTCATTGCCAACAAGTAAATAAACTGAGAGACCTACGAGTGTCCCTAAATAACCAACGGCAATGCCAAATCCAGAAATAAGCGGTATTTCATCCTTTGTCCCAAGATCGGGCAGGATGGTGTCATAAAACACTAGGCTCGAGTGATAGAAGAATTTTGCGATCACAAATAAGGTGACAACGACTAATAAAGAGACAGGCAGCCCAAACCATTCGCTTGAGATATCAATTCCAGCAAAGATCCCCATCAAAAACGTACAAACTATACATATGAGAGTAAACACTGTGATGTAGCGCTTCTTTTTTCCTGTACGATCGATCAGGACTCCGTATAATGGTGTGAAAATGACGAGAAAAAAACTGGCTAGTGCATTTGCATAAGATATAAATGTACTAGCGATCTGATCCATTCTTGCACTGTCTCCGATCGTTTCCTGCAAGTAGAACGGGAAGAAAATGGTGATCATATTCGATGAAAATATCGTATTTGCAAAGTCATACAATGCCCAGGCCAAAATGGGTGCTGTCAAAAACAGCCCGAAGCCTGCCCCTTTTTTCTGCACGGTCTTTTTCCCTGTTTTCAATCGTTTGTCTCCCTTCCCTGCCTAATTTTCCACTATCATTCTATTTTATGTCATACGTCCCTCTTCCATACAAGCAATCTATAGAAAAAGCACCTCTTACGATTGAGCAGAGGTGCTTTTTATCATTATTTCTTCACAACAATGGTACTTGCAATTAAATCGTGAAGTGCTTGTTTTTTCTCTGTGAAAAAGGCAATGATGTAGCCAATGTATAGGATTGGGGACAAAAAGCCTTTTGCAAAAAAACGGCCTGTTGCACGGCCGAATGTCACTTTTTCGCCCGTTACTCTTGTCACTTTAATCCCAAGAGCCATCTTACCAAGCGTTCCTTGCAGTTTTGATGATTCCATGATGGCATAATAAAGCCATGTCACCACGATACCGACCAAGATCGCTCCTATGTAGAAAAAGATAAGTCCCATAATCACTGCCCAGTCCTCATCTGTCATAACAGTTGTTGAATAGTAATAGCTGTCGTCATCCATCATCATTGCTGCCTCAGGACTTGAGACAAAAAAGAGTGTTGCCAAAATAAACATGACAAAAGAATATGGTACGCCGATGATGATACCATCCAAAAGGTGTGCAAGAAAACGATAGCCTACGCCTGCTAGTTCAGGATGCTTCTTTTCTAGAATGTGTGGTTCTGTTATGTTTGTTTCCATCCTATTTCTCCTTTATTATGTATGTTTTCTATAAATTTCTTATAATCATTCGTTATTATATCTTATGAATATCGCAAGATCAATGTAACTTTACACTTTTACATATATTTCAGATTAGTTCATCCTCAATGATTTATGTGAATAAATACTGAAAATTTGTGAAAATCATGGCACTTCTAGTTCTTTTATCTCCTGATTTTTTAACATTTTGTGATATTTTCGTCTTGTTTCCATTCTGCTGTTGACAATCATTCTTCACATGGTACAATAGTCAAGGATTTTTTAAAGAAAGGTGTTCATGATGGGAACTGTCGTACTATTAAAGAACAATGAAATGACTGTGATTGAAGATATTTGCGAGGCCGATTTTTTAGACATGAAGCATGATTTGTCAAATGATGACGCAGCTTATATCTCTTGGTATGAAGATTACGATACTGCTTATGGATATTGATTTCATTTCATAGATGAAGCGTAAAAAAAGGCGATACAACCTAAGTTGGTTGATCGCCTTTTTTACATTTGCGTGCTTCTTTCACTTTCAGGTTCTACATGAATAAAGATTTGTGCATGCGGAAATTCTTGCTGAATTTTCTCTTCAATTCGATCACATAATTGATGAACATCTTCAATCGTTGTCTTGCCATCTACAATCAAATGGAAATCAATATATTCCTCTGCACCGGATCGTCTTGTTCGAAAGTCATGATATTCGATGAACTCCTGACTGAACCCTTGAATGATTGCTTCGATCGATTGTTCTTCCTCGGGCGTTAGCCGGGCATCTACGAGCGGCGGGAAAGCTTCTTTCATGAGTTTAAATGCTTCGCGCATAATAAAAAGAGCAAGTATCATTCCAATGATCGGATCTAGGAAATACCAGTCAGTTAATGCGACAAGCAATAAACTGAATGCCACCCCTAATGACGTATACACATCTGTTAACAGATGCAATGCATTCGATTTCATGGCGACAGAATGGACCCTTTCCGCCTCTTTGTTCACAACCTTCGATACGATAAAATTGATGATCGCACCTATTAGCATGACCACAATGCCAAGTACAGGCAGCTTGACTGGCTCTGGATGCATTAATTTGTGAACACATTCGTAGATGATCCAAATGCCTGCAACAAAAATCAACAGAGTTTCAATCGTTCCAGAAATATTTTCGACTTTTCCATGTCCATAAGGATGTTTCGAATCTGCTGGCTTTCTTGAAATACGAACAGAGATAAATGCAATAAATGATGCCATTAAATCGAGAAAAGAATGAATAGCTTCTGATAACACCGCAACAGATCCAGTGAGCAGACCTACAATGATTTTTAAGATGACAACAAATGTGTTGCTCATCACGGATAGAAACGCTATTTTCGATGTCTTCGCTGATTGTTCCATTTATCGTCCTCCTTTAGGAGATCGTATGTCTATGAAAGCACTTCCCATGACTTGATTCTCTCGTTCTTTCAGTTTACACAGTTTTGCTGCTTTCTAATCATGTTCATCGCAGCCTGTATTTTCTCGTGAGGTTACGCTATAATAAATGTTGCTCTTTCTTCAATATATCACTCATGCTGTGATGAATAGGAGAATAGACTACAGATAATGATATCCAGTGCCTTTCGCAGGTGACATTTATGCAGTGAATGGTAAAATAGGATAAAAACATAAATTTTTAAGGTGATGAGAAATGGAGCATTTGCTGAATCCAAGAGTAAAGGATATTGAAATTTCAGGCATTCGAACATTTTCAAATCTCGTATCGTCATATGAGGATGTCGTTTCTTTGACGATAGGCCAGCCCGATTTTTATACGCCGCATCATGTCAAGACAGCTGCCAAAGCAGCCATTGATGAGAATTTCACCTCGTACACACATAATGCTGGTTTTCTAGAGCTAAGACAAGCGATCCAGCATTATATCAAGAAGAAAGTCAATCTTGATTATGAAGCTGAGTCAGAGATCATTGTGACGACAGGTGCAAGTCAAGCGATTGATGCTGCGTTTCGAACCATTTTGTCAGAGGGTGACGAAGTGATTTTACCTGGACCTGTCTACCCTGGCTATGAACCGATCATTCGAATGTGTGGCGGGAAGCCCGTACATATCGACACAACGAATGCTGGCTTTAAATTAAATGCCAAGCTGATTGAGGATGCATTAACGGAAAAGACAAAGTGTGTTGTGCTTCCGTATCCTTCAAACCCAACTGGTGTCACGCTTTCAGAAGAAGAATTGAAAGAGATTGCCCAGCTCCTTGAAGGAAAAGACATCTTTATTTTATCCGATGAAATCTATAGCGAGCTGACATTTGACCGGCCGCATCATTCAATCGCTTCTTTCTTAAAGGAACAGACCATTGTGATTAACGGACTGTCTAAGTCTCATAGCATGACTGGTTGGAGAATTGGCTTTTTATTTGCTTCAGCTCCAATTGCTAAACATGTATTAAAAGTACATCAATATAACGTGTCTTGTGCCTCGGCTGTCTCACAAAAGGCGGCACTTGAAGCTGTGACAAATGGTGTGGATGATGCACTCATCATGAGAGAGCAATATAAGAAAAGGCTCGATTATGTATACGATCGGCTCATTTCTATGGGGCTTCCGGTCATTAAGCCTTCTGGCGCTTTTTATATTTTTCCATCCATTGAATCGTTTGGGATGAGTTCCTTTGATTTTTGTATGGAGCTGTTAGAAAGCACAAGACTTGCTGTCGTACCAGGGTCTGCTTTCTCTCCACTCGGCGAGGGGTATGTGCGTCTATCCTATGCTTATTCACTTGAAACACTGAAAGAAGGACTTGACCGCCTAGAACAATTCGTTCTTGAAAAACGTTCCATTCATTTAACAGACTGAAACAACGGCTCTCCTGCCGTTGTTTTTATTTTGCAGGAAACATGATGTGAAATACGGTGCCCTTTTCGGGATGACTATCTACACGGATCGTCCCGTTGTGATTTTCTAAAATATTAAAGGTGACCATAAGGCCAAGTCCAGTCCCTTTTTCCTTTGTCGTTAAAAAGGGCTCTCCTATTCGCTTCATGACCGATTCAGGAATACCGACCCCTTCATCACGAATGGTGACATGGATTCCATCTCTTTCTGCTTTGGCCGTAATGTCAACCTTCCCTCCGTCCGGCATGGATTCTACGGCATTTTTGATTAAATTGATAAACACCTGCTTGAGCTGATTTTGATCCCCGTTCATCAGGAGGCCCTCTTCTATCTCGCTTGTGTTCATTAAAATGCCATTTAAGTTCGCTTGTGTTTCTAATAAAGCCGTGACTTCACTGATGATTTTTTTCAAATCTAGTGTCTGCATCGATGCCGTTTGCTGCGGTTTTGCCAGCATGAGCAGCTCGCTTAAAATAATTTCTATCCGGCTCAGCTCAGAGAAAACAATCTCGAAATATTGATCCCGATCTTTTGTTTTCGGTTTAATGAGCTGCAAAAAACCTTTGATGGCAGTCAATGGGTTCCTGATTTCATGTGCAATGCCAGCAGCCAATTGACCTGCGATCGATAATTTTTCAGATCGGAGCATGAGCTCTTCTGTCTGCTTACGTTCGGATATATCTCTTAAAATAATTTGAACGGCTGTTTCTCCAAAAAATGTAGTTGGGATACACACCATTTCTGTATAAATCAGCTTGTGCTTAAATGTATGACAGCTCATCGTGACAATCTCAGAATCTGATACTCTTTTAATAATACGTGATATGCTCTTTTTCACTTTTGGCTGGTCACAGGAATGAATTTGATGGAAAATATCTTTTCCTATTAATTTATCGTAATGCTCGGCTTCAAATAATTTAATGCCTGATTCATTCATAAACACCCATTTGTGATCGTGAATGACTGCAATCGTATCAATGGAGTTTTGGATGAGCAGCTGATACCGCTCCCGGCTTTTTTGCAGAACGGTTTGGAATTTCTTACGGGATGAGATGTCTACTAACAGCAAAAGCTCTGCCCGCTGATTTTGATAGATCGTTGGTGATGACTTCACTTCGATATGAATGCTGCTCCCATCTTTCCGCTTCCATATCTGTTCAATCATTCCGACTGGAAGACCTTGCTGCAGCCTCGTAATTCGGCTTCTCACAATGTCATGGTACTCCTCAGCAATAAAGTCAAATGCAGTTTTGCCGATCATGTCATCTCTTGTACTTACCCCCATTAATTGAAGCATCGCATCATTCGCATAAACAATTTCCCCTAAAATCGTAATACATAACGGATTTGGCAGCATGGCAATCAATTGTTCAGCTTCACTGACATGTTGGAAAGCCGGCAGACTGCCTAACGACTGTTCTGACACTTCTGATGTTGTTTGAAATGCTGTTTTTTGCGGTTCAGCGTCCAGCACCCTCATTTTTAGGATCATTTCTCTACTTAATTCACTGTCTAACTCATCACAATCAACAAAATCAATACTAGCTTCAATCCATACAGCTGTTAGGTCACTTCTCAGCAGCCTAAAGTGGCAAATCTCCAGCATGTGCTGATTGTAGAAATAACTCTCGACGAGAAATTGATCTTCGGTATGAACAAAGTCTTTCAAAAAACACCCTAGTAAATCCTTTTGTTCATAGAGCAAAAGCTGCTTACAGTTAGAAGAAATGTAGAGAAAGCGGCCATTAGAAGAAAGAACGGCATGTAAATCGATATTCGAATAAAGTTGATTCGAATCTTTCATTTTTTGTTCCATCGTCGTCCGACCCTCCTTTTCATTTTTTAGGGTTGTCCTTAGATTGATGTATAAAAAAGATTCGCTAGAAAACCCGTATTTTCCTTCCGTCATCAAGGGAAACGTCCATATTTTCAGCAAAAAAGAGCACATTCTCTTGCTGTGCTCTCTGCTGTTTACTGCTTTTCGTATTTCTTTTGTAATTCAACGTACTTATCAACAATTTTACTTGGGATGGTTTTAATGACAGAATCTTTATCTGAGACGTAAGGCGTCACGACACTAAAAGCCACTTTTGGATTGGACGATGGATAATATCCCCCAAAGGTTAAATTGTACGTGGCATTCCCCCACCAGCTGCGGTTGGCACCATAGTAGAAGGTTTGGGCTGTGCCTGTTTTTCCTGCGACATCATGCTGACCAAAGCGGCCTGCGGCAGTACCGCCGGTCGATGTGACCATTTTCAGTCCCATTTTGACACGGTCAATATCTGCTTTCGAGTTGTTAATCGTGTTCAATACCTTCGGCTCATATTTTTTCACGACTGGACCTACTTCATCCTTCTTCGTTGGAAGATGAACGCTTTTCACCACTCTTGGCTGAACGCGATTTCCACCATTAGCGATCGTTGACATATACTGGGCAACTTGAAGCGGTGTATACGTGTCATACTGGCCGATTGCTTCATCGAGCAAAAGTCCGCCGACCGTCTTCGGATGTGTCTGCATCCCGCTTGATTCCTGCGGCAAATCGATCCCTGTTTTCACGCCAAGACCGAATTGCGCATAGTAGTTTCTCATTTTTTGCAAGTGCTCAGGTCTTGCTGGTAACGGACCATTCTGTTGATAGGTAATACCTGCCATTCTCATCGCCACATGAAACATATAGACGTTCGAACTTTTTTGGAGTGCTCGCAGATCGTTGACCCACCCCAGATTGTTGTAAGACTTCTTGGGCTTTCCACTTCCTGCAAAATAGAGCGGTGTATCCATATAAGATTGGTTGTGCGACATTCCGTCCTGATAACCGCCAAGTACTGTGGCTCCTTTGACTACAGAGCCCATTTCGTACTGGGTCGTAAATGTTCCGATGGCATAATCAGTGACGTCTCTGCCGTCCATTTTCTTTCCAGACATCGCAAGAACATCCCCAGTGTTCGGGTCCATCATCACGACAAATGCACGGTCCATCATATAGTTTCTCGCACTAGCGGATCTAAGCTCTGATTCGACGATCTTGTCGACTTCCTTTTGCAGCTCCATATCAAATGTCAGTGCAAGGTCAAGTCCTCTTCGTCCCTCTGTCCGCTTGATTTCATCGAGCAGCTTCCCGCCAACCTGAGTATATTGAACGGTCGCTTTCTCCGGGTTCAGAAAATCCTCGTATTGATACTCTAAATAGCTCTTCCCTACTCGGTCATTACGTGAGTAGCCTCTTGCCATATAGTATTCTTCACGCTCTTTTATAATCCCCTGCTCTGGTGTAGTCACACCGCCAAGTACATTATAAAGGGTCTTCTCATACGGATATTTTCTTGTCCAATCATTGATGACATTCACGCCAGGCAGTTCATCAAGATGTTCTGACACAAGTGAAATCTCTTCATAGGTCAAACTCACAGATGATGTCTGCTTTGACTCTTTTGTTTCATCGAGTAAAGCAACTTTTTCGTCCCCTTTTTTCTCTTCATTTGGGTCCATTGCTTTCACGATTTGAGGCTCAAAGGCATATCCGCCTGTAAATCTACGATAGATCGCTGCAACTGCTTTTTCCTCTGCATTTTTTTCGATCGCCTTGACCTCTTCCTTAGGCACACGCTCTACTTGAAGCGGATAGACATCTTTTGCTTTAAGTTTCTTTTGCTCTGCTTTTGAAATGAGCTTATCCGCTTCTTTCGGATGGCTTGCCAGCCAAAAATCTCGAATGTCACGCTCTCTCAAAAAATCAGTATCCATTTTTATATAAGTCGCAAGTTTTCTTGCTACTTTAATCTTATCCTTCGCTTTCACACCGCTTTCTGATGTATAAACGATGGCAGGTACACTTTCGTTATCAACGACGACTCTTCCTCTCGCGTCATACATTTTTCCTCTTGGGGACGGGTATGATGCTGTTTTGACCTCTGTTCGGTTTGCTTGCTTTTTATAATCCTCACCATTGACGATCTGCAGCACACCAAGCTTGATCACAAGTACAGCAAATAAACTAAAGACAGCGAAGAAAAAGAGATTAATCCTCCAGGCGTTCCGGCGCTTGAATTTTTTCTGCTCGGCACCACCTTGATGCTGTTTCTCTCCCACTTATGTAGCTCCTCTCATCCTTTCAATCTTTTACAATTACCACTCATTATTGTAACACTTTTGTAATAGTTGTTACAGCGAAACAAGTGAAAAAAAGCTGTCAATCCCTATTATGAAAAAAAATATACTAACACTTTAAAATATTGGTATGTTTATGTCGTTTTCATTAAATGGAAGAATTCCCTATCCTTTGATATGAGGCGGATTTTTTTATGACTTTAACAAAAATGACAAAAAGGCCTTGTCAATGGAGGATGCTGGTACGTTTATAACAAAAAGTCCATGTTATGATTTTCTGTGAGAAAACAAAACAAAGATTTTAGGAGGAGTTACAATATGAAGAAGAAATCATTCTTTTTTTCAGCGCTAACGGCTGCTGCACTCATCACGTTCACTGGGGGACATTCAGCTGATGCGAAGGAGCTTAACCTGAAACAAGTGATACAAGTACAGCATCAAACCATTGATCTTCATACATTAGCTGCAAAATTACATATCTCTTCAGATGTAAACAAGCTAAGCAAGTCGAATCAAAAAGAGATCGAAGCTCTTTTAAACAAGCTAATCAAAAGCGGTCAACCTGTTACTGGCACAAAAGTGGTGAAAGAAGTAAACAAAGCAAAAAATGAACAAAAACAAGAATCAGTGAAAAAACCTACTGCTTCTAAACCAAGTACGCCAGCAAAACAAAACACAAACAACAATAACAATACAAAAGCTGACCAAAAAGACACAACAGCAGCAAAAGCAGACAGCAGCTTGAATGCATTTGAAAAAGAAGTCGTTGAGCTTACAAACAAAGAGCGTGCAAAGCAAGGATTAAAAGCACTTTCTGTTGATTCAAAGCTAAGCAAATCTGCTCGTGCAAAATCTCAAGATATGAAAGATAAAAACTACTTCTCTCATACAAGCCCAACTTACGGATCTCCATTTGATCAAATGAAGCAATTCGGGATCACTTACAAATCAGCAGGTGAAAACATTGCCCAAGGTCAAAGATCTCCTCAAGAAGTGGTGACTGCTTGGATGAACAGTGAAGGTCACAGAGCCAATATCTTAAACAAAAACTATACACATATCGGTGTTGGTTATGTGAAATCTGGCAACTACTGGACGCAGCAATTCATCGGAAAATAAGATCAAAAAACCTGTCCCCTATATGGGACAGGCTTTTTTATTTCACCCATAATTTATATATACTCTGTGTGCCGCTGTTTTCTTCTCCCTGCTCACTCAGCTTTTCATATAGTGACTTTGCAAGTGAGAGTCCTGGCATTTCTTCTCCCATCAGCTCTGCTTCTTCAAGTGCTATGCCCATATCTTTAATAAAATGCTTCACGTAGAACCCTGGCTCGAAATCACCTTTCAGCATTCTTGGTGCAAGGTTTGACAAGGACCAGCTTCCTGCCGCGCCTGTTGTTATACTTTTGAGCACGTGCTCTGGATCAAGTCCTGATTTTTCGGCATAGGCCATAGCCTCTGCGACACCTACCATACCTGCTGCAATCGCAATTTGGTTACACATTTTGGTATGCTGGCCGCTTCCTGCAGGTCCTTGATATTGAATGTTTTCACCCATTTTCTCAAATAAGGGCAGACACGCTTCATAGGCTGATTTTTCTCCGCCAATCATGATCGCAAGCGTTCCATTTTTTGCGCCTACGTCTCCGCCAGAAACTGGTGCATCTAAGGCAAACAGCCCTTTTTCTTTCGCTTTCACTTCAATGTCTTTTGCCAGCTGAGGCTTCGATGTAGTCATATCAATTAGATAAGTACCAGGCGTAGCATATGCCACAAGCCCCTCTTCCCCTAAATAGATTTCTTCTACATCTGATGGATATCCTACCATTGTGATGACAGCATCTGCATGTTCTGCAATTTCCTTCACTGCCGGCTTCCATGATGCACCTTTTTGAATGAGTGCATCTGCTTTTGCTTTTGTTCTTGTATAAACGAAAACTTCATATCCAGCATCCATTAAATGTTCTGCCATACTGCGTCCCATTACACCAATTCCAATAAAACCAACTGTTTTGATTGTCATCACTTGTTCCTCCTTAAAGAGACTTTGTCAAACCACCATCAATGATGAGTGTTTGACCTGTCATGTATGTATTTGCTTCAGATAAAAGAAAAGCTGCATATGCTGCAAATTCCTCTGGCTGTCCATAACGGCCAAGCGGAATCGCATGTTCAGCCTGTGCTTTGATTTCTTCAACCGTTTGGTGCTCTGACTGCGCGCGGTGCTTGTCCAGCTGTTTAACTCGGTCTGTTTCAATTTTTCCTGGGGCTAACGTATTAATCAAAATCCCATCCTTGGCAAGCTCTTGAGCGGCTGTTTTTGTCCAGCCCACAATAGCCGGTCTAAAAGTATTTGACAGCATCAAGCCTGGGATCGGTTCTTTTACTGACATAGACGCAATGTTTAACACGCGTGCACTGCGTTTTTTCAAATAAGGCAAGGCCTCTTTTAATAATCGAATATAGCTGAGTAAATGAAGCTGAAATGATTCCATCCAGTCTTCATCTGTTAAGGTTTCAAGCGTCCCTGTTTTAGGCCCGCCTGTATTGTTCACAAGAATGTCTAGATACTTCTCATCACCAGCTGCCGCTTGAACTAGCGCCTTGATTTGCTGCGCGTCAGACACATCACATACTTGATACGTCAGCTTTCCTTTTACAAGCGGAGATAATTCTTTCACCGTTTCTTTCAGCGTGTGCTCATGCCTTCCTGAAAGCATGACATCTGCTCCCTCTTTTGCTAGAGCAAAGGCAATGGCTTTTCCAATACCTTGACTGCTTGCAGCGACCAATGCTTTTTTTCCAGATAAATTGACATTCATGTCAACACCTCCTCTGCTTTATTTTATCATACAAAAAGAACCTTGCTCACGCCGCAAGGTTCCTTTCTGCTTGATTACACCTTAAATCTGTCAACCGCCTGACGTAACGCCTGGCTTGATTCGTTCAGCATTTCAGTCGAAGTTTTCGTTCTTTCTAACGCTTGAACTTGTTCATCTGTAGACGCATGTACTTCCTCAGCTGAAGCCGCAGATTCTTCAGAAATTGCAGCAATGCTTTGAATGGAGTCACTCATCTTCTGCTGTTCTTCTGTCATTTCATTGATCTGTGTATGAATGCTGTCGATTGATCCGACAAGTGCCTGCATTTCCATTGTGATGCTGCTGAGTGCCTCGCCTGTTGCATTAATGGCGTCACCTTGTTCCTCATTCATCTTACTTGCTACTGTCATCGCTTCAGCCGCCTTCTTCGATTCATCTTGAATGAGTTTAACGGTTTCACTAATGTGTTTTGTTGATTCCGCAGATTGTTCAGCAAGCTTTCTGACTTCTTCTGCAACAACAGCAAAGCCTCGTCCGCTTTCTCCAGCTCTCGCTGCTTCAATGCTTGCATTCAGTGCAAGTAAATTCGTTTGATCCGAGATTTGAGAAATGGCTGTCACTACATTTTCAATATTTTTTGTTTTATGCTCCAGGTCTAGCAGCATTTGCTCTACCTTTTTCGATTCTTCGCTCGCTTTTGTTGATTTTTGGACGAGCACCCCAAGTGCATCTAGCCCTTTATAGCTTGCGTCTTCTGATGATTTTGAGTTGGTTTGCATTTGTGAGGCAAGCTCACCCATATGACGCACTTTCTCATACAAATGCTCTGATTTCTCATTAATCGTTTCTGCATCTGAAGCCTGCTTAGTCGCCCCTGTTGCCACCTCTTGAATGGCCGTTGCAATCTGCTCGCTCGACAGCAAGGTTTCATTTGAAATTTGGGTCACTTCATCCGTTGATGTCACAACTTGATCTGAAGCCCCTTTCACTTTTTCAATTAACTCCCTAATGTCCTCTATCATTTGATTAAAGCTTTTCGTGAGGAGGCCAATTTCATCTTTGGACTTCACTTCAAGCGTACTTGTTAAATCGCCTTCTGACACCTTACGCACATGCCCTGTTAGACGCTTGATTGGCGTTGTAATGCTTCTTGCCAATAATAAGCTGAGGATCATCGCAAGAATAATGGCAATGACGGATATTATGATACTTGTCTGATTCATTTGTTCTGTGATCCATAGCAGTTTCTTTTTCTCAAAGCTCACGCCAACCGTCCAATCGGCTTCTTTGATTTTAGATATGACCGTCAGTTCTTTGCTGTCATCAATACCTGAGTTGTCAAGCGCTTTTTTCACAGAGGAGACCTTTGATATGTTTTTTCCTTGCTGTGTTGGATGCGCCAAAATGGTGCCTGTGTTATCAACTAAGAAAGCGGTCCCTTTATAAGGGATTTCTTGTTCATTTATATAAGATTGAATGGAGGAGAGCTTCAAATCAAGTCCAGCGACTCCAATGACCTTTCCATTTTTGACAATCGCCTTCGTGGCTGAAACAATCACTTTTTTCGTTGCTTCATCAATATATGGATCTGTCCAAACAACCTGATCAGGCTTTTCGGCTGCTTGTTTAAACCAGCCTTGTTTAGATGGATCATACCCTTGGCCAAGATCGAACTCTGGGAAACCGAGCATTTTGCCATCAGTTGTTCCAATATATGCAAACGAAATGAGTTTATCCTGTTCCTGCAGGTTTTTTATTGCACTTTTTTCAAAATCCAGTGTTTGTTTTGTTTGTTTTTGCGCAAATTCTTCAGTTATTTTACCTGTTGCCAATTTGTTAATTGTATTGCCATAATTATCAAGCTTTTCTGTAATAATGTCTTTCAGGCTTTCTGCCGTTGCTGTGGCAGTCGTTTTTGCATCTCGTTCAATCAGTGGTGTTAATACCAAGTTGGAACCCACTTGAACTGCCACAACGGTTAAAATTAAAATAACTGAGATGAAAACAGCTATTCTCACTTGAAGTTTCTTAAACATCTCCTCACACCCCTATATCCTACTTTCATACCTTGTTATATATATCGGCATCATTGATACCGCATTCAATAGTTGTGAGAAAATTTAAATAGAAAAAACAAGCCATAAAGGCTTGCTTCAAGTAAAATATTCAATTTTTGCATTCGGAAAGTACTGATCGATATATGATTCTAACGTCTGTCTTAGTTCTTGTTCCTCATCTTTTTGATAGATATATTTTCCAATTCCATATCTACCCCACTTGTAACGTCTTTTTTCTTCATCTAATTCTAATTTTGATTTCGGATAGTTTTTTTGGATCACACGCTTCGCTGGTTTTGTAAAACGATGCTGGATCATTTCAAAGGTGATATCGTGCCTCACATCTTCAGGTAGAGCTGCATCGAGCTTTTCAAAAAGAACTTTATACCCTTCCTGCCAGCCTTCGTGAATGTAGATTGGGGCAATAATAAAGCCAAGGGGATAACCTGCTTTCGCAACCTTGACAGCCGCTTCAATCCGCTGATCTAACGGTGATGTACCGGGTTCGAAATATTTAATGACATAATCCGCATTGATACTAAAGCGAAATCTTGTCCGGCCATTATGCTTTACATCAAGTAAATGATCGACATGATGAAATTTGGTCACAAAACGAAGCTTGCCAAGATCAGTCTGGCCGAAGTATTCAATTGCTGTCTTTAGTGTATGTGTCAGATGGTCAATTCCTACAATATCTGACGTACAAGAAGCTTCAAATCTCGTGATTTCTGGCGCACGTTCGTTCATGTACTGCTCCGCCTGATCTAATATTTCTTCAACATTCACATATGTTCGAATGTATGGCTTACTTCCCATCGTCGTTTGCAGATAGCAATAATGGCAATGCCCCATACAGCCTGTCGCAAATGGGATCGCATACTCTGCAGATGGTTTAGACGTATCGAACTTCAACGTTTTCCTCACACCAATGACAAGCGTTGATTTCGCATTACGATACTTTTGCAAGTCATTCTTACCCGGAATATTTCTTACTTGGTTATGTGAAGTCGTTTCCCTTATTTCAATCCCCATACCCTCGAACTTTTCCTTCAGTTCTCGTCCTAACGGGTACTCTAACGCCCGTGGTTCAATGTACACAAGCTGGGGCACAAAAGGTTTGATCATATTTAGCACATCCTTACCCTATAGGTTTTCATACCGTTACTTTAACCGTGCAGGATGGCTTTTATCCTTTCTAAAATCTCCCTTATTCAAACAAATCTTGATAAAGAGCTTCTGCTTCTTCATATGTCGAAAAGACCGCATCATCTGGAGCTAAAGGATGGTACGTTTCAAGTAAAAATAGGGCAAGCTCCTCTTCGTTGTATGGATGTGAAACAATTTCTGCTTCTTTGATTTGCGCTACGTTTGCTGCATGTGGATTTCGATAAATCACATAAACTTGATCACCCGGTTGATAGTCTGAGAAAGGCAATCTGGTCACCTCCATTTTTCTTATAGAATGCCCTTCTCTCTGACGGATATGACCCAATATGATAAAATTCGACAAAAAAACCAGACAGGGTGACTGTCTGGTTTGAATTCACTTAGTTATGTTGAAACGTTTTCTTCACGAAATCAACCACTTCTTCTGTCGTGCTAAGTGATAAAATATGCTCTTTAAATGATGCAGCTTCTTCCTTAGAAAGCTTGCTTAGCTGAGTTCTTGCTGGAAGAATAGATGTTGCACTCATTGAGAATTCATCTAATCCTAATCCAAGTAGAAGAGGAATGGCGATTTCATCTCCTGCCATCTCACCGCACATGCCAACCCATTTACCTTCTTTATGCGCTGCTTCAATAACAAGCGTAATCAGACGTAAAATCGCTGGATTGTAAGGCTGGTAAAGATAAGACACTCGTTCGTTCATTCGATCTGCAGCCATTGTGTATTGAATCAAGTCATTCGTTCCAATACTGAAGAAATCAACCTCTTTTGCAAATTGGTCTGCGATGACAGCCGTTGATGGAATTTCTACCATTATACCGATTTCAATGGAATCGGATACGTCTGTACCAGCGGCAACCAATGCTTCTTTTTCTTCAAGTAAAATGGCTTTTGCTTCTCTAAATTCTGATAACGTCGCGATCATAGGGAACATGATTTTCAAGTTTCCATATGTACTTGCACGAAGTAAGGCGCGTAGTTGTGTTCTGAAAATCTCCTGTTCTTCGAGGCAAAGGCGGATCGCTCTAAAGCCAAGAAACGGGTTCATTTCTTTTGGAAGCTGCAAGTAAGGAAGTTCTTTATCGCCACCAATATCTAGTGTGCGGACAACCACTGCTTTGCCTTCCATTCTCTCTAAAACAGTTTTATATGCATTGAACTGCTCTTCTTCTGTAGGAAGCTGATCTCTGCCCATGTATAAAAATTCAGTACGGTACAATCCGACTGCTTCGCCGCCATTTTCAAGTACACCTTTTACATCTTCAGGTGTTCCGATATTTGCAGCTAGCTCTACGTGAACGCCGTCTTTTGTGACCGTTGGCTGATCAACAAGTTTCGCCCATTCCGCTTTTTGAGCTAAGTAGTCTTCATGCTTTTTTTGATACGCTTTCACTTCATCTTCAGAAGGCTGAATGATGACGTCTCCGCTAATACCATCAACAATGATCAGATCATTGTTTTTCACCGTTTTTGTTGCTTCTTTTGTTCCAACAACAGCTGGAATCTCCATTGATCTTGCCATAATCGCTGAGTGAGAAGTACGACCACCGATATCTGTCGCAAAACCTTTGACAAATTGTCTGTTCAGCTGAGCTGTATCAGAAGGAGTTAAATCTTCAGCAATGATGATGACTTCTTCAGAAATCATGCTTGGATTCGGAATGTCAACGCCTAGCAAATGTCCAGTTACACGTTTTGTTACGTCGCGAATATCCGCTGCACGTTCCTTCATGTATTCATTGTCCATTGCTTCGAACATTGTGACAAACATTGTCGCTGTTTCTTTTAAAGCAAATTCAGCATTTACTTTATCAGAGTTGATTTTATCCTTTACTGGGTTTAGCAGCTCTGGATCACTTAACACAAGAAGGTGTGCAGAAAAGATATCTGCTTTGTCTTGGCCAAGCTCTTTTAGCGCATGTTCTTTAATTGCTTCAAGTTCTTGTTTAGAAACATGAATTGCTTCTTCAAAACGCTTCACTTCTGTCTCTGGATCGTTGATGTCTTTTTGGTGAACTGTTAAATCTGGTTCTTCCAGACGATATGCTTTTGCAATCGCAACGCCTGCTGAAGCACCGATTCCTTTCAGTTGTTGCATTACTCGCCTAGGCCTTCACTTTTCATTGTGTCTTTAAGTGCAGCAAGTGCATCATTTTCATCAGAACCAGAAGCAGAGATAGTGATTGTAGCACCTTTCGCAATTCCTAGAGACATTACACCCATAATAGATTTCAGGTTCACTGTTTTACCATTATATTCTAAGTTGATATCAGCATCATATTTACTAGCAGTTTGTACAAGAACTGTTGCAGGACGTGCGTGAATTCCAGAATCTGCAGTTACTTTGAATGTTTGTTGAGCCATTTTTATCAATCTCCTTTTTATACAATTAATACATCCACAATATTATATCATACTGCCGAGCTTGTCATCTAACAAGAACGGCAGTTATGAAAATTATTTTGAAATTTTCATGATGTTTTCTTGACCAGCGTTGATTTCACCGGATTTTTGAAGGTCAATAAATTGTCCTTCACTTAAGTTGGTAAATACAATTGGTGTCATTAAAGATGGTACTTCAGACTTAATTTTATCAATATCAACCTCTAAGAGTTTTTGACCGATTTCTACTTGATCTCCCTCTTGTACAAATGCTTCAAACCCTTCTCCTTTGAGGCTGACCGTATCAATACCGAAGTGGATTAAAATTTCAAGTCCACCATCAGATTGCAGGCCAATTGCGTGTTTCGTTGGGAATACATTTAAGATCTTCCCTTTCACCGGTGAAACCACCGTTCCATCTGTTGGCAAGATGGCGAAACCGTCACCCATCATTTTCCCTGAGAATACTTGATCTGGTACATCTGTAATCGGATGAAGCTCCCCTGTAATTGGTGAAGCAAAGATTTCTTCACCTTGCTCGTTTTGAAGCGGTTTTGCAATGACTTCTTCGACCTGCTGGCTGACTTCTTCTTTTGCAGAAGGGTCTTTCGCTGGACGAGGCGTGCGGCCTGCAATGATGTCCTGCATTTGTGTTTTTAAATTATCAGAGCGTGGTCCGAAGATAGCCTGAATGTTGTTTCCTACTTCAAGAACTCCTGAAGCACCAAGCTTTTTCAAGCGGTCTTTGTCCACTTTCTTCTGATCATTTACAGTAACACGTAAACGCGTAATACAAGCATCAAGGTGTTTAATGTTTTCTTGGTCACCCATTGCTTCAAGAATTTCATAAGGTAAGTCATTACCCTTTTCAGACTTAGCACTACTTGCACCGTCAGCTGCTTCATCCTCACGGCCTGGCGTTTTCAGATTAAATTTGCGAATAGCGAATCTAAATCCGAAGTAATAAATAACGGCAAGTACAAGACCAACTGGAATCACAAGCCACCAAGCAGTTCTGTTTGGCAAGATTCCGAATAAGAAGAAGTCGATTAATCCTCCTGAGAAGGTCATACCGATTTTCACGTTTAGAATATCCATTATCATAAAGGATAATCCAGCAAATACACAGTGGATTGCAAATAACACTGGTGCAACAAATAAGAATGAGAATTCAAGCGGTTCAGTAATCCCTGTTAGGAAAGAAGTCAGGGCTGCGGATCCCATAATTCCAGCGACAAGCTTTTTATTCTTTGGTTTTGCTTCATGGTAAATCGCAAGTGCTGCTGCTGGGAGACCAAACATCATGAACGGATATTTCCCTGTCATGAATGTACCAGCTGTCAGCTGAACACCATCTTTGATTTGTGCCATGAAGATACGCTGATCACCACGGACAAGCTCACCTGATAAGCTCTTATAACTAAAGAACTCATACCAGAATGGCGAGTAGAAAATGTGGTGCAGACCAAATGGAATTAATGAGCGTTCAATAACACCGAATACAAAGGCAGCAAGCGGCTCATTCGCTGCGAGCAGTCCCGTTGAGAACGAGTTCAGTGCACCTTGGATTGGCGGCCAAATGACTAGCATCAAAAGCCCTAAAATAAGTGCTGAAATAGATGTAACAATTGGAACAAAGCGTTTTCCAGCAAAGAAACCGAGATATTGCGGAAGCTCAATTTTATAAAATTTATTATACATATAAGCTGCTAATACCCCGACAATTATCCCGCCAAAGACGCCGGTAGACAAGGTCGGAATGCCAAGCATATTAATATACGCTGGATGGCTTTCCTTAAAGAACTTAGCCAATTTGATGGAATCAGATGGAATTGATCCATTGGCCATTAATACGGCGCTCATTGTCACGTTCATGACAAGATAACCAATAATTGCGGCAATCCCTGCCACACCGTCTCCATTAGCTAGACCGATGGCAACCCCTACAGCAAATAAGAGCGGAAGATTCGAGAAGACAATGTTCCCTGCATTTTCCATGACGCTTGCAACAAGCTGAATTGTATCATTGCTTAAAAATTGAGCTACATCAATCAGCTGCGGATTTTGCATCGCATTCCCAAGTGCTAGTAAAATACCAGCAGCAGGAAGGATCGCAACTGGAAGCATAAGTGCTCGTCCAATTTTTTGCAACACACCAAAAAGTGATTTAAACACTAGTTGAACCTCCTTTTATTTTCGCTTACAACGCACATGCGGGACGCTCCCTGACATCCATTTCATAGTTAACCGTTTACATTTCACTTTCAAACACAAAAAAAGGCATGGTGATATAAGGTTGCGCAAATAACAGGATCTTATCCTGTATTTACCTTAAGTCACTCATGCCTGATCGAATCAGTTACACGTTTCTAGGAAACTATGAAATTTTATTTGTCAATCTGTACAGATGAAGTGTCAGGTAGACAGCCTCGGCATCCTGTACAGGCTTTTTCAATGCATGTTGTAATATTTTGATCATTTTCCAAGCAGTATTGTAGCATAAAGGATATTCATTTTTCAATAGATGAAGCAATTTTTCTGGCTCCTCTAAAGATTCTTCCCGTTTAATACGCTCAATCGAAAACGTAATATGGCGCAATAAGCGTAAATAATGAATACTTTCTCTGTCGACTTTCATATGAAATGAATCTTCTATGACTTGGACCATTTGCGTGATGAGCTGCGAATGACGGTTCACCTCAGATAATGGCCGATTCGTTAAAGCTGAGTGAATATGGAGCGCAATAAAACCAATCTCTCCTTCTGGCAGCTTTGTTTCGACATCAGGACGCTCGTTAATGAGCTCAACGACTTCCTTTGCGACCTCGTATTCTTTCGGATACAGCGATTTTGTCTCAAGCATAAAGGGATTGGTGATATCATATCCTTGCTGCACCCGCTTAAAACTAAACGCAATATGGTCAGTCAGGGCAATATGAATATGCTCATTCAAACGGTGTCCCATTTTTTCTCGTATATGATAAATGACGTCATTGGCAAGCTCGATCATGTTCTCATCAATGTGGTGAAGCAGCTGTTTATATTCTGTTTGTTCCTTTGTATTTTTAAGAACAAACATTTTTTCAAATGTATCTTGATCGAGAACATCACCCGATTTTTTCCCGAAGCCGATTCCTTTCCCAATCAGAACTACTTCGCCCAAAGAAGGGTGTCTTGCGATGATGACATTATTATTTAACGCTTTATCAACGGTGAAGGATTCCATGAACATCCCCACCTCCTTCTTATTCAATCCCTCTTATCGTACAAAACAGATGAAACGTGCGTCAACGATTGTTTTTGAAAACGGTGGTTGATCGCTCGATCAGGCGAAATGGCAGCATTCTTTTCTCTGGCACCTCTCCTTTTATAGCTCGGTCGAACAAGTCAAACGCTTCCTGCCCCATTCGTTTCAGCGGAATATCAAAGCTGGAAATCCCCAAGGCCTCACTTAATTGATCATTTTGAAAGCCGAGTATGGCTGGAGATTCTCCTACTTTTATATCGTGACGCTGCGCCTCTAATAAAAAGCCTGCTGATACGTCATCATTTGTGATGAATAATGCTGTGGGGCGATTCTTCATTTCTTGCCACTCTGTAAATAATTGTTTTCCATCAAAAAGTGTTAGCTTCCCTTCGATGACCCATTCTTCATCAATCTCCTGCCCGAGCGCTTTCATCATATCTTGATAAGCTTGAAGGCGTGACTGGCTGTTTGCGCCTTCTATTCTGGCTAGAACAATTGCGATTCGCTGATGCCCGCATGCTGCTAAATGATGCAGCCCTTCTTTAAAAGCTTGATCATGAGCAATCGACACCGTTGAACAGTCTTCAATTGGCGCCGGATGGCAAAAAATGATAGGCCCGGATTCCTGCCACCTTAAAATGTCTCGATCACTTAACGCATTTGAGCAAAAGATTAATCCATCCACGCGGCGCTCTTTTAAACTCATCAAGGCTTCTTTTTCTTTTAAAGGATCATATCCTGTTTGAAACAAAGCAAAATGCATGCCGTGCGCCTGAGCTTTTTCTGCAATCCCTGTGACAAGTCTGCTGAAATAAGAATGATCAATTGTTGGAAGAACGATGCCAAGCATATTTGAATAACCCTTGGCTAAATGGACAGCCTGAATGTTTCTCGTATATTTGAGCTCTTTCATCGCATCAAGAACACGTTCTCGTTTATCTTCTTTGACATAAGGATGATGATTCAACACACGTGATACAGTTGTCACAGATACGCCCGCTCTTTTTGCAATTTCCCTTATGTTTGCCAATTTTTCTCCTACTTTCTCTTGATATGGTAAGCGTTTCATACTTTAAGATGTATGTGAGCTGAACAAATCACTGGGTGGAAAGGGGAATTCAAGATGGGTTTCATCATATGGATTATATTATGTATGACTGTTTTGTTTTCTGCTCGTTTTGCACTACATCCTTTAGGAAAAGAACATAAAATCAAACCGTTTCAATCAATTGATGATTTTTTTGTTGATAAGGATCGAAAAGAGTGACAAAAAATCACGATGACACTTCCAGGACATGGGCGTTCATCGTGATTTTTTTATTACTCGATGATCGTCAGCTCTTTCGGATAATTGGTTAAAGTAACTGGACCATCCGCTGTGATCAGTACATCATCTTCAATTCTGACGCCGCCGACTCCTGGAACATAGATTCCCGGTTCGATCGTATACACCATGCCCTCTTGGAGAAGATCATCATTTGCCTGGCTCATCGAAGGAAACTCATGAACAGACACCCCTAGACCGTGTCCAAGGCGGTGAGGGAAATAGTCTCCATATCCAGCATCTGCGATCAGCCCGCGTGCTTTTAAGTCCAGGTCCCCAATTCTCACGCCCGGTTTACTCATTTCAAGTGCCGCTATTTCTGCGTTTAGGACGGTTTGATAGATGTCCTTTTGCTGATCAGAAGCTTCCTGATAAATAAATGTTCTTGTAATGTCTGAGCAATATCCATCAACAATGACACCAAGGTCAAATAACACAAAGTCGCCTTTTTTTAAGACTGCCTGTCCTGGATTTCCGTGAGGCTCTCCTGATTTTTCGCCAAAGAGAACCATCGTCGAAAAGGACATGCCTTGAATGCCTTTTTTCTTTAGCTCATATTCAATGACAGCGAGCACTTCTGTTTCGGTGACTCCTTCTTCTAAGGCGTTCACCCCAATTTTTACCCCTTCATCTGCCAATTGAGCGGCTTTTTTCAGTGTAGCAATTTCAGATTCATCTTTAATGAGTCTTAGCTGATTGAGCTCTTCTTCTGCCCGGACAAAAGTTTCTGCCCCAGTAGCAGCTTGAAGCTGTTCTGCTCTTTGAAGCGGAATTGACTCTTTTTCAATTGCAAGCCGAGTTGCTCTTACACCGCGTTTTTCTACTGCTGACTGAATGAAATCAAATGGATTCTCATGGTCTTCATAGCCAATAATATCGCCTGACCACCCAGCATTTTTCGCCTGCTCGACTTCCATTTTAGGCAAAATAAAAAATGGATCTGCCTCTTGAAACACAAACAGCCCCATTACTCTTTCATGCGGCTCTGTGAAGTATCCAGATAGATAAAACACATTTTCCTTTGTATGTATAAATGCACCTTGAATGTCTTTTTCCTTTAGCCAAGAAGACAAGCTTTTCATTCGGTTCATCGTGATCCTCCTCACACGTTTTACTACTGATCTATTGTATCAGTTTTTGTTATATTTCGCACAAAAGCGCACTGGCAGAAGCCAAGTGCGCTATGATGATTTGCTTAAGATGCACGAAGCAGACGCAGTCCATTTAAAATGACCAAAATCGTACTTCCTTCATGCCCGATTACGCCAAAAGGCAAATCAAGCACTTGTAAGAAATTCGCACAAATTAACAAGCAAATCACCGTTAATGAGAAAATAATATTTTGCTTAATGATTCGATTCATCTTTCTTGAAAGACGGATCATCTTTGTTAAGTTATTTAAATTGTTTTTCATTAAGATCAAATCTGCTGTTTCTAAGGCTACGTCTGTTCCTCCGCCCATCGCAACCCCCACATCTGCTGTGGCGAGTGCAGGTGCATCATTGATTCCGTCACCTACCATGATGATTGAGTTTCCTTGTTTTTTTAGTTGATTGACCTCATGGACCTTTTCATCTGGCAGACACTCAGCGACAACCGTTTGGATGCCAGCTTCCTGTGCAATGACTTCAGCCGTTTTTTGCTGATCTCCTGTCAGCATGACAGTTTGGATGCCTAAATCATTCAGCTCTTGAATCATTTTCTTCGCTTCAGGTCTCATTTGATCTTTAAGGCCAAGGCACCCAACGACTACTTGATCCTTTTGAACATACACCACTGTATATCCTTTTTCAGAAAGATGCTCTCCTGTCTCCTCAATCTCACGGTCCATTGAAGCCTTGCCAGCAAAGTCTTTCTTCCCAATTCGCCACGTTTCTCCATTCAATTGTGCCTTTACACCAATACCAGAGGTTTCTTCAATGGTGACAAGAGCTGATCTTTCTATTTGTTGCTCTTGTGCCATATCAGAGATCGCTTTCGCTAATGGATGGTTTGATTGACTTTCAATTTGATAAAGCGCCTGATAAAAGGCCGCTTCCTCTTGTCCTTTAGCGATCACCACCTGCTCTACAGCTGGCTTTCCGCTTGTAATTGTCCCCGTTTTGTCAAAAGCAATCATACTGCTAGTGCCTAGCTTTTCTAAAAAGACGCTCCCTTTGACAAGCATTCCGTTTCTTGCGCCGTTTGAGATCAGTGACAAAGCAGCTGGCATAATGGATGCTACAAGCGCACAAGGTGATGCTACAACCATAAACACCATAGCCCGGTAGAAGGTTTCACTCATACTCCAGCCTAGTACAAAATGAGGCAGAACCAATAAAATCGAGACGGTGATCAGTACACCTTTTACATAAGCACCTTCGAATTTTTCAATAAATGCCTGGCTTGGCGACACACTTTCTTGAGCCGATTCGACAAGTTTAATAATTTTATGGAAAAGCGTTTCTTCATTATGTTTGGTCACTTCTACTGTTAAGGAGCCATTTAAGTTCACTGTTCCTGCAAACACGTCTTCACCTTGCCCTTTTTCCTGAGGCACAGACTCGCCCGTGAGTGCAGATTCATCTACACTTGTTCTTCCGCTTAAAATCACACCATCTGCTGCAATACGTTCCCCAGCTTTGATTATGATACGGTCACCTGGTGTTAATGATGAAGCAGCGACTTGAATGGTCGTGCCATCTTCTTCAATTAAAGTCGCTTCATTTGGCGCGATGCTCATTAAAGCTGTTAAATCCTTCTTGCTTTTATTTGATGTATACGTTTCAAGCGCACCACTAAGCGAGAAAATAAAAATTAAGATCGCGCCCTCTGCCCAATATCCAATGATCGCTGAGCCAATGCCTGCGAAAATCATTAAAAGTTCAACATTCAAGCTTTTAGACGAAATGGTTTCTTCAATTCCTTCCTTCGCCTTTGCAAAACCTCCAATGACAAATGCTAGGATGAAAAGAGGAATGCTCCACATGCTCTGATCCTTTAAAATCCATCCAATTAAAATGAGAATCCCCGAGATACCTGCTGCCATTAATTCTCCGTGCTGTGCCCATTTATGCAAGGACCATTTAGATTCCTTTTGATTTGTTGTTTGATAAAGTGCTGTATTCTCATTCATGATTGTTTTCTCCTCTCTAATTGATAATGGTTTTCACATCATCAATTGTTGCCCGTTTCCTTTTTCCATCTATATTTTCTGCTATTTCAAGCTTTTTATTGGTCTGTTATTCATTATAACAGGTTCTGACTGATTTTCAATTAATAATTATTATAATTTCTTTTTGATAATAATTATCATTATTGATAGGGACCATTCCATGTTCTGAGCACAGTTTATTCAGATGAAAAGAAATTGAACACAAAAAAGAACCAAAGGAATGACCCTTGGTTCTTGAAATAAGGTTTTGTTCTAAAAATTCGTCCACTCTTTGATTTGTTTTTTCGTCAGTGGACCTACATGATTTTTCACTATTTCTCCTTTTTCATTTATCAAAAAGCTGGTTGGAATGGTGATGATTTGGTATTCCTTCATCATGTGCCCTCCCTCATCTAGTATGACCGGGAATGTAAACTTTCTGTCTTTCACAAATTGGGCAACCGCATGTTTACTTTGTTCAGCACCTAGTAAATTCACCGTTAAGATATCAACATCACTCTGATTTTCTTTCACGATCTGGTCAAATACAGGCAGCTCCATTTTGCAGGACGGGCACCATGTTGTCCAAAAATGCAAAATGGTCTTTTTTCCTTTCATCGGAATCATCTGCGTCTCACCAGTTAATGTAGGAGCCTCTATCTTTGGCGCCATAACGGGCTCTTTCGCTTCAGCCTCGCTGCCTATGAGTAATAGAAGCATGATCATCATAAGAAGACTGGCGGGTAGATATTTAAGATTCATCAGGATCTTCCTTCCCAGTTTTCTTATAGCTTGCCCGCTCGCCGAAGAGGGCATTCATGCTTTTTTCATTCTAAGAAACATGGAAACACCGAGCTCCTTACAAATCGTCGCATAATGCAGTGCAGTCAAGAGGAGCATGCCCGTATTCATCCCTAATATAACCCCCATCATATTTAAGCTTTCAATTGATCCGAGAAAATACACCATTGAAAACGAGACGACATGCACCCATATATTATGTAGGAACACATCTTTAATGAGCCCCATACCGATTAAACACGCTTGAAACGGCATCACAAACAGGTGGCATAAAAAGTACGGCCAAAGCAGCTGTAAGTAGACAGCAGCTTGCGGTGAATCAAAAAAGAGCTGTGTGAGCGGATAAGCAAAATAATACATCACCATCACTGCCGGTACCCCGTACCCAAATGTAATGAGAATCGCCTGCCTGACACGTTTTTTCACAAGATCATACTGACCTAAAGCATAGGCTTCAGATACACTCGGAATCATCACAATCATGATGGAATGAGCGATAAACGCTGGGAAAAAACCAATCGACATCGCGACACCAGCCAGCATGCCGTAATGATCAACAGCTAGTGTGCCAGAGATGCCTGCAGCAATAAGTGCCCCTTTGATTAAAAATGGTTCTATAGCATTTGCGATTGCATGAAAAATCCGCATGCCCGTTGTTGGAATAGAGACGGCTAATAGCCGCTTTCTCACGTCAATCCCTCTTAATTCAACAGACCTGACATGGACAGCATTTTTTGCCATGACGTATTGGGAGTATAAATAAATAAAGACGACGAGATCACTCGCAACAATGACACCGATGGCAATGAGTACCGCTGTTTCAATATCAAACGAATACCAATGAAAGAACAAAAACAAGCAAATAAGCTGGATCGTTTTCTTCAGCATATTGGCAAGAGCGATCCTGCCCATTTGCTGCTTTCCCATAAAATAGCCGCGTGCAATCGAGGTAAACGCAATAATTGGAATAAGAGACAGCACAAGCCCTTTCATGAGCGGATGATACGACTGAAATACAGGAATGAACGGTAGAACAATCGCAGCAATCCCCGTTGTTGTACACGTCACCACAAGAGTCATTTTAAACGCATGGCGGAGCATACTTTTATGGAGCCGCTCATGCGATTCTGCAATGAATTTAGAAATGGAGACTGGCAGCTCTAAGCTGGCAATCACAAGGACAAGCATGATGATTGGAAGGATACTCATATATAGACCCATTCCATGCTCTCCAAGCTCTCTCGCTAAAATCATATTGACTAAAAACTCTATACACTCCGCAATGAAAGCTGCGACAGATAGCAGAATGACCCCTTTTACAAATCGATTCATGTAGCCTCCCCTTTATCTAAAGCAAATTCTTTTCACATTCTATGAGACAAGTCCTGAAAATATTTTGATAAATGAAGACAAAAAAAAGAGCGATCTGATTGATCGCTTTAGAACATTGACAAAGGGCTAAAAATGTTTTTATTTTAGTTCTTTGTCTTCCTTTCAGCGTGATAGAAAACCTTTGCAGTCTAGGAAGGACGAGCACAGGAGCACAGTCCTGACAAAGAATGCGAGGGTTTGTCTACACGCTGGAGCGATCTGATTGATCGCTTCAATTCTTTATACAGCAAATACGTGACGACCGATACGTTCTACAATTTTGCGAGAACGAATCCAGTTATCTGTTGCCGTTTTGGGATTATAAAAATAAATGGCCTTTGTTGTTCTGTCATGTTCTTTCACTACTTGCTTCACAGCTTTAACAGAATCTTGATCTGCTTTATCATGAATACTTCCATTTGATACTGGCTGGAAAGCATTTCGCTGATAAATAACACCTTTGACACTGTTAGGAAAAGAGCGATGCTCCACCCTGTTTAAGACGACGCTTGCCACAGCTTTTTTACCTGCGTAAGATTCACCTTTTGCTTCAGCATGCACCAATCGTGAGAGCAGTTCCATTTCTTCATTAGAATAGCGTTTGGCGCTTTCCTCATTCGTTGTTTCTGATTTTACTCTTTTCTTTTGCTTCGGTTTTGAAGACTTCTCTTCTGTAGACGTACTTAGCATTTTGACTTTCGGCTGACGCTTTTCCTCTGAAAATGCTGGGATGACTTGATCGTGATCATCTCGATCTATATATGAAAGCTCATGCTTAACAGGTGCTTGTGAAAGTTCGTGACTTAATGTCCCTTGCTGCTCTTGTATGTTGTCCATCTTCATGGCTGCAATCAGCATAAGGATGACAAAAAGAGCGGTATGAATTTTCATCATTCGCCTCATTCCTCCTTTAATTAAAGTAGGCGGTAAGATACTTGTCCACTCTAACAAGACCTCCTTCTATTTTCACGCACAAAGATTTGCATGCCTGTCCAAATTCCGTCATTAATTGGCATGTCCTAGTTGATTTACGTATCAACTGGAATTGTTAGCGCTTAAAAAGGTCCCTTTTCCGCCTATAATCATCCTTATGCTCCTGATTATGGGTTATTACATTTTCTTTTCAGATGTATCAAGCTCGTTTGAAGTGTGACAAAAGAACTAAAATAAAAAAGCTTTCTCTCATTCATGAGAAAAAGCTTTAGCTTCTTGCTTCTGTAAGATATTCAAAAATAACATCTCCACCATGTTTCGCAATCCCGCGAAAATGCTTAAAATCATCTTGATTTACCAAGATCGAACGAAACGTTAAGAAATCATCTTTCTTGATGGTTACTTGCTTTTCTGTCCCATTTCGTAACGATTCAAGTATTGTGAGGATTTGTTCTTCCGTCAAAAAAACCTCTCCTTTACAGCCATTATCAAATATTAAATATACCATCCGTTAGGAAAGCATACAACGAAAACAAAACAAAAACGTCTTTATCCTTTACATTGGTATGAAAATATTGCAAAATACTTTTTAATAGGGAATGAAATCTGTTTTTAAAGGAGAGGGATCGGTTGAAGATTGCAAAAATTGGAAATGTGATCGAATTTAGAAATGGTTTAACAGGTGTAGTTGAAAAAGTGAATGAAAACTCTGTCATTGTGGATGTCACCATCATGGACAACTATAGAGATTTAGAACTGGATTCACTAACAGTCGTTAATCATAAAAACTATAAAATCATCAAAGACTCCGTACATTAATTTGCAATCCTCAATTCAGATTATCGATACATACGTAAATACGAAGCAAAGCTGCTTTCTGACAGTTTAGCTCTCTTTGACAATCACATATGAAAAAGACTGACACCATATGAAGAAGTGTCAGTCTTTTTGCGTATGAAAGGTTTGCATTTCTGCTTTCGTTTTGTACATGTCCACTTCCTCGGGGGTGATAACGCCTTTATCAATCAAAAGTGCAATCACTCCAAGCAATGTAGAGGCACTCCATTTATATCGTTCTTTGTTTTGATGTTCAAGCATTTGAAGTTCTTCTTTTATCTCACTCAGCAGCTTCTCTGTCTTTTCTTCTTTGTTTACCAACTCAAACGCCTCCATTAGTCGTTCATTGCCTCTATTTTATCTTAAAGCAAATAAGATAAGCAAAAAACACAATTCCTCTTTACAAACATACGTTCTGTCATGTATAATAATTTTACGAGCTGGTAGCCCCCAGCCGTCCTAGCAAGTTCTATTCCCATTTGTATGAGGAGAGCGACATGACTCTTCTCTTTTTTTATCACTTCAGTCTGAATCATCCCTTTCAAACCCATAAAAAAAGACATGTCATTAGGCATGTCTTTTCCTTTATTAGCGATTATCAATCGTTTCTGGATACATATCATGGTTCATCATACGATACGATGCCATTTCTTCATATTTGGTACCAGGTTTTCCGTAGTTCGTGTACGGGTCAATTGAAATACCGCCTCTTGGTGTAAATTTGCCCCATACTTCAATGTATCTTGGGTCCATCAATTCAATAAGATCATTCATAATAATATTCATACAATCCTCATGGAAATCACCATGGTTACGGAAGCTGAACAAATACAATTTTAATGATTTACTTTCGACCATGATGTCATTTGGGATATAGCTGATATAAACTGTCGCAAAATCCGGCTGACCTGTTTGCGGACAAAGTGACGTGAATTCTGGGCAGTTGAATTTCACAAAATAATCTCTATTTGTATGTTTATTCGGAAATGTTTCAAGCACTTGTGGTGCATAATCAAACAAATAATTGGTGCCTTGATTTCCTAGTAAAGTGACACCTTCTAATTCTTCTGGTTTTCTTGTCGTCATGTCTTCTCTTCCTTTCTATACGCCTCGTTTATTTCCCCACAATAATGTGTGCAGCTGCGGCAGCACTCTTACGCGATTTAAGTCTGGGTCTTGCGCAACTTGATCAACAAGCGCTTCATATTTCTTTAATAAATGCGTCAATAAGTACGCATCATCACCTGTTGTCGTGTCATCATTTCCTACCTGCAAATAAAAAGGAAGCTCTGGATATTTTGCATGAACATCCTTTGCATAGGCTAGATCATGATCGTCAAAAATCACGACCTTCAGGCTTGCATGCTCTAATCTATTTCCGTTTTTCAGCTCATCTATGATACGTGTGAGTTTCGCGAAATCTGTTTTCATATTTGAGCTTGGCGGCTTCGGAGAAATCGTTAAATCATCAATTTTCAAAAACCAGTCCTGATACATTGTCCCTTGTGTTTCAAGCGCTGTTTCAATTCCTTCTTCGTGAAGCAAATCAATGAGTGACTCCATTTGTTTTAAAAGCGCAGGGTTTCCCCCTGAAATGGTGACATGAGAAAAAGCCTGTCCACCTATTCTTTTTAATTCTTTGACAATGTCTTCTGCGTGAAGCCACTGAATGTCATGCTTTGCTGATCCATCCCAAGTAAAGGCGGAATCACACCAGCTGCAAGAGTAGTCACAGCCAGCCGTTCTGACAAACATGGTTTTTTGTCCAATCACCATCCCTTCTCCTTGAATGGTCGGACCAAAGATTTCTAATACAGGAATTGCCTTAGCCATTGTGTTCAACTCGTTTCGGCCGGTAAATGCAGTAGCTTGTTGGTGTCTCCCTCACAAAGACCTGAACACATACTGGTTCATTTGCTAAAGTCGATAAATATGCTGCGACTTTGTCATGGACTGTCTTTGCCACAACCTCTGTAGTAGGCATCGCGTATGGATCGGTTGAGGAGAATTCCTCATGATCATTGAGCAGCGTGTGATCATATTTACCATGAATAAGTTTTTTCAATGTACTAAAATTGACAAGGAAGCCCGATTCATCTAGGTCATCTCCAGCAATGGTTATATTGATGGTGTACGTATGACCATGTACACGGCTGCAAGCACCTGCATCTTCTCTCGGGATAAAATGGGCAGCTGATATATGCATATCTTTGTTCAATTCAAATGAGTATGGATGATTCGTTTGTGGATAGATCTGAGAAAGCATTTATTTTGCCTCCTTCATTTCCATATACGTCTCATAGCCATTTTTCCGAAGCTTACACGCAGGGCATTCCCCGCAGCCATCAGAAATGATGCCATTATAGCAAGTGAGCGTTTCATTTTTCACAAAATCTAACGCACTCAGCTCGTCTGCTAGCTTCCATGTTTCTGCTTTATTAAGCCACATGAGCGGTGTATGGATGACAAATGGTTTTTCCATCGCCAAATTCACTGTGACATTACAAGACTTGACAAACTCGTCACGGCAATCTGGATAGCCGCTAAAGTCTGTTTCGCATACACCTGTGATAATATGTCTTGCTCCGATTTGATACGCAAGAATAGAAGCAAAGGATAGGAACACTAAGTTTCTTCCTGGTACAAATGTGGAAGGCAGCTCTCCTTCTTTTTCTTCAATATCAATGTCATCTCTTGTTAAGGCATTTGGTGCCAGCTGATTCAAAAGAGACATATCTAATAGATGGTTCTTCACACCTAACTTGTCAGCAATTCTTTTAGCGACATCAATTTCTTCTTGATGACGCTGATTATAATGAAAGGTCACGGTTTCTACCTCTTCGAATTGTTGAAGTGCCCATAATAAACATGTCGTACTGTCTTGTCCCCCGCTAAAGACAACGACTGCTTTTTCATTTTTCAATTTCTGTTCTCCTCCTTTTGCAGATCTATACCCTCGTACAAAACTGCATCTGAAAGGCTCTTGAAAACCCCTGTTTTTCTCAAAAGAAAAGACACCTTTACATGTGTATGAGGTGTCCCAGCCATAAAAAATAAAAAATGCCACATCCAAGGATACGGCAAGTCCTTAGTTTTTTATAGAGGGTTTTGCTAGAACCTCTCCCGTTTAAACGGATTTTTGTTCAATTTTCACAGAAGATAGTGTACCATATATTTTTCATGCAGGCTATCCCTTCTTTACTTATCAAATGATGCAGGCACTTTCTTTAGAAAAAGAAAGAGGATAAAAAAGATGCTCACATAGCCAAAAATAGGATAAACCGTTGATATCAATGTGCCGTAACCAATTTTACTAATCACATAGCAGCATAAGAGAATAAGGGATATCGTCAAGACACTGTTCATTCGTATATACGCCCTCACTTGTCTCTCCAGCCCATATAAATTCCCTATGACGGATGTAAAGACTTCTCCGAAGATCACAAATAAATAAATGAGATGAATGGAATTTGCTACTTGATACACGACCTGAGCCATTGGAATATCAAACGCCTCCAGCATATCTAATGAAGAAAGAGATAAAAAGCATACAAATAAAATAATTGTCAGCATGACGCCCCCAATCACAGCTCCCTTTTTGATCACCGCTTCAGAGGTCATTTCATTTGCGACAGGCACTAATACCGCTTGAGAAAGTGCCAAATTAAAAGCACCATATGAGATAGCTGATAAAATCCACTCTCCCTCACCCATTTGCAGTGCAAGAACATAACTTTCACTACTGCTAAAAACGAATGAATCAAGAAACACAATCAATGAAAAGAAAATAAGCATTGGGACGACGAGAACATTGACACCAAATAATCCTTTTGAGCCTTTCAAAAGCACAATAACGCTCAGAATGATCGTTAAAAAAATCCCATATTCCTTCGATATGCCAAGCTGCTCTTCAAATATAGCACCTGCGCCAGAAATCATCACTGAAGTGACGCCTAGTAAAATAAAAAACATGACAACATTAATATATCGACTGGCAGCTGCGCCAAATAGAAAACGGTTCATATCTTGATATGACTCTGCTTCAATTCGTTTAGAAATGAGCATCATTTTTGCTCCAAGTCCAGTAAAAATAGCGCCGCTAATCAAGATTCCGAATAGTCCAATCCAGCCAAAACGAACAAAAAATTCTACGATTTCTTTCCCTGTCGCAAACCCAGCTCCAACCACTGTTCCTACATATACAAAGGCAAGCTGAAAAGCGGATTCATTTGAACGTTTCATGTGACCCCTCCGCACCCATCACTTTCGATTGTCTTTTTTTATCCTATGAGACAAGTTCCTTGAAAAGAAGGACAAACCATGATTAAATGCAAAAAAAGGATTTTACCCGCCTTTGAGCAAAACAGTTGAAAGTCAAAATAGGTCAGAGTATACTATAGTCAAAGATGGTCAAACAACTGACCATTTTCTTTAACATTCATTGGTCAAATAAAGTCAAACTTTTATCATAAGGAGGTCATGGCAAATGCGTTGTCAACATTGTCAAGTGAATGAAGCAACTATTCGCCTGAATATGCAAGTGAATTCATCCCGGAGCCAAATGGTTTTATGTGAAGACTGCTACACCTCTTTGATGGAGCAATCAAAAATGAAAATGGGACCTCAATTGTTCGGAGGAAGCTCATTCTTCTCTGAGCAAGCAGGACATACGCAAAACGTAGAGCAGCCAAAACAAAAAGGCTTACTCGATGAACTTGGCCGCAATTTAACAGATGGCGCAAATGCTGGTTTAATTGATCCAGTCATCGGCCGTGATGAAGAAGTCGCAAGAGTCATTGAGATTTTAAATAGAAGAAATAAAAATAATCCTGTCCTCATTGGTGAACCAGGTGTTGGGAAAACAGCGATCGCTGAAGGACTTGCACTGAAAATTGCAAGTGGCGATGTACCAAATAAATTAAAGAACAAACAAATCTATTTATTAGATGTCTCCTCCCTTGTAGCGAATACAGGGATACGTGGTCAATTTGAGGAAAGAATGAAGCAGTTAATCAAAGAACTGCAAAGCCGTAAAAATATTATCTTATTTGTAGATGAAATCCATCTTCTTGTTGGCGCAGGATCTGCCGAAGGGTCAATGGATGCTGGAAACATCTTAAAACCAGCCCTTGCACGAGGCGAGCTCCAGCTAGTAGGTGCGACAACATTAAAAGAATATCGTCAAATTGAAAAAGATGCCGCACTTGAACGACGCTTTCAGCCCGTTATTGTAGATGAGCCAACACAAGATGAAGCGATTGAAATTTTAAAAGGCATTCAAGATAAGTACGAAAGCTACCATGGCATCACCTATTCAGACGAAGCCATTCAAGCATGTGTTCAATTATCTTCACGATATATCCAGGACCGTCATTTGCCGGATAAAGCGATTGATTTAATGGATGAAGCAGGTTCAAAAGCGAACCTCTCCATTGATGCCGCAAGTGAAGATGAACTAACAAATCGTCTGAGAGAAATTGCTGCTGAAAAACAAGCCGCTTTAAAAGAAGAACAGTACGAAAAAGCAGCGAAGCTTCGAGATGAAGAAGAAGCCATTGAAGCTAGACTTCAAAAGAAAACAAATGACAAAGAACATGTCGTCACAGCAGAAGACATTCAGGCCATTGTCGAACAAAAAACAGGCATCCCTGTCGGCAAACTGCAAGCAGACGAACAAACCAAAATGAAAGAAATTGACGTCCGCTTAAAAGCACGAGTGATCGGCCAGGAACATGCGGTTGAAAAAGTAGCGAAAGCTGTGAAAAGAAGCAGAGCCGGCTTAAAATCGAAACATAGACCAACTGGCTCCTTCCTATTCGTTGGGCCAACAGGTGTCGGAAAAACCGAATTGTCAAAAACGCTAGCTGAAGAATTATTTGGTTCAAGAGATGCGATTATCCGTTTAGATATGAGTGAGTACATGGAGAAACACTCAGTATCTAAGCTCATCGGTTCTCCTCCTGGTTATGTTGGACATGATGAAGCGGGTCAACTAACGGAAAAAGTGCGCAGAAAACCATACAGCATCATTTTGCTGGATGAAATCGAAAAAGCACACCCTGATGTGCAGCACATGTTCCTGCAAATCATGGAAGATGGCCGGTTAACAGACAGCCAAGGCAGAACCGTCAGCTTTAAAGATACGGTCATCATCATGACAAGTAACGCAGGCAGCACAGATAAAACGGTCAAAGTCGGCTTCCAGTCTGATCAGGAAGAAGCAATTGAGGAGCAATCACTCATTGATTCACTCAGCACTTATTTCAAGCCAGAATTCTTGAACCGTTTTGACAGCATCATTCAGTTTGACTCATTAGATCGAGATGATTTAGTGAAGATTGTGGACCTTCTGCTCAATGAGCTGTCAGAACAATTAAAAGAGCAAAATTTAACAGTCCATGTGACAAATGAAGCGAAAGAAAAAATTGCAGAACTTGGATACCATCCTGCATTTGGTGCTCGTCCACTGCGAAGAACCATTCAAGAGCACGTTGAAGATCAAATGACGGAAATATTGCTTGAAGAAGAACAGCTTTCAGGATTTACTGTAGAAGTTGAAGATAACGAAATTGTCGTAAAAAAAGGATAAGTACATCTTAAGAAGGATCTACAGCTCCATCATGTTGCGGTGTCTAAGTTCCATCCGCACGCCGACGCTCCCCCGCCTCTTTTCCTTTAAGATAAAAGAAAAAGAGGTGGATCACATGATGAATTGCAGCTATGATCTTGTCAAAATCATGTATGAGGAAAAATTAAAAGAGCTGCTTTTAATTGAAACTGCTCAAAGAAATTAAAAAAGAAACTCCCTTTATATCAGAGGGAGTTTCTTTTTCAAGGTAATAGAAAGCGCTTTCGTCAAAATTTCTTCACAGAAACTGCCTTAATTTGATATTCAGACTAAAACCCTTCTAGAAGACACCGATATTAACTATAGAAAAAGATAGTTAAAGGATTTGGTGAGATAATGGATAAAACATCGTTAATTGGTATTATTTTAGCATTTATTGCACTGAGTGTCGGTATGGTTTTGAAAGGTGTAAGTCTAACCGCTCTTATCAACCCAGCGGCTATATTGATCATTGTGGTTGGGACGATTGCAGCTGTTGTCATCGCATTCCCATCTAGTGAAATTAAGAAAACACCAAAATTGTTCGGCAAAATTTTCAAAGACAACAAGCTTCCAACGATTCAAGAAATGATCCCTCTTTTTTCAAACTGGGCACAAATTGCGCGTCGTGAAGGTCTTTTGGCATTAGAAGCTAGCATTGAGGAAGTAGATGACGATTTTCTTAAGAACGGCTTAAGCATGGCGGTTGACGGTCAAAGTGCAGAATTTATTCGCGACGTCTTAACAGAAGAAGTTGACGCCATGTCAGAAAGACATCAGTCAGGTGCATTAATCTTTACACAAGCCGGTACATACGCTCCGACGCTTGGTGTACTTGGCGCCGTTGTCGGACTTATTGCTGCACTTGCCAACATGGGAGATATTGAAGCACTTGGACATGCAATCAGTGCAGCCTTCGTTGCCACACTTCTTGGGATTTTTACTGGGTATGTGTTATGGCATCCATTTGCCAACAAGCTAAAGCGTAAATCAAAGGAAGAAGTAAAACTTCGTCTGATTATGATCGAAGGAATTCTTTCTGTTCTTGAAGGTCAATCTCCAAAAGTGATTGAACAAAAACTTCTCATGTACTTACCAGCGAAAGAACGTGCAAATCTTGTCATTGAAGAAGGAGAAAAACAAAATGGCTAGGAAACGTAAAAAACATGATCACGATGACCATGTAGATGAATCTTGGCTGATCCCTTATGCCGATCTTCTGACGCTTCTGCTCGCTCTCTTCATTGTGCTTTTTGCATCTAGTTCGATTGATGCGGCAAAGTATGAACAGATGGCCAAGTCTTTTAATGTCGTCTTTACGGGCGGTACTGGTGTCATGGATCAAACCAGCATGCAAAGTACTGAAGAAACTGAAAATAGCAACCAGACCAAAAAAGCAGCTGAAGAAGAAGATGAAGAAGCGAAAGCAAAAGCTCGAGATCATGCCGTTCTCACAAAGGTCAAAAAGCAAGTGGATTCCTTCATTGCCAATAAGAAACTTGGAGCTAAGCTCGAAACAAAGCTCACGGACGAAGGTTTGCTCATTACGATAGAAGACAGTATCTTCTTTGATTCTGGCCGGGCGGTTATTCGTCCTCAAGATGTCCCTTTGGCAAAGGAAATCTCAAAACTACTCGTCATTAACCCCGCTCGTGACATCGTCATTAGCGGACATACTGATAATGTACCGATCAGAAATTCAGATTTTGAATCCAACTGGTATTTAAGTGCCATACGTGCTGTAAACTTTTTGAGTATTCTTCTTGAGAACAGCAATTTAAACCAAGAGAACTTTAGTACAAAAGGTTTCGGTGAATTTAAGCCCATCGCTTCAAATGATACAGCAGAAGGCAGAAGTAAAAACCGGCGCGTAGAAGTACTTATTTTACCGATCGAGAAAAAAGCAAAATAAAAAAGGAAGCCCTCGGCTTCCTTTTTTATTTATTCTTTATGATCATATAAATGTTTTGCACGCAGTCCCACATGTTTAAGCATGTCAATGCAGGCATCCTTCTCTTCTTCGCTCAGGACACTGATCATCTCATGAATTTCTTTCGCATGATCTGGGAAGATATCATCAAGCAAAGCTCGTCCCTGCTCGGTAATATGTGCAAATGTGACCCTCCGGTCTTCTGCACAGGCCTTACGACTGAGGAGTTCTTTCTTCTCCAATTTATCGACCACATACGTGATGCTGCCGCTTGCAAGTAAAATCTTATCACCGATTTGCTGAAGCGGCTGATCCCCTTTATGATACAGTAATTCTAATACTGCAAATTCAGTCGGATTCAGCCCGTGCTTCACAATATGTTTGTTCATGTGATGATTAATTGAGCGATAGGCACGTGATAATACAATAAATAATTTCAAAGATTTTTCAACATTATGATTTTCCATTTTTTTATCATCCTTTATGAAATGCAACCCACTAATGTGACATTAATAAACAATAAGTAAAATGTCAACATCTTGATCTATCTTTAGCATGAAAATGAGACCAGAACGAATCACCTAATTTTTTAAAAATCACACAAGTCATCGTAATAAAGATAGGTTCAATGCTATAATAAGTCTATTAGGTAATACGTTGGAGCGATGAATGATGAGTATATTGAAAGGGTTTTGGAAGAAGATCAGGCTGTACCTTATTTTGGTCATGATTCCAACCCTAATCATTAGTTATTTTATCTACGAAAAAGAAACGGAAAAAATCGACTTAAAAAACAAACAAACTGCTACACTTATGTTAAATATTCACAAAAACCAAATGAATTATTTAATTAGTGAAACAGAAGCGAGATTAACTTCACTTGCCATGGGATTTGACCAGCCTCTCGAGACGAAAAAGGTACAAAACATCCTAGAGAAAATCTATAAACAAGAACCTCGTTTTTCGGGTCTGTATCTCCTAGACAAAAAAGGAAATGTAACAGTAAGCACCACACCGTTAAAGGAAAAAATCAACCTATCATTCAGAGATTACTTTAAGCGCATTCAAGTGACCAAGCAGACGGTGATCACAGATAATTATGTGAGCCGAATTACAAAACAGCGGATTCTTTCCATTTGTGTGCCTGTGCTGGATGAAAACGAAGAAGTCACCAATGTGCTAGTCGCCGCCATTCAAATTGATTATTTAAGAAATATTATGAATGTATTGAACCCTGATCTTCATTTTAAGATGCTGAATCAAAATGGACATGTCGTGTTTACAAGTGGTCCACAGCCAGCATCAGAAAATGGCAGTACCGTGTCTACATATTTAGATGAAAACAGCTGGAAGCTGGAGGTCTATCCGCAGCGTGCTTCTACAGGTGAAGTGCTGTCTGTTATGCTGATCCCCTTATCCAGTGCTTTTATTTTATTAAATATTTTATTCACACTTGTTCAATATATCATTTTAAGGCGGCAAACCCAGCAGGAGCGTCACCAAAATGAAGCGCAAAAGCTTGAATTAATCGGGACCCTCGCAGCAAGTACGGCACACGAAATTCGCAACCCATTAACAGGGATTAGTGGATTTATACAGCTTTTGCAAAAGAAGTATCACTCTGAAGAAGATCAGCTCTATTTTTCTGTCATTGAAGAAGAAATTAAACGAATCAACCAAATCGTCAGTGAGTTTCTTGTATTAGGGAAACCAACGGCAGAAAAATGGCAGAATAACTCTGTAAAAGAAATTGTAAGTGAGATCATGCCGATCGTTTTCTCTGAGGCGAACCTTTATAATGTTGAGGTTGATTTGCAAATTAATACGATTCAAGATGTTGGGGTATATTGCACAAAGGATCACATTAAACAAGTCGTATTAAATGTAGCGAAGAACTCGTTAGAAGCGATGCCAAATGGCGGTCATTTGAAGATTTTGATTGAGGCTGAAAAAGAACATGTCATTATTAAAGTGAAAGATACAGGCGAGGGCATACCAGAAGAAATGTTAAAACATATCTTCCTCCCTTTTATTACGTCGAAGGAAAAAGGGACAGGTCTTGGACTAGTCGTGTGTAAACGAATCATTTCGATGTATGGCGGAACAATTGATATCGAGAGCGAAGTGAATAAAGGAACAACCGTCATGATCATGCTTCCTTCTGCTCACTCAGCATAGCTGAAACATTCAGCCGGTTTTGCTTAGGCAAGACCGGTTTTTTCATGTCAATAAGAGGGACGGTTCACAGATAGAAGGCTCATTTGAGAGACAAGATCATGAAAGGTTGCAACAGATTGTTTCTCATGAAAAAGAAGATACTGATACTCATTCATCAGGTTGTCCAGTTCTTGACTATATTTAATTGTCGTCTCACCAGTGTAGCCTTCTGCTTGAGCAGCTTCTACCATCTGTTTTCTCTTCTCATCAATTGACATTAGCAATTGTTCTTTTCTTACATAACTATTCATGATCTCAGCTCCCGCAATAAATTCGACTGTCTGTGCTCAAAATGATCCGACACCAAAATTATACTTTATTTGTAAATTAAATTAAATATGCTTATTTTATTTAATTTTTTACAGCCTAAAGACCTCTTACCCAATCTTATTTGGGGGTAAACTTCAAATTTGGGCAGGACTGACACATGGATTAAACAGAATTTTATCCTATGCAGAAGCTCAAAATCAACTATTTTCTTTCTCATTTTATACCTATTTTCCTAAAAAAAAGCTGATCTTCCGCCTCATGCGGAATGATCAGCTCCTGTCATTAAACCGTTTCTTCCTCGTAAATTGGCACCCAGCCCTCAGTTGTGACAAATATGCGAACTGCGACCACTTTTCGATCCTCTTGAAGTGTAAAGTAGTGACGAATATGCGGCGGAACAGAAATTAAATCACCAGGATTCAGTCTCACATCAAAAAAGACGCCATCCTTCCCCTGAATGGCAAAGATTCCATGACCGCTTACGATAAAGCGTACTTCGTCATCTGTATGGTGATGCTCACGCTGAAAATTTTGGAGCAAGTCATCTAGGTTTGGTGTGGCATCAGATAATGAAATCACATCCTGCGCTTTGTATCCTCGTTTTTCAGATATACTCTCGATTTCCTTTTGGAAAACAGTCAAAATCTCTTCCTTTTCCTCATCTGTTAAATCATACTTTTCTGCTAATCGGTTTGGCAGCTTTGCAATATCCCAATGTTCATAAATGACCCCTTGATTTTCTAAATAGGCTGCCACCTCTTGCTCGCTTTCAAGTAATGTGTTCTCTTCATTATGAATCAAAATCGTCGCCATGTGCTTTTCCTCCTTTTTATGTGACAAGCTGCTTTTGATAAAGCGTTAATTTTAAGTAGTAGCTAAACAAAAATTCATACGCCTCTAATACTCGTTTTGCTTCAGAGGCTGTTTTTCCCCAGACTGTGATGCCGTGATTTCGAATGAGCACAGCACCTGATTCCGACTCTTCAGTGAGATGCTTTGCAAATTGTGCTGCAAGTTGCGGAATATGGGCTGGATTTTCAATAATCGGTAATGATACTTCTGCATCCTCTTCCCAGAAACCAAGCGCTTTGATGATTTCGTTTCCTTTGAAACGAACCTCGCCCTTATCCCCATACAGCTCAGAGATTACATTATTATCGATTGTATGGACATGCAGACAGCAGCCTGCTTTCGTCCGTTCATACACGTACGTGTGAAGCAGTGTTTCAGCTGATGGTCTAAGCGGCTCGTCAGGATCAACAGGCTTACCTGCTGCATTTACTAAAACAAAGTCTTCATCTGTTTCTTTTCGTTTATCTTTGCCGCTTGCCGTCACCAAAAACGTGATTGGATCATCCGACACCTTGATTGATAAATTGCCGCTTGTTCCGTAAAACCAATCTCTTTGTGCCAGTTCACGTTTGACATCAGCTAGCTCCTGCCAGCGCTTGTTCTTTGCGTCTGCCATTTCTTCACTTCCTTTATTTGATCAAATTGTGCTTTAAGATCAATAAATGTTTCAAACTCTTCATGAACAAGCCCGAGCTCTTTACATTCGTTTAGCAAGTAGTCACGCGCAAATGTGAGATCCGCATGCTTTGCCGCCTCCACATCGGTGACTGAATCCCCAATCATGATAATGAAGTCATTCTCACTGGTCAGCTCTCGAATGATTGACGGCTTGCAGCAGCCGCAGCCATTTTGACACTGCGAATCGCAGGCATGCGGCCATTCAATCTGAATATACTCTTCCCCAAATGAGGCATGATTGCAATAAATATCGTCTCTATCCACAATGCCCTCGAGTATGGGATAAACAAAAAAGTCCATCCCGCCGCTTAGCACATAGAAGGGAATATCAGCCTTTTTTACATGATCAACAAATGGCTTGAATCCTTCTCGAATCTCTGTATCTTCTAAAATAAACGATTGAATGGCTTCTTTTTGATCACTCGTCAGTAATTGAAACATCTGCCCGACGCCTTCTTGAATGGTGATCTCCTTTGTGAGAACATCATCCTTCAGCTTCGTCCATTCACTTGGTGCGAAGTGTTTCATGATGCGAATGATATTATCATTTTTCGTAATGGTTCCATCAAAATCACAACATACAATTGGTTTTTTCATTTATTCTGCTACCCTTCCCCATAGTTCAAGTGCTGCTTTTAAGTCTTGGCAAGAAGTTTCCTTCTCTTGGATCGACTCTCCATGTATCACCGCATCAATGATCGATCGAAATGCTTTTCCTCCGCCAATGGCTCCACGCGGATGACCGTGAATTCCTCCGCCAGCATTTATCACATGATCGAGTCCAAAATCTTTGATCAATACTGGAACCATTCCAGGATGAATCCCTGCTGACGGGACTGGGAACATTTTTTGAACCGAATCCTCTTTTACACAAGCTTCATAGATTCCAAAGGCATCTTTTTTCGGAAGTGCGACCGACCCATACGGTGAGGGAAAAAGACTTAAATCAGCGCCAGCATATCGATTTAATTTACCTAAAAGAAGAGAATGGGAGAATCCATATTCAGGCGATGATGTCAAAGCACCGCTTACTGCGGGATGGGCCATAATAGGCAATCGAATATCTGGATCCTCAGCTAAGCTTTGCATGACATCTAGCCCGTAGGCAAAGACATTGAATAAGAGGGCATCCGCTCCAAGCTCAGCAGCCTTTCTTGCTCGATCCCTCAGTTCAAAGGTTCTGCCTGTTAAATTAACGGCATATAGCGTTCGGTGCCCTGTCTCTTCATATGTTTCTTTTAATATCTTTTTTCCTTCTTTGATTCGCTCTTCAAAAGGGGCTAGCGGGCTCTCAAATAAAATTTCATCGTCTTTGATAAAGTCAACGCCGCCTAATGCTTGTAAACGGAGCTGTTCTTTTAAATCTGCCATATCACGGCCAATGACACCTTTAAAAATACTCATCAACAAAGGTCGATCAAACACGCCTGTTTTTTTTCGTATGCCATCAATTCCAAATACCGGTCCTGGCAGATTTCTTTTCAATCTATCTGAAAATTGAATGTCGACTAGCTTCACTTTTCCATCTAGTGAAAGCTTTCCAAAGATCGTCGTCAAAACGGCCGGTATATCTGCTGAAAAGTTAGCCTCAGGATAAGCAATGGTCACCTCAGATTGATATAGGCCATTTTCGGCTGGAGCAAATTTTTCTGATACCTTTTCTACCCGGCCTTTATGCTTTTGAAGCTGCTTTTTTTTGAGCTGCGGCAAATCCGTCCATGATCCAACTGTTAGACCAATCGCGATCTGCTCCGCTTTTCGGTTCACTTGTTCATCCTCTCGATGTGTTAATACGTATGTTGCCAGTAATTCACTCACTAGGAATCCCCTTTCGATTGCGTCATGCATATGGTCAATAAAAAAACCTCTTCAAGTGCTTTATCAGCGCCTGAAAGAGGTTGTTTCGTGTCATTCATCCGAATCTTATCTCTCAGCGCTTGCTGCAAGAATTAGCACCGTGCTTCATGGAAGTCGGTTGCCGGGCTTCATTGGGCTAGTCCCTCTGCCTACTCTTGATAAGAATATTCAATTTTCTTAAATATTGTCTGAATTATCGCACCGTTTATTCATGTTGTCAATGGCTTATTTTTAAACAGATTCAAGGCATCGATTCGCCGAGCGGCTTCTTTTAACCGCTCCTCATTTGTTAAAAGTCCTACTCTCACGTATCCTTCACCGTGAGTACCAAACCCATTCCCCGGTGCCACAACCACATGCGCTTTCTCTAATAATACGCCAGCAAAAGATTCAGATGTATACCCTTCTGGCACCTTTAGCCAAGCAAAAAACGACCCCTTTGGTGCAGTGACCTCCCAGCCAATCTCCTTGCAGGCAGCAATCCACACATTTCGCCGATTCTCATATCGTTCATTTTGCACCTGTACACACGTTTGGTCGCTTAACAAAGCTTCCGCTGCTGCATCTTGAGTGGCTTTGAACAGTGAAACAAACAGGTGATCCTGATAAAGCTCAATCGCTTCAATAACAGATGGATTTCCTGCTGCAAACCCTACTCTCCAGCCGGCCATATTATACGTTTTAGACAATGTATAAATTTCAATCCCCGTCTCTTTCGCTCCATCTGTTTGCAAAAAGCTGATCGGCTTTTCCCCATCAAACCCAATACCGCCATAAGCAAAATCATGGACAACACAGAGCTTGTGATCTTTTGCGAATGTAACGGTTTCTTCAAAAAATGAACGGCTTGCCGTGGCACCTGTCGGGTTGTTGGGATAATTTAAATACATCAACTTTGCCTTTTCCTTAACATCCTCAGGCAACATGTCATAGTCAGGTAAAAAATCATTTTGTTCAAGAAGCGGCATCGTCACCATTTGAGCTCCAGCAAGCACGGCACCTGACCAGTAATCAGGATAACCTGGGTCTGGAACAAGAAGTGTGTCACCCGGATTCAGCAGGCATTGCGGCAGCTCAACAAGTCCCGCTTTCCCGCCAAATAAAATCGCAATTTCCGTCATCGGATCAAGCGTGACACCATATTCTCTTTCATAAAAGGCAGCAGCAGCCTTTTTTAATTTCGCTGTTCCGCGGAATGACGAGTATTGATGATTTTCAGGTTTTAATACCGCTTCCTGCATGGCTTTTACAATGTGCGCGGGCGTTGGCTGGTCAGGATTTCCCTGCCCTAAATTAATCATATCTGCGCCCTCCTGCACTTTTTTCTGCACCTTTTGGACAAGGGATGCAAAAAATTGTGTCGGTAATTGTTTCAATACATCTGAATGCTGGAATTGCATTTTTCTTCACCTTCTATTCAAGTTACATAGCAATACAAACACTGTAATGGATTGTTTTACGAATTGTAAAGCAATTTCGAAAAAGGATTGACATGTGAAGCGCAGCTCTGATAATATCTTGAATTAAGAAATGCAAACAAACACGAAACAATTACATATTGATTTCTCTTATCGAGAGTTGGGCGAGGGATTTGGCCTTTTGACCCCAACAGCAACCGACCGTTAATACCACTGTGAAGTGGGGCGCAGCAAGTAAGCGCCAAGACAATTGTCTTATAGGGCACGGTGCTAATTCCATCAGACGTATGTGCTGAGAGATAAGAGAGGCTTTGAGTATACACAACATCAAGCCTCTTTCTCTCAGGAGAAAGAGGCTTTTTTATATGATTTGGAGGGGAAGCAATTGGTTACACTTACGGCATCATATGAAGAATTAACAGAAAGCTCGGCAGTTGCACTCGCAATTAGACTTGGCTTGATCCAAGAAAGCAGTCATTTGACATGTACGGAAATCGGTGACGGGAATTTAAATTATGTCTTTCATATTTTTGATCATAAACAAGAAAAAGGGTTGATCATCAAGCAGGCTCTGCCTTACGCCAAGGTGGTCGGAGAGAGCTGGCCGCTTACATTAGACCGTGCGAGAATCGAAAGTGCTGCCCTGATCAAGCAGTCAGAATATACGCCGCACCTCGTACCAGCAGTCTATTATTCAGATACAGCTCTTGCTGTGACGGCAATGGAGGATCTATCACACCTAGAAATCGTCAGAAAAGGGCTAATTGCCGGAAAACAATATCCGCATTTATCTGATCATGTCGGAGAATTTTTAGGAAAAACACTATTTTACACTTCTGACTTTGCCACAAATCCTAAAATCAAAAAACAATTTGTGAAGCAATTTACGAATCCGGACCTTTGTGACATTACCGAAAAGCTCGTCTTCACAGATCCTTTCTTTGATAGCGGCACAAATGATTTCGAAGAAGAATTAAGAGAAGCTGCCGAAGCGCTCTGGGCAGATCTTGCAGTGCAGGCAAAAGCAGCTGAATTGAAGCGTATTTTCCTGACATCTGCCGAAACACTAGTTCATGGAGATCTTCATACAGGCAGTATTTTTGCAAGTGAGACGGAAACAAAAATCATTGATCCAGAATTCGCTTTTTATGGTCCCTTCGGATTCGATATCGGTCACTTTATCGCTAACCTGTTCCTAAATGCTTTGTCTCGTGAGAATGAACATGATCAACAGCACCTTTTTGACCATGTCGTCAATGTATGGGCGACCTTCAAAGAAGTGTTCGCAAAAGCTTGGAAAGAAGACAGCATTGAAGCATTTAGTGTATCTGACAGCTTTTTAGAAACAACCTTTGACCGTATTTTAAAAGAAGCGACAGGCTTTGCGGGCTGTGAGCTTGTCCGCCGAACGATCGGCCTTGCTCATGCCGCTGATCTCGATGCAATTCCATCACCATCTAGACGGATTCAGCAGAAAAAAGCAGCACTTACGCTCGGAAAAACATTCATCAAACAATATCATGCAGTGGAAACAGCGTCTGACCTCGTCGCATTATTCCAGCAATCTGTAAAGGAGTGACGGGTTTTGTCTAAAGAATTTGAAGTCCCCCGTTCTGTCGAATGGGAAGAAAACCATATTAACATTTTGAATCAGCAAAAATTACCGGCAGAAACCGTATTTGAACATCTATATACAAAAGAAGACGTGTATGATGCCATTGTCACGTTAAAAGTGCGGGGAGCACCTGCCATTGGCATCACAGCAGCTTTTGGACTGGCGCTCAGTGCCCAAGACATTGAGACAGAAGAAATTGATGTATTTAAACAAGAAGTCATTCAGATAAAAGAATATTTAAACAGTGCTCGTCCAACCGCTGTGAATCTAGCCTGGGCATTAGAGCGATTATTGCAGCGCATTGAGCGTGCAGCCTCAGTCAATGCAGCCAAAACAGACCTTGTCCATGAAGCCATTCAAATTCAAATTGAAGATGAAGAAACATGCAGACAAATCGGTCAAAATGCACTCCAGCTCTTTAAATCGGGTGATCGAATTATGACCATATGCAATGCAGGCTCTATCGCCACGAGCCGTTACGGAACAGCCCTTGCTCCATTCTATTTAGCCAAAAAGAAAAATCTCGATCTTCACATTTATGCCTGTGAAACACGCCCTGTTCTCCAAGGGGCTAGGCTGACAACATGGGAGCTCATGCAAGGCGGCGTAGATGTGACGCTCATCACAGATAATATGGCAGCCCATACGATGAAAGAAAAGCAAATTTCTGCTGTTATAGTTGGAGCAGATCGTATTGCCCGTAATGGAGATGCGGCGAATAAGATTGGCACGTTAAATCTTGCTATTTTAGCCAAGCATTTTCAAATTCCGTTTTTTATAGCTGCACCGCTCTCTACCTTTGATGTCTCAACCAAAGACGGGGCAGATATTCCAATTGAAGAGCGCGACCCGCTGGAAGTAAAGGAATTTAACGGCGTCCAAATTGCACCGCCTGATGTTCAGGTATTCAATCCCGCCTTTGATGTCACTCCTCACCATCTCATTTCAGGGATTATTACAGAGAAAGGGATTATCACGTCGAACTATACAGAAGAGATTGATGCTCTGTTCAATGAAAGCATCTCACTCTGATCATAAAAAAAGCGCCGTGTACTTATTATTTAAGAGCACCGCGCTTTTTTATTTCATTCGTTTTTGCTAAGATTTCTTTTTTCTGTTCTTCTGTCAAAACGTTCATTTTGACACATAGTGATGTGATGGCAAACATTTTATTCTTTTTGTCCCAAAACATTCCCTAGCGCCCTCCTTTTTCCCTCAACCAACTTTTTTAGCTTAATAAAAGGATATGTCGCTTGGAAAACATTCGGAACAGGTCAATCGATTTATTTTTGAACAAATGGGATACCTTCTAATTCAAGCAGAACCGCTTTCATGTCTGTCTTCGTTCCTGCATAGCCCGTTAGAGAACGGTCTTTTCCAATCACTCTGTGACAGGGAATAAAAATAGGTAATGCATTGCGTCTGTTGGCTTGTCCAATCGCTCTCACTGCCTTTGGGTTACCAATCGCTTCTGCAATGTCTGCATAGCTTTTTGATTCACCATACGGAATAGTCGAAAGTGCTTCCCACACTTGCTCTTGAAACGAAGTTCCCTTTTGCTTGAGCGGGAGATCGAATACTTGGCGCTCCCCCTTGAAATATTCATCCAGCTGCTTTTTCGCTTCTTGTAATACAGACGTTTCTTCTTCTTTTAGATTGGCTTCCTGCTTTTTTTCTAAAAACGGCTCATCATCAAACATCACCTCGATGATGGCATCGTCTTTTTCTAGTATGTATAATGCCCCAATTGGTGCGTGATAGACGGTATAATACACGTTAATGCTCTCCTTCTTGTTTCTTCTGCCTCAGTGGCAGCGTGAGATGGAAGACGGTTCCTACCCCTTCCTCACTTTCTACCTCAATGGTTCCTTGATGCTCTTCAATAATTTTATAACTAACCATTAAGCCAAGTCCAGTTCCTCTTTCTTTTGTCGTATAAAATGGTTCCCCTAAACGCTTCAGCTTGTCCTCTGCCATTCCACAGCCTTCATCCCGCAATGAAATGACAATATGCTCTTCGCCCTTCCGCTGAATGCTCACATAGACATTTCCTTTTCTCGGCATGACTTCAATTGCATTTTTTAAAATGTTAATAAAGACTTGTTTTAATTGGTTTTGTTCACAATAAATGAGCGGAATCTCATCCATTACATTGAGATGCATTTGAACGTTGCCAAGGTTCGCCTGTGCGTGTAGCAGATCCATCGTGTCTTTCACAATTTGCACGACATTTTTTTCTTCATATACGATAGCTTGCGGCTTCGCTAAAATCAAAAATTCGGTAATGATCGATTCAATTCTTTTCAGCTCTGATGTGATGACATTGAAATAGAGCGAATACTCCCCTTCTATATTTCCTTTTAACAGCTGAATAAAGCCTTTTAATGCTGTCATCGGGTTTCTAATTTCATGCGCAATTCCAGCGGCAAGCTCTCCGACCACATGAAGGGTATCTGATTTTCTCACCCGCTCTTCTAATTCCTTCCGCTCTGTCACATCTCTAAAGATCGCTAAATTCATATTATGAATAATGTTACGTTTAAAAGAGAATTCCAATATCCGCTGATCTGGATGGTTCAGCACAAACGGCACTTCATTGTCCATTTCATCTAATGACATCGTCTGGGCAGGCTGTGCCAAATGTTCAATTTGATAAGGCGCAAGGATATGGAATAGATTCATTTCCGTTAAATGATCATCTTTCAACCCGAGCAGCTCGCTTGCGGATGGATTGACTTCGATAATGTGGTATTGGTTATCAAAAAGAACAATGCCGTCCATTGATCCATTAAATACTTTACGGAATTTGAGCTCACTTTCGCGCAGCTCCTCCTCCATCCTTTTTCGATCACTCACATTACGTAAAATGGTTAAGTGCTGTCCTTCTAATACCGCATGCTTTGATGTAAACTCGAGCTCTTTAAACTGACCATTTGCCATTCTGAACAAAAGTTCTTCCCTTATTTCATGATTCCGAATATATCGTCTTCTAGTCGGTCTATATCTCCGATCAGATTTCACAAGAAAGTCTGTGAGTTTTTTGCCAATCAGTGAATGCATAGGCAATTCAAAAATGCGGCAAGCTGATTCATTGGCTCTCACAATCTCTCCATCATCCGCCCATATGATGATCGCATCCATTGCATTTTCAAAAATTTCTCTAAAGCGTTCCTCACTTTTTAACAGCTTCTCTTCCATTAACCTTTTTTCTGTAATATCCCGCATGATGGACATATAAAAACCGCTCATCACATTTGATGTGATGGTGAGCTCGAATAATTTGTACTGGCCAGATTGAAGGGTAACGGGAAGTTCTCCCTTGGCTTTCCCTGTTTCTTTCAGTGACGTTAAAAGGTGCTGCAAGGCTGGAAGATTTTCATCTTCGACAAATTCTTTTAAATAACGATCGGTTAAATCCGTCTTTTGCAGTTCAAAGCTCTGACAAAAAGAGTGATTGGCGTCGATTATGCAGCCATCCTGATCAAAAATGACCATGCCGTCAATGGCTCGGTCAAACAAATCTTTGAACAGCTGCTCATTCATGGATCGTTCTCGTTCTAATATTTTCTTTGAGGAAATATCTCGCATGACCACAATATATTGCTGATTCAAGACATCATGCTCTGCGACAAATTCAATGTATTTTGTTTCACCGTTTTCAAGCTGAATGGAAATTTCTCTTCTTAATGTTCCTTTACGAAAAAATAAATCAAGGGAGCATTCAATTTTGTCTTTCGGGATGCCGTATAGGAAATCTAGAACGGATTTATTGAGGAGGTCTTCTTTCGATGTCTGTACAAGCCTGCATGTCGCTTCATTGGCTTGGATAATATTGAGGTGTTGATCAAATATGAAAATGGCATCTAACGTCTTATTTAACAGCATTTTTTGCTGCATCAACTCTGTTCGCAAATATTCGTTCTCTTTTTCTAATTTTCTGATATCTTCTGCACCATCGAGCGTTTCAGTCATTCTCTTACACTCCTTTTCCAGCCTCATTCCTCTACAATATTTCTACAATATTTTCATTGTTCCTTCATTCGACTCATAAAAAAAGATAACTTTTTACACGAAGACTGTCTCTTTTGTTTCATTTGGATGACAGGATTGAACCGCGATTCTCTTTTCTTACGCTTCTTTTACAACCGTTCTACAATTTCACATCAAATAGCGAAATGAGCCAAAATGTATTTTAAAATGGGGCAAATACGGGAACAGTGCACTTAGAACATTTATGGTTAAAATCAAGCAGGAAAGGTGATGTTATGGCATCTTCACGAGATAGTTATTTTGATAATGCGAAATTTCTTCTGATTTTTCTAGTTGTTTTTGGTCATTTGTTACGATCATTCATTCATGATAATGATTGGATACTTTATTTATACAAGTTTATTTATACTTTTCACATGCCTGCCTTTATTTTGGTTTCCGGCTTCTTTGCAAAAGGGTTTAGAAAGCCAGGTTTTATGAAAAAAGTTGCTGTTAAGCTGATCATCCCATATTTCATTTTTCAGGTGATCTATTCCGTTTACTATTATCTCTTACAGGATCAAAGCATGGCCAATTTAAATCCAATTGATCCGCAATGGTCTTTATGGTTTTTAATTAGTTTATTCTTTTGGAATTTGCTGCTCATTCCTTTTTCTAAACTGCCATTTCACTGGGCGATGATCGTCAGTTTGTCGATTGCGTTACTTGTCGGTTACGTGGACAGTATTAGCAATACGCTGAGCTTATCACGTACGTTTGTCTTTTTGCCGATGTTTTTAGCTGGCTTCTATTTAAAAAAGCAGCATTTTGAATTCATCCGTACAAGCAAAGGAAAGCTGGCAGCACTCCTTGTATTAATGGCTGTATTCTTGTTTTGCTATTTTTATGAATTTGATTATTCCTTCTTATTTGGATCACAGTCATATGCTTCTCTTGGTGATGAGGGAGTGATTGCGGCAATAAAACGAATGGCATGGTATCTGCTTGCATTCGGCGCTACATTCAGCTTCTTTGCTTTAGTGCCAACACGCCGTTTCTTCTTTACAAAATGGGGCACAAGAACGTTATATGTGTATTTATTACATGGCTTTGTTATCAAGCTTCTTAGAACGACTTGGTTTGATGACTGGGCCCTGAATGCAGCAAGTGTGCTCATGTTATTGCTGCTGACCATTCTGCTTACCTTCACCCTGTCTAGCACATTTGTTAAAACCGTTGCACAGCCAGTGATTGAGCTCAAAATGACCAGTCTCATGCGTACAATCACCGGCAGACAAGGCAGTTATAGCAAATAAAAAACGATCCTGAGCGGATCGTTTTTTCTATTTTTCATTCATATGTCCATTGTGGCATTCATCATCTTTCTTAGGTTTTACAAGAGTATCAATCCATTTGCTGCTGTTGATATCTCCAAGCTCACTGCCAAATTCTTCTTCTAAGATATCTGGGTCCATTGGCTTTTTATGGTCTTTCATGTCCTTGCTTTTTACATGTTTCTTAGTCACGAGATCCTCCCCCTTGTTTCCCTTTATGAGAATTTCGGTTTGCCTGACGGTCTCTTGATTGTTCATCAAATTGGGTTTGTCCTTGATCATGTGTCATGCTCTCTGTCGGTGTCATATTATTTGTCAGTGCTTCGTTTTTCGCTGCTTTTCTTTTCATCTGAAATCAGTCCTTTTTTAACATATTTAGTTCTTCTCTTAATTGGTCTAGAAGTTCCTTCATTTGTTTGACCGTCACAGGCTTTTCCTCTGGCTTTAACTCATAGCCGATTTGTCCATTGGCTTCTAGGGTGGCTTTTTTGAGACTGCTGATCTCTGTAATGCCTTGCTGCTTTAACCGCATTTTAAATTGATCTCTTGTAAGCCTCGTTTTCTTCAGCTTGTGATCAAGCAGTTCTCCGTCTTGTAGAATCACCACCGATTTCCCTGAAACTAATTTTTCAAAGAAATCAGATTGAATCGACAGCTTCTCCATTATGACAAGCGCCACAATAAAGATAGCGGCTGCATAAATGGTTTCAAGTAAATTGTGTTCTATAAAGGGTTGGATAATAATCGATCCGATTGAAATCATAATCACTGTTTGTTGAACAGTTAATTGACTAATGGATTTAGGCCCTGCTATTCTCAGCAGTAAGGTACCAACTAGCAGCATAACAATCGCTTTCCATAACACATCCAGCACGTCTCGTTCACCTCTTACCTATAGATTGCGAACATCCCATGTGATTTAGCCAGTTAGATAATGGAAATAAAAAAACAGCATTCGCTCGGAATGCTGTTTAGCCGATGATGACACGCTCTTTCGGATAATGATAATTCGCTTCGCTTTCTCTTCGGCCAATTAAATATAAGAAGCTTGGAATGCCGATTCGCCCAATAAACATGACCACCATAATGATGCACTTTCCGAAAACAGAGAGCTCAGAGGTAATCCCTAGTGATAAACCTGTTGTTCCGAAAGCAGAACAGACTTCAAATAAATTTTGAAGAAGCGTATTATGCTCAGATAAGGTTAATAAGAATGTAGCACCAAACACCAATATAAAGGCCATCATCGTCACCATCAGAGATTTGTTAATATCTGCTTGATGCAGCTCTCTTTTGAAAATTTTAATGGACTTATTTCCCCGGGCAAAATGAAACAGTGCGAGTAAATTTAGGGCAAACGTGGTTGTTCGAATTCCGCCCCCGACAGAGCTTGGAGATGCCCCGATAAACATAAGCAGACATAAAAATAACAGCGTTGGTTCTGTCAATTGAGTAATATCTAATGTGGAAAGTCCCCCACTTCTTGTGGCCGTCGATTGGAACAATGAATAAAACAAAACTTCGTGCCAGCTCTTCCCTAAAAACGTAAACCGGGCTTCAAGAGCATAAATTCCAATAGCGCCAACAATGACTAAGCCGCCAAACGTAATCGTAGTGATTTTTGTAAACAACGAGAACGATGCGTGCTTTCGGTCCTGATTAAATAAGTAATCCTTTACTTCCACGAGCACAGGAAAGCCAATAGCTCCAAAGATGATCAGCAGCATCGTAATAAATTGGACGAAATAATCATCTTTGTATGGGATGAGCGAGTTCCCTGTAATATCGAAGCCACCATTGGTGGTCGCACTAATACTTGAGAAGAAGCCATGTAAGAATGCTGTCTGTACATCGTAATATTTGAGAAAATACATACTTAAAATCAGACCGCCTACAAACTCAATGAGCAAAATTAAATATAAGACCTGCTTCATTAATTTCACAATTCCTGATAAATTGCTCTGGTTTTGATCTGCCATAATGAGCTTTCTTTCTTTAATCCCAATCCTTTTTCGCATAACAATCCACACAAAGGTACCGAGCGTCATAATGCCAATACCTCCGATTTGGAGGACAAACGCAAGGATCCACATACCTGCGACACTAAATGTTTGCGAAGTATCAACAACCGTGAGTCCTGTGACACTTACCGCACTCACCGCCGTAAATAAAGCATCGATAAATGTCCACTTCACCCCATCTTGATGAGCGACTGGCAGACTGAGAAGAATAAATGAGACGGTTACAGCGAGAAAATAATAAAGGGCAATCAGCTGGAAAGCCGATAGCCGGTCAATTAGCTTTTTAATTGGGTTCATTGTCATTCCTTCTTTTAACTTTCATTTTTCAATACTTATCATTTTAATGAAAAGAGACATGATTTTAAAGATATTTTATGCTTTATTTACTTTTTCATCAAAAAAGAAAAGACATCCTGTAACAGAATGTCTTTTCGTCTCTCTTATTTTGCTTCTAGTCTTCTAATTCTTTCGTTTAAATCAGGGTGTGTTGAGAAAAGAGAAGCTTTTCGTTTACCACTGATTTTAAGCGTAGCAACTGCTGTTTGATCATCATCTTTGATTCTTGACGTATACGCCTCAAGCGAGCGAAGCGCATGAACCATTTTATCTTTACCAGCAAGGTCAGCTCCGCCGCGGTCTGCATGAAATTCACGGTGTCTAGAATATGCAAACACGACAAGGCTTCCTAGGACAGAGAAAATGATTTGGAAAACAATCACTGCAATAAAATGAACAATCGGCACAAGCTCTTCACGCGAAACAAAGCGGCTTGCGATCCATGCCGCAATTCTTGAAAGGAAGACAACGAACGTGTTGACAATCCCTTGAAGCAGGGTCATTGTCACCATGTCTCCGTTCGCAACGTGAGCCACTTCGTGAGCGATGACACCTTCAACTGCTGCATCATCCATTTCATGAAGTAATCCAGTGGAAACCGCAACAAGTGATCTTCTCTTAGAAGGACCTGTCGCAAAAGCATTTACTTCAGATGATTGATAAATACCAACCTCAGGCATTTTAGTAAGACCTGCTGCTCTTGATAATCTGTGTACGCGGTCAACAAGCTGCTGCTCATCATATGTTAATGAATCCTTTTCAGGGTTTAACACACGTACACCCATCATCATTTTTGCCATCCAGCGAGACATCGCAAGTGACATGAACGAGCCAACAAAACCAACAACTGCACTGAATACTAACAGTGCCACCAAATTAATTCTACCGTCTGCTCCTATATAAGAACCAACACCAGTTGCTGCACTAATAACCGATAGTACAATACCAATCGTAGTGATAACAAGAATGTTCGTTAATATAAACAGAAATATTCTTTTACCCATACATAACCTCCGCTGTCATATTAAGTTCATTTGAACTTATTAATAAAATTATAAAAATAAACGTCTCAAATTGCAAGGAAAAAGGGATTATTTCCTCTATTTATCATAACGTCTTAAGCCCCGTCACTTCAATATTTATGACATATGCCACAGCTGAAAAGTGAATAAACTGTGACGCCGCTTTCTGGATTTTAGTTTATTTTGCATTTTTATCAAAAAGAGATTATGATGTTGAATTAGATCAAATATGACGTTTTTGACACACAAAACGAGGTGGAACAATGGGTGCTTTTAAATTAACGAGAATTGACATGACAAGTCTTCTTTATTCTCTAAAAGGAGAGGGAGATCTAACTCCGCTTCAGCTATTAAATTTATCTGTAAAAAAAGACAAACATCACGAACTTGACGAGCTCATCATCCCTTCTTTTTTTGAGAGGCTTGAACGGCGGAAACAAAAATCAGAGCATGGACTCTCCACAAATGAAATTGTAGAATTAGGAAATCTATGCGAACTGACTTCTCTTAAATCGACAGCGATTCAAAACTGGATCAAGCGTGATATTAAAGATATGATTGGCCACCCTGAGCTTGGAAAGAAGTACTCAATTGATCAGGTCGTTATTTTATTAATTGTGAGAGATTTAAAATCAGTTTTTGACTTTGATGCCATCCGCACCATCTTATCTGCCTTATTTAACACGATTACGGATCGAACTGATGATATTATTAGTCCACTGCGTTTTTATGAAGCATATGCGCATGTCCTTGATTTTATTTATCATCATACTCCTTTTCCGTTAAAAGAAACAAACTTACGGGAAATCACAGAGGAACAGACAGATAAGCTCCGTGAAGAATTTGCTGAATTAACGCAGCACCAATGGCGTTTGATCAAAGGTATTATCAGTTCAACCGTTTTTTCTGTCTTTACTTCACACTTGCAAAGTACGGCACAAGAAATGATGTTTCATACACTGCAGCATCAGGATTAAAAAAGAACCGAGGTGAATCATCACCTCGGTTTTTTTGTACAGCAATTGCCAGCATAATTACATGTCGTTTTCTTCAAAATAAGAAGGCGCAACAAACATAAGGTGAAAGGAGGAATACGGACATGGCAAATCGAAATCAACTTCTTGTTCCTGGAGTAGAACAAGCATTAGATCAATTTAAATACGAGATCGCTCAAGAATTTGGCGTGACTCTCGGTTCAGATACAGTCGCACGTGCAAACGGTTCTGTTGGCGGCGAAATTACAAAAAGACTCGTTCAACAGGCTCAATCACAAATGGGCAATCAATCTAAATAAAAACATAGTGAAATACGCCGGAGCTATTCTGGCGTTTTTTTATTGCTCATATGTGTGCTCATACCGGTTCTCACGATACGGAGACGGTGCACCTTTTCCTTGCTTCTTCACATGTTCTTTTTTTCGTTCAGCGGACGGCTGTTTCTGATCCCTGTCGTTTTTTTTTACGTGCTTTTCAGCACCACCACGTGATGCGCCATTTGGATTCCTTTTGTCATCAGGTTCCGTTGAGTGATTTTTTTTTTGTTCTTTATCGATAGAACGATCCTTTTCTTCCTTTATTTGATTGTCTTTGCTTTTATCATCAGGTTTTGCTTGGTGAGGCTTTTGAATAGATCCTTGCTCTTCCCTCTCTTGATCCTTCTGCTCTTCGCCTTCAGCTTCAGGAGCCTCTTGATCTGGCTTCAACTCTTCGCTATCGTCTGTCTTGACGTCTTCTTGTTTGTCTTTGTCTGCTTGATCTTCATCATCTTTTTTAGGCTCTTCTTCTTTGACAGCATCACTCTCTGCTGCGTCTTCATCCTGTTGAATGTCTTCTTGTTCTTTGTCTTGCATTTCTTGATTTCTGATATATGTGCCTGTTGAAATGCCTGCCTTTTGAGCTTTTTCTCTTGTTTCCAGGTCACTTTCTACAGTTTCTAGCTTGTAATCGCGCTTTTGATATTCACCAGAGATGGTGTTAATTTTACTTTTGACGTTGGTTTTATATGTATGGTCCTGCTTATTTTCATAAACCGTTGAAATATAAATGCTCTTAGAGTGGTTCACGTAACCTTTTTTGTCACAGTCATCTATGATTTCCTGCACGACTTTGGTCATGTCGTTTTTTTCTAACCCCTTCATACTGGCCAGTACTTGTTTCGCATCTTTATTCAGTGGCGTGACACCGATCACTTGATAATTGTGATCAAGCTTTAGTTCAAAGCTTGGATTAATGTCAATCGTCATATATGCATATGCTTTTTGACTTGAGAACGATGGCATCATAGTAAAAATCACGACAATAATCGCTGCGATTGATAGGATTCCTGCATTTAATGGACGTAAACGAAGCAAGTCAAAAAAACCGGCTTTTTTTCTTTCGAGACGTGATTCATTCGGAAATGTCACTTCTTGACCGATTTCATAATCTTGCTGTTCATATTTTGTCCGCAGAAATTGTCCATCAGGGGTCAGCAGCGTGACATATTTTTTGTTTTTCTCTACTATAATGCCTCTTCTCATGAATTAAGCACCCCTTTAAGGTAATCTTTCAAATACACATAATCACCCGTCATAATGATCGCCATCGCAATGATATATTTTCTATTTCTCTCAATCGTTTTGCGGCTGACTTCCACTAGCTTTTCAAGCTGTTTGACTGGCAATTGTTTTTTCTGAAATAAAATGGTTCGGAGCTCATCGTGTTCAACGAGTGTGTGAGCTACTTTAATGGCATTTTGCCTGGCATCTGCATGCTTTGGTGAATGTTCAAGCAGCTCTTGAAACGTGAGACCGTATACTTTTAATCGTTCTTTAAAATGTTCAATTTCTTCTCTTCTGTGTTCTTGTTCAATTAAACGTCTATATTCGTTTGTAGACAGCTCTGCTTCAATCATGCTTTGAGAGTACTCGCCATTTTCACTTTCTTGCAGGTCCATTTGAACCGTTGGCGCATTTCTCGCTTCTTTTCGAATATAGTCGATCACTTTTCTTTTAATAATTAATTCTGCGAAAGCAAGGAGTGAGTTTCCTTTTTCGGCAGAGTATTTTTCTATCGCTTCATTAAAGGCAATTAAGCCTATGCTGAATTCATCATCTTTTTCATCTATATATCGTTTACAAACGGATGAAACCGTCTTAGCGACAAATGGTTTGTATTGCTCTATTAATGCATTTTGCAGCTCGATATCACCTTGTTGAATACTAATAGCCGACTGCTCTAATGTTTGCTTTTTCTTTCCTTTTTTAAACAAAAGGCTAAGCAATGGTTTCACCTCAGTTCTCCCTATATTACTCATTTATGATAGCTAATTTATGAGGGAAGCGCAAAGGAAGAAATGAGGAATTCATTTCCTGTTACTCAATTGTGACATGAATATCATCATCTACTTTACAATGTTTCGTCTAAAAGCAAAGAAATAAGGGGGTATCTCCCCCTTATTTGTAATATATGTGTTATGAAAATGAAATGATATTTCTTTCAAAAAATCTACTCTTCTAGGCGCCCCTCTTGTTTTTCCTTGTTTTGCTGCCCGCCTTTTCTTGATGGACTTGATAAAAACCAGCCAAATGCTGCAATTGCGAGAAGCACTGTCCAGAAAATCACTTTCCATAATGTTGAATGAATAAAATGAGAGGACACGATACCAATGGCTGGATGTGACAGTGTATAAAGCGTGAGCTTCACACCAACCCATCCGACAATGACAAAGGTTGCTGTTTCTAGGCTCGGTCTTGTTTTAAGCAGTTTCACAAAGACAGTCGCTGCAAATCTCATGATGATCAAACCGATGATACCACCTAAAAGAATGACAATAAATTGACCGCCATCAAGTCCACCGATTTGCGGAAGACTTGTTTTCGGCAATGTTACGGCTAATGCGACCGCCGCTAAGATGGAATCGACAGCAAAGGCGATGTCAGCAAGCTCGACTTTTACGACTGTTGCCCAGAAGCCGCTTTGCTTCATGTTTGTGTCTGATTCCTTTTTCTTAAATACGTGCGATTTTAAAATATGGTGAATGGAAATATAAAGAAGATAAATTGCACCAATGGCTTGAACTTGCCACACATCCACTAAAAACGAAATAAGAAACAGGGAGCCAAATCGCATAACAAACGCACCCGCAAGTCCGTAAAACAGCGCCTTTTTTCTTTGCTTTTCTGGAAGGTGCTTCACCATCACAGCCATGACCAGCGCATTATCAGCGGCTAAAATCCCTTCTAATCCAATCAGTACGAGAAGAACCCACCCGTACTCTAAAATAATTGCTGCATCCATCATCATTCCTCCTTGTTTTTATCTATTGTCCCACAACAGACAAAGGCTTATGAATGCAAAAAAGACCTTTGCCTGTAATGGCAAAGGTCTTGCTAGACATGTGATATGTAGAATCATGCCAACAAAGCCGATGGAACTTAAGTCCATGTAATGACGACTTTGTTTCCGGTAAAAACCGGACGCTACTCCCCTTTGGTGGGATTTAAGAATATTTAGATTACTTATATTTTAATCAATAGACACTGTATTGTCAACAGGTGACTTTCACCTCGGGTCCAGTGATTAGGCAGTTGGTGTTTCTGCTTTTCTTTTTCTACGTTTCATCCATATATACATCGCGAAAAGCAACACAATCCCGATCCCAATCGGCAGAAGATATGGATCTAACATTGCGCCAACCTCTTTCCAGTTCTCCCCGAGCACAAATCCAAGATACACATATACAAATGTAATAGGCGTAATTGCTAAAAACGTGTACAGGCAAAAGACCCACACATTCATCTTGGCAATACCGCACGGGATGGAAATAAGCGTTCTGACCCCTGGAATAAACCGGCCGCTAAATGCGACGAATCCACCATGCTTTTCAAAGAAGGCATCCGATTTATCAAGCGACTCCGGTTTAACAAAAAAGTACTTCCCATATTTATTTAAAAAAGGTCTGCCGCCATAACGTCCTAACCAGTACAAGGTCAAAGGGCCAGCCACGCCGCCAATAGAGCCGGCTGCCACAACACCGATGAAGGCCATGTCCCCTTCTGAGACCCAGTAACCCGCAAGAGGCAGAACCACTTCAGCAGGAACAAATTCAATACATAATGCAAGGAAGATGCCAAAGTACGACAAGTTCTTAAAGGCATCAGCTAAAGAAATAATAAAATCTTCGATGTTTATCAATCCCTTTCACACATAATCGTTTAACTGATTCTATCTCTTTTAGAATCGCACATATATTAAACGAATAAAACCGAAGAAACGATTCACTTTTCGTCGTTTTTTTACATTAAATTTGATTTTACTATAAAAGACAAAGTGAAGAAAACGTTGATTGTGGTATTTAAGTGAAGGAAAAGTGAACACAGAAGCCATTCGATCCGATATATTAAGTATACGTCTGTTTTAAAATACTGGAGGTTTTCTTACATGACCCATTTAACAGGAAGCTACAATGGATGGCTTGTCTTTCTGTCAATCGCTGTCGCCGCTGTCGCCTCCTACTCAGCTCTTCGTTTAGCCAGCCGAGTGGCACAGTCAAGCGGTGCAAAGAAAAAGGTATGGCTGATCGCTGGTGCCATGATCATGGGAATGGGGATATGGTCGATGCATTTTATCGGCATGATGGCATTTCACATGCATGCTGGCATCACATATGAAACACCCTTGCTCATTTTATCGATTTTGGCATCTTTTGCCGGGTCCTTGATCGCATTCACAATATGCATTCAAGAGCAGCTCTCCACAAGACGGCTGCTCATTAGTTCAATCACCATGGGCTCAGCTATTTGCAGTATGCATTATCTTGGAATGGAATCAATGGCCAATGTCTCCATCAGCTATGATCCAGTCCTCTTTTTTCTTTCGTTTTTCATTGCTGCGATAGCGTCTTTCTTTTCGCTTCATCTCTTTTTTCGGCTTCATCGATCCGGGAAAAAACAGGAGGATCATCTGTTAAAAATAGCTGGTGCACTCGTGATGGGCGGGGCTGTTTCTGGGATGCATTATACCGGTATGGCTGCCTCTACTATGTTTTTTCATTCAGACGGACAGTCTTCTGGGGGTGGTTCTCTTGAATTATCACCATTCAGTCTGTCGATTTTCATCGGCCTTATGACACTGATTGTCCAAACACTGATGATTTTTGGTGCCTATATCGATCACCGAATCATGAAGCAGGCAGATAAGCTAAAGGAAAATGAACAGCGGTTCCAATCGCTCATCAAACATAATATCGATGGCATTATCGTGTTATCGGTCAATCGAAAGGTGCTTTCTGCGAACGACTCAGGTAAACAAATCCTGAAAATGTGCAATTCTTGGATTGGTGACGATGTCAGCCAATACGTCATGCCAACTGACATGTGGGAAGAATTTATTTACGAGTCAAAAAAAGCCATCACACGTGAAGCAGAACTAAAAGCAGCAGATCGCTTTTATTATTATCATGTCACTTACATACCTGTTCATGTCAACAATACGCTTGACAGTATTTATCTTGTCTTAAAAGATTTAACGCAGCAGCGGATTGCAGAAAAAGAAATTCATGTCATGGCACATTATGATGCATTAACTGAGCTTCCTAATCGGCGCCATGCCATCAACCATTTAAGTGATGTTCTCTCGGCTCAAGAAGAGACAGGAACATCGACGGCTGTTCTGTTTCTTGATTTGAATCGTTTTAAAATTATTAATGATGCACTTGGTCATAACATAGGGGACTTACTTCTTAAAGCAGCTGCAAACAGACTGACACAATGTTTACCAGACAACGGCTTTATAGCAAGACTAGGCGGAGATGAATTTTTAATGATCTTTCCTGACATGGGGCATGACACACAGAAAATTGAACAGCTTTCTCAAAATATCATTCGTCAATTTGAGCGTCCTTTTTTCATCCAGAATCATCAGCTCATTACATCTATCAGCATTGGAATCGCTATCTCACCTCAGAATGGCAAAGATGGGATGGAATTAATGAGGAAAGCCGATATGGCGATGTATTTATCCAAAAAACATAAGCAAAGCCGTTATGAGTTTTTCACCGAATCAATGGAAAGATCAAGTGAAGACAGGTTGAACCGAGAGCTTGAGTTACGGGATGCCATTCAAAGAGAACAGTTTGTGCTTCATTACCAGCCGCAAGTCAGTGCGAAAACAAGACAGATGACTGGCGTAGAAGCTCTTCTAAGAATGAAAGCACCAGATGGGTCGTTAAAATCACCTGAGGCTTTTATTGAGCTGGCAGAGGAATCAGGGCTGATCATTGATATTGGCAGATGGGTCATTGATACCGCGTGCAGGCAGGCTAAGACGTGGTATGATAACGGGCTGAAAATTCCTGTGGCTGTCAATTTATCTGCGAAACAATTTAATTCTGAAGACTTAATTGATTTGATTAAGCTGACATTAAAAAAATACGATCTGACACCCTCACTGCTCGAGCTTGAAGTCACAGAAAGTATGACAATGGACAATATTAAGCAATCAAAACAGGTGCTGACGTCACTGAAACACCTGGGCGTCCGCATTAGTATTGATGATTTTGGTACAGGACATAGCTCCTTAAGCTATTTAAAGGATTTGCCCATTCATCGACTGAAAATCGACAAATCCTTCATTGAAGATATTTTACATGATTCGAAATCTGAACAGATTACAGGTGCCATTATCGCGATGGGACATCAACTTTCTCTCGAAGTCATAGCAGAAGGTGTTGAAACCTTTGCGCAGGCGCAGCTTTTATCTGCGCAAGGATGTGACGACCTGCAAGGCTTTTATTATGCAAAGCCCCTTCCAGCAAAAGATATCGAAAAATTCATTGCCTATCCAGCGCATCAGCTGGACACATAAAAAAGGTGCCAATCATGGCACCTTTTCGTTCTATCTAAATAATAAATGTTGACTGTGAATACCTGCTTTTTTCAATAGACTAATCAATTGTTCTTGTTCTTCTCGCGAGAGGCCTGAGAAGGCACGCGCAATCCGCAGAGAATGAATCGGGTAAATCTTATCAAGATAACTGCGCCCTTTATCTGTTAAATGGGCATAAACCGACCGTTTATCCTTTGGGTCCTGCTCTCTTTCAATAAAACCATTTCGTTCTAATTTGTCAATTACGTACGTCACATTCCCGCTGACAAGCAGGAGTCTTGAGCCGATTTGCTGAAGTTTTTGAGCACCTCTTGTATACAGCAATTCAAGAACCGCAAATTCAGTTGGATTAAATCCATGCTCTTTGCTGTCTCTAATGCTGTGTTCTGAAACGCTTTTAAATGCTCTTGCAAATACCTTGTAAAGTGTCATTGCACGTTCTACTTCTTCTTCATTAAACGATAGTCTCATCACATATCTACCTCTTATAATATTTTTTTAACTTCAAGGCTTTCTTGCGGTGCAGTTGGAGCCTTTCGTAAAAAATAGAAGTACGTTTTTGAAAACCCTTTCAACCACATAAGTGACTCCATTCGTGTTATGTATAAGATTTCGATATAAACTTTTAAAATCCTTCTTATTTTTCATAACCATCTCGAAAAAAAGGTTTTTTAGCAAACCATCAAGATACGACAAGGTTTAACATAATCTGTAAAGACTCTATGTTTTCTTACACTGCATTCGTCAAATTTCTACAAAATTCAATATTGCTATAATATTAAACAAAAAAAGAACCCTTAATGTGACATGCGCACACTTCAAGGGATTTTCACAAATCACGCTCTGTTTTGTTGAAAAAGAAGTGATACTCTTTTTTTAAGTCACTAATTGTCATGTTCTTGGCCGCACTAGGACTGTACACGCCCAATGAACAGAGCTGTTTCGTATAATAATGCCTTTCCTTTGCTAAAGCTTCTGTTAAGATACGCCGCACCGATTATCCCCTCCTATCAATATGATATGGACCAGGTGCTTATGAAGACCTTTTATACAAATCATTTTGTACGGCTCTTAGAAGAGCATGTGCATTCTGACCTGCCGCCTGCATGAATCGCTCCAGTAATTCATCCCTCTTTATATCTAATGCGATGATTTCTTTTGCCATACAGATGATCTGTGTTTGCTCCATCATATGCTCCTCCTTCTCATTCAACTCATCATTATTATATGCATGCGCAGCAATCACTTCACATATGTTGTGAACTTTCCTTCCATCATTTTTTCATTCTTGAGTTTTTGTGTTATATTTTCTAACAAATGATAGGTGTTTTTCGTTGTCATTCTGTATAATATGAAGAAAAGACTTGCAGGGGTGAGTATATGACGCAGGAAGATGTATCTTATAAAGATAAAAAAGTCATTTCAATCGGGATTGTCAGTGAATTAACAGGGCTATCCGTCAGGCAAATCCGATATTATGAGGAACGCAGACTCATCTACCCCCAGCGCTCTACAAGAGGCACGCGTAAATATTCTTTTTCTGATGTAGAACGATTAATGGATATCGCCAACAAACGAGAAGACGGTGTGCAAACAGCGGAGATTTTGAAAGACATGAAGAAAAAAGAACAGGCATTAAAAAGCGGACAATATAAGAAAAAGATGCTGGAAGGGCAAATTAACGCACACTTCCGTTACAAAAATCGATAAACAAATAAAGTATCGCTGACTCTTTTAGGCTTTTTGGTCATGGCTTCATGAAAAAGAGACAGCTTTTTTGCTGTCTCCGTTCCATTTACGGCTTAGAGCTATTTTAGTTAGAGTATAGCTTTAATAGTTCTTGTGCTGGCAAACTATTTGTATTGTTCATGCCAACAAAATATTCTAATTGCCATTTCTGCATTTCGATAGCTTGTTTGCTAGCAGGCTTATCCCAGCTAGGGTAAACTCTCATGGCCATTTTTCCTTTTGTCGTATCTGTTTTAAGAATATGTTGTTTTACAAGAACTTCTTTTGGAAAAACGAATTGACCAAAATCATTTTCACTAGTAAAGGTATTGATCACCAATAAATCCGTAGCTTTTTCATATGAAAAAGGCTGGTTTTTATTTTCCTCATCCTTTTCCCAAAAAGCAACAAACTGTCCTATCTTAGTAGGCGTTATTTTTGCCACTCTAAATCGAATCGACTTTGAATTTAGCTGAAACACACAAGCTCCATAATCCGAATTTTGGACTTCTTCTCGGACAGCTTTCAAAGACAGACGATTAGGTTCATAAAACATTTTATTGACATATGTTAACGCGTTATAAAATTCATTCACTGCTTTATCCCCTTATTTATTACTTATTCCAACAAACTTTCAACATTATCTTAATTTGAGCACAATGCCAAATCCTATTAAGTGAAATTAGCTATATAAGCAAGGAATCAGTTTAAATTTACTTTTTTCAGGCGGCGTTCAATAACATTTCATTCTAAGAACCAACACTCTATCAAATAACGTTTAGTATATTGTTAAGTGCAGTCGATCTAGCGTTCATCCATTCGTTCAGGAATCGAAACAGTTCGTTCATTGACCACATTCCCCGTGTTTAGCGTCGTTTTTGGTTCAATCAAGAGCAAATGAACTTCTTCTTCAGCAAATGGCTGATGTTCAATTCCTTTTGGAATCACAAGAAACTCCCCTTCATGAAGCGCTATTTCTCTATCCCTAAAACGGATGACTAGATTTCCTTTCCATACAAAGAACATTTCATCCTCGTCATCATGATGATGCCAAATGAATTCACCCTTAATTTTTACCATTTTCATGTATGAGTCGTTCAACTCTCCACTTATTCTAGGATTCCAATAATCATTTATTTGCGAAAATTTCTCTTGGATATTCACCTTTGAAATCAATAAATTCCCTCCTCATTTACTTGGAAACGTCTTTTTTACCTTTTCTAAACTAAAACTCCCTACCTTGTAATTCTCCTCCTTATCATCAGACACCAAGGGACACAATAAGCATCAACCTCTTGTATGATTAAGTTTACTTATTCTATTGGATCACGTAAAATCAAAAAATAGTGTATCATTCATCACAAATTGTGATGCAAAAAGGAGCATTATTTTGGATATTACATCTTTGGAGATATTTAAAGCAGTCGCTATTGAACAAAGCATTACAAAAGCTGCCGAGAAATTAAATTATGTGCAGTCGAATGTCACTGCACGAATCCAGCGTCTTGAACAAGAATTAGGTGTTCCTCTTTTCTATCGATATCACAAAAAGATATCCTTAACGCCTGCAGGGCGAGAACTGCTGCCATATGCAAACAAATTACTCTACAATTTTGAAGAAGCGATAGAGGCCGTAAAGCTTTCCTCTACTCCGCGAGGAACTTTGCACATTGGATCTATAGAGTCTACCGCTTCGACAAGATTGCCCAGCATTTTCGCAGCATATCACAAGACATTTTCACAAGTAGAATTAAGCATGTATATGGCACCTACTGTAGATCAGGTTCATGCTATTCTCAACTACAAGGTAGACGGTGCATTGGTTGATGGGCCCATTCTTCATCCCGACATTATTGAATATCCGGTATTAGAAGAATCCCTTGTTCTCATTACAAGCTACTCTGAGGAGGAATTCCAGGTAGAATCAATTTTACATGAACCATTGCTTTCGTCATTTGCGCATTGCATCTATTTGGGGCGTTGGCAACGATGGTTAGAGAGCAATGGCTTTGCTCCGATGAAGGTAATGGAATATGGCACTTTAGAGGGCGTGCTTAAATGCGTTGAAAACGGGCTAGGGGTTACCGTATTACCAAAATCTATGGTTGAATCTCGGATGCAAGGCAGATTTACCTGTCATCCTTTACCGGAACCACATAGAATCGTGCCCACTGTGTTTATAAGGCGTCGCGATTCGTACATGACTAGTGCCCTCTCACGGTTTATGGAATTATTGGGCATAACTCATATGTGATCGGGTCATTTATGGTAAAAAAGAGGATAGATAGAGCGACATTCTTTCAGCTCTTCTATCCTTTTCAATAAAATCATTTTAGCTTTCATTGAGAGGAAGCGTCAGTTCCTTCAACGATCCCTACAAAGTCAATCCGTACACCGCCTTTTTCAGGATCTTCTATGACCCGCATGGCCAGTGCCTTTTTCTCCCCTGTTTTTTCATCTTCGTAATTCGCATGAAAGACATGAATGCTGGCTTCTTCCAATTGAAAATCATCATAAGAAAGTGTCTCTATGCCCCATTCTTTTTTCATTTTTAGAATGTCATTCGGACTTGGGACAGCGCCTTCAACATAGATATTTTCTATTTTTCGTTTATTTCCTTCGCTAATAGCTTCAATCATATGCTCTGCTGCCACCAGTCTTCTGTCTTTCCCCTCGTCTTCTCTTGAACATGCACCTAGCAAAACAATGCACATGAAAATGAATAAAAACTTCTTCATTTTTCTCTCCCACCTTCTCCTTAAAATGTAAAGGATGGAAGCGCTATATGCAATCTTTATTCAAAAAAGACTGTAAAACGTCACGTTTTACAGTCTTCATGCTACGTCAGTGTATGAAGGAATGCTGTTGCAATTCCAAAATAGATCAGTAAGGATAAAATATCATTCAATGTTGTGATCAGCGGCCCAGATGCAATGGCCGGGTCCACATTTAATCTGTGTAAAATAATCGGCACGACCGTACCTGCCATTGTCCCAATAATCAGTGTTGCAAGCAGCGAGGAACCGACAACAAAACCTAAAATCATATTGCCCTGCCACACCATTGCGACAACTGTAATAATAATGGAACAAACAATCCCAATGTAAATACTCGTTCTCAGCTCTCTAAAAATAAGGCGCATAATGGTTTTTTTCGTTAATTCTTCTTTTGAGAGCCCTCTAATGACGACGGCAAGAGACTGTGTCCCTGTATTACCTGTCATTCCGGCAATCATCGGCATAAAGAACGCTAAAGCAACAACTTGCTGAAGGGTATCTTCAAAATAATTTAAAATACTGCCTGAAATCAGCCCAATGAACAAGAGCAAAATGAGCCACGGAAGACGGCGGTATGCCGCCACAAATGCCGGTGTGTCGAACGTGATATCTTTACCAGAGGCAGCAAACTTTTCATAGTCTTCGCCTGCCTCTTGAATCACAACATCAATGATATCATCAACTGTAACAATTCCGACTAGGACATTGTTCTCTTCCACAACAGGAATCGCAAGGAAATCATATCGTTCAATCAGCTTTGCGATTTCCTCCTGATCCTGAAAGGCTCCAACGGCAATGACTCTTGTAAACATGAGATCCTGTACCTTTTCATCCGGTTCACCTAAAATGAGATCCCGGTATGAGAGAACGCCTACAAGCTGTTTTTGGTCATTAATCACATATAAATAGTTGATTGATTCCGCGATTTCAGCAAAGCTTTTCAGCTTCACAACTGCATCCTGTACTGTAAAATGCTGAGGAATCCAAACGTAACGGTTGGTCATGATCCGTCCCGCTGTCTCAGCAGGGTAATTCATAAGAAGCTGGACGGCCTTGGATTCCTCTGCTTCCATGTTAGATAATAGCTGATCCTTTAGCTCATCCTCCATCTCATCAAACAAGTTGGCTAGATCATCGTTATCCATTTTGTTTGTGACGAAGGTCGCTTTGTCTTTCCCTACTTTTTCAAGAACGATTTCTTGATATTCCCGCTCCAGCTCACCCATCATTTCTGTCACGTCATCGACTGGTAAAAAGCTGAGGAAGCGGCTGCGGTGTTTCTCTGGAAGTTCTTTAAATAAGTAGGCCATATCATATGGCTGAAGTTCTTCCATAATGTTTTTAAATTCTTTTCGTTTTCCATCCCTTAGTAAAATAATGATGCGTAAAATGAGTTCATCGTACGTTATATTTTGTATCATCGCTGTTACCTCCCCAAAGTCAGGAGATACCCGAATCCCTTAGAATGTGCGGGGGTCAGGATCTCCTCTATCTGATGTCTCAATCTGATCTTTTGACATATTCTCTATGTGTCTCGAATCGGGATGATCCATCCCCACACCTCCTTTTCCCATAAAAAAACACCTTCAACCGAATGAAGGCGCTTTGTAAGCATGACAAATAAACACTTGCTCCTTCAATCGTAGAGCTTTAGCACTGTATGGCATAGGAAAAATCCAGCTGCATTAAAAATCACCTTATGTCGATGATTTCTGTTGACCCATTGGCGTCTTTGGACATTTTTGGGCAGCAGCGTATCTCCATACAGGAGCCTCACCTAACGAAGTCTCATATTGTTGACACACTGAGATTACAGAAAAAGCGCAGTGATGTCAATAAGCAAGATGCCAAGTTTCCTTATGTATTCGCTTACATTTGAAAAAAAGAGCGATAGACAAAGTAGACCATCGCCCTTTCATGTCTTTATTCCTCTTCTGGCTGATTCATATCCTCTTGGGAGAGGAGATGAAAGGAATCATGCAAAAACAAAGCATATCCTTCTCCGTCAGGATGCGGAACATATTCCGCATGGTCCATTGTTTGCTCTTCTTCTTTTTTCTTCATATTCTCTCGCCTCCTTTCCCGTAGTTTGTCCCAATGCAAAAACCTTACACATGAAAGTGTAAGGTTTCGTGATGGCTTAATCATCCCATTCTTGCTTTAGGATTTTGCCTGTTTTAGCGGAAATCTCAAAATCAACTTCCTCGCCTTTTGGTGTGGTGATTTCGACTTCATATAAGTACACACCATTTTCTTTATCTAAATCAGAATCTGTGACTGTTCCTTTTACTTTTGCAAGAGCAATTTGTTCAGCCTGCTTTTTAGTAATTTTCACATTCTGTTTCTTTTCTTTGACTGGATCGTTCAGCGCTTTTCCTGTTTTGGCATCGACATATACTTTATATTCAAAACCGCCTTTTTTAATCTCAACCTCATACACCCATTTTCCTTTTTTACGCTCAAGATCCACATCGTCCACATACCCTTTCACCACTTTTAGGGCAGCTTTTTCTGCTTGTTTCTTAGAGACAAACGAAGATTTCTTTTGCACCACTTGCTCCGCGTGTGCTGTTTGATTTGTATTTTGCGCTTGAAGTGTGAAACCACCTGCGACAAGAGTTCCTGTTAATGCTGTAGCTACTAGTACTTTTTTCATCATATTCATATCCTCCTCTATTTGATTTCTCCTTTATCTTAAAGAAACAAGATGATAAAGGAAGGAAAGAAACATGAGAAAATCATGAGAAAAGGATTAGTTTTCGTACGTAATTCCTTCAATATCTCCTGTATATGCGTTTACAAGCACCTCTGCCTCCCGCCCGTCAGGCAAATCCAGCTCCACCTCAAATACGAGCATACCGCTAAATGTTTCAAGATCAGCATCATCCACTGTCCCTCCGACTTCTTTTACTGCAATTCGGATGGCTTCTTCGACCGTGATTTTTGTCATTTTCTTTTCTTTAGAGGTCGGGTTTTTCTTTTCTGCTTCAAGCACTTTAAACGTTTGCTTGTCAACATCGACTTGATATAATTCTTTTTTTGATTGGATTGTAAAGATATAACGATCGGACTTTTCTTTCTTTTGAATGACCGTACCGCTCACCTTTTTAACAGCCGCTTCTTCTGCTTGAAGCTCAGCATTTTTTTCATTTGGTTTTTGATAGCTCTTTATTTGTCTAATCTCTTTCATTTGACCGCTTGCAGAAGATGCAATGATTTGATAAATGCCATTTGCATTTTCCAGCGTCAATGTATAGTCCTGTTTATGATTGATTAAATCAATCTGTGTAATGTTTCCATTGTAGTCTTTTGCAATCATTTTTTTGATTTCTGCTTCACTTAATATTTTTTGATCAATGGTTTGAATCATGAGCATTGCAAAGGCCGCAAGAACGACGAGACATCCTGCGAGCGCAAGCACCATTTTCGTTTTTCTAGACATGCAGCGCCTCCTTCCTATTTCCTATTTTATAAGGAGGAAATGAGAAATTGATGAGAAAAGACCCATTTATTTTGGAAAAAGAATGGTCATGGTTGTCCCTTTGCCGATTCGGCTGTCTACCTTCAGCTCAGCTCCATGCTCTTCTGCAATTTGCTTCGCAATTGAAAGACCAAGACCTGTTCCGCCGGTCTCACTGTTTCTTGCTTCATCTACACGGAAAAAGCGGTCAAAGATTTTTGGGAGATCCTCTTCTTTTATGCCAATCCCATGGTCAATGACTGAAATAAACGGCGTCTCTCCTCTCCATCCGCAGGTCACATCAACTGGCTCTGTACTATATTTGACCGCATTATCAATCAAGATGGTCAAAAGCTGTTTGATTTTCTCTTCGTCTCCTTCCGCAATAAGCGGCTGATCTGTTTGCACACGAGATTGAATCGTTCGATTAGTGGCCACTTCAAGTGTATGGCAAAGCTGCTTGCACAAATGACCAAGATCAACTGGCTTCATATCCACATATAGCGGCTGACCATTTTTCGCCAGTGTCAGCAATTGATCTGTCAGTCTTTTCATTTTTTTCGCTTCATCATGTATCGCTTGGGAGGATTCTTCTATAACCTCTGGACGTGTTTGCCCCCAGCGCTTGAGTAAATTGCTGTAGCTCATAATGACCGTAATCGGCGTCTTCAACTCGTGTGAGGCATCATGCAGAAATTGCTGCTCTTTTTCATAATGCTTCTCGAGGATTTCTGACATTTCATTAAAGGTTTGGCCCATTTGATACAATTCATCCTTAGAATCGCCTGTTAATTCGATTCGTTTAAACGCCTTCTCCCTCATACTCGCCTTCATGGTACTCGTCATTCGACTAATCGGCCGAACGATTTGTTTTGTTAAAATATGGCCTGCAAAATAAGAAAGCACAATAATTAAAACACCCGCAGCAACTAAAATCATTTTTAATAACGCTAAGTTCTCTTCCGTATTTTCGATTTCTTCATAGACTTGGAGCGACACAATCTCGCCATTTGTCCAAATAACCGGAATCGCAGCGAACGCAACCATATGCTTGTTGTATTCTTTGATTTCTGCTGTCTGCCCAGATTCATATGTAAAAGGCAGTGAACTAAACGTTGACTCCTTTGTGACAGTCAGCTTTGATTCACCCGTTTCTGTCACGACACGGATCATGCCATTTTGGGGCAGGTAGGCTTTCAGCAGCTCTGATGATGGAAGACCTTCTTCTTCTGATTTTTTTAAAGCAATGGCGATATTTTCAGCCACCTCAGACAGCCGGGACATATCTTTTTGCGTCAAGGTGATTGAAAAAATAAAATAAATGGCTGTATGGAATAAGAGCACCATTAAAAACAATGACAACGACGTATAAAGCTGGATCTTATTTTTTAATCTCATTCTTTATCCTTTCATCACATAACCCACACCTCTCACTGTGTGAATCAGCTGTTTTTCGAATGGGTAATCGACTTTTTTCCTTAAATAACGAATATAGACATCCACCACGTTCGTATCACCGAAATAATCAAAACCCCAAACAGCTGTTAAAAGCTGATCTCTTGTGAGCACTTGCTGCTGATGCTTCAGCAGGTGGACGAGCAGGTCATATTCTCTCGGCGTGAGTTCAAGCATTTGGCCTGCTCTTTGTATGTCTCTTGTTTTCTCGTTGACAGTCAAATCTGCTATGCTGAGCTCTGTCTCCTTCTCTTCTTGCTCGTTTATATTCAATCTGAGTTGCGCACGAATTCGCGCTAATAATTCTTCTATGTCAAAAGGCTTTGTAATATAATCATTCGCTCCAAGATCAAGTCCGCTTACCTTATCAGGCACACTATCTCTTGCTGTAATCAACATAATAGGTGTCGCTGTATTTGTCTTTCTAACTCTTCTCAGCACCTCAAGACCGCTTAATTCCGGCAGCATGACGTCAAGCAGCACCAGATCGAAGCTTTCTTCTTCAAGAGCCTGTAGTCCATCCATTCCTGTCTCTTTGACCGTCACCTCATACCCTTCATACTCAAGCTCTAGTGACAGCACCCTTGCAATTTTCTTTTCATCTTCAACTACGAGTATCTTCCCTTTGTTCATCTCTATCTCTCCTATCTAAACGGCAAGCTTGTCTTTCCATTATTATATGTTGCCTTTTGCATTTGGAACAGACACAATCTTCACGTCTATTTTTTTATGAAGGAAACATTTATTTTTCAACAAAAACATTACACATCCTTTTCACATCGCATTTATTGCTTGATCTCATTGTTATGTAGTTTGCCTCTTTTAGTCCTTTTCACCCATTTTCCTCTAAACAGGTGCAAGCTCACTATGCAGCATTTCCCTCTTTTTCATATGATATCAAGAGTTTTCCTCAAAAGATGAGTTCTTTCGTCAAGATGTGAGAAGAACTGCACTTTTGATAATAGATTGATTATTTGAAAAATTATTACAATTGACCCTTTCCGATCAAAAGTTTCTTTTATACAATAACATTACGCAGCCTGAATCTACTTTGAAAACAAAATAAGGAGGGCTTTCTTATGAAAGGTGAAATTCGCTTAATTCCGTATGAAGTAAAAGCCAATGTGATGGAAGCGAAAGAGACGCCGGAAAGTATTCAGGAGATTAAAGCACCCGAACTTTGGTCAAGTGGCTTCAAAGGAAAAGGCATAACCATTGCTGTCCTTGATACAGGTTGCGACACGGAGCATCCCGACTTAAAAGATCAGATTATCGGAGGCAAAAACTTTACCGATGATGACAACGGAGATGCTGAAAATGTGAAAGACTATAACGGACATGGTACCCATGTAGCAGGAACGATTGCTGCTACAGATCAAAATGGTGGAATTTTAGGGGTTGCCCCTGAAGCAAAGCTGCTGATCGTGAAAGTTCTTGGCGGCGAAAATGGCAGCGGGAAATATGAATGGATCATTAACGGGATTAACTATGCCGCTGAGCAGAAGGTGGATATTATTTCTATGTCTCTCGGTGGTCCAAGCAATGAGCCCGCCTTACAGGAAGCCATTCAAAACGCGGTAAAAAGCGGAGTACTTGTTGTGTGCGCAGCAGGAAATGAAGGGGACGGAGACGAGCGTACGGAAGAGTTCTCCTACCCAGCAGCATACAATGAAGTCATTGCCGTCGGCTCTGTCTCCCTTGCAAGAGAATCCTCTGAATTCTCCAACGCCAATAAAGAAATCGACCTCGTCGCTCCAGGAGAAGACATTTTATCCACTCTCCCTAACCATAAATACGGCAGACTGACAGGCACCTCAATGGCCGCCCCACACGTAAGCGGTGCACTAGCCATTATAAAAAATGCCGAGGAAGAAGCGTTCCAGCGCAAGCTGTCAGAGCCTGAGGTCTATGCTCAGCTTGTCAGAAGAACCCTGCCACTGAAGCAGTCGAAAGCCCTCGTTGGGAATGGATTTTTATATTTAACTGCACCTGATGTGCTTTTAGAAAAGACATTGGAAGCAGATCTTTTATCTCTATAACTTGAATAGAGGTCCTGAGAATAGATCGAATTTTCTCAGGATTTTTTTAATTAAAATTATTCAAAATTTACTTTGACGAAATGAAGTGGACGTTATATAATCGAACACAATAAATTCATAGTTTGAGAGTCGGTAATTCGAATCACACATCGAATTTTAATTGGGAAGACCGGTGAAAATCCGGCGCGGTCCCGCCACTGTGAGTGAGGAGAGCTTTTCTTATGAATCCACTGTCATAAGGACGGGAAGGATGAAAAGCTTGCAGATTCACCAGCCAGGATACCAGCCGCTCTATCACATCAAACCCCCTACGATTGATAGGAGATGTCGGAAAAAAGCGTCAGTTCTGCTCACGCCTTATTTCGCACACACATTTTGTCTTTTTAAACCAGACATTTGCCCTCATCAATCTTCACCATGAGTGTAAGTGTCTTTTTATATTTAGAGGAGGAATTGGAATTGACAATTGTTAAAACAAGTAATCTAGGTTTTCCGCGAATTGGTTTAAACAGAGAATGGAAAAAAGCACTTGAGTCTTATTGGAAAGGTCAAACAGACCGCGAAACCCTCTTAAGCACACTTGATGAACAATTTTTAGTTGCCATTAAAACGCAAATTGATCAACAAATTGATGTTGTTCCTTCTGGAGACTTTACCTTCTACGATCACGTGCTCGATACTGCTGTTATGTTCAATTGGATTCCAGAGCGCTTCCGCAGCTTAAAAGACCCGCTAGATACATACTTTGCGATGGCAAGAGGAACAAAAGATGCTGTCTCAAGTGAAATGACAAAATGGTTTAATACAAACTATCACTACATCGTTCCAGAATACGAAAAAAGCACCGAATTCAAACTCACACATAACAAACCGCTTGAAGCTTACGAAAAGGTGAAAAAGGCGTTTGGTGTTGAAACAAAACCTGTTGTACTTGGTCTTTATACATTTGTCTCACTTTCTAAAGGCTATGAACCAAATGAAGTAAAAGAGATTCAGCAGCGTCTCATCCCACTTTACACTCAGCTTTTAAAAGAACTTGAAGAAGCCGGCGTCAAATGGGTACAAATTGATGAACCAGCACTTGTCACAGCTTCATATGAAGACGTGAAAGCCGTCAAAGAAATCTATCAAACGATCAAAGAAGCCGTACCTGCCTTAAATATTCTTCTTCAAACATACTTTGATTCAGTAGATGCGTATGAAGAGCTAGTCACATATCCTGTTGAAGCCATCGGTCTTGATTTTGTCCATGATCAAGGGCGCAATCTTGATCAAGTGAAAAAGCACGGCTTCCCGAAAGACAAAATTTTAGCAGCAGGCATCATTGATGGAAGAAATATTTGGAAATCAGATCTTGGCGAAAGATTGTCATTCGTTTCTGAGGTTATTGCTGACGCTCAGCCGAAGGAAGTATGGCTGCAGCCATCAAGCAGTTTGCTGCATGTACCCGTTGCAAAACACCCAAGCGAACAGCTTGAAGAAAAACTATTAAACGGACTGTCTTATGCTACTGAAAAGCTGGCTGAATTAACAACATTAAAAGAAGGCTTAACAAAAGGCGCCGCAGCGATTGAAGCCGCCATCAATGAAGCCAAACAAGCACTTCTTACTTTAAAAGAATTTGCAAAAGGAACCAATGCGGATTTCACAAAAGAACGCAACAATCTTTCATCGAAAGACTTTAAACGTCCAGTTGCCTTTGAAGAGCGCCTTCGTATCCAAAACGAATCTCTTGAACTGCCGCTCTTGCCAACAACAACCATTGGCAGCTTCCCGCAGTCTGCTGAAGTGCGAAGTGCTCGTCAAAAATGGCGTAAAAATGAATGGACAGATGCAGAATATGATGAATTTATTAAGGAAGAAACAAAAAGATGGATTGATATTCAGGAGGAAATCGGTCTGGACGTTCTCGTACATGGAGAATTTGAACGTACAGACATGGTTGAATACTTTGGTGAAAAACTAGCCGGATTTGCCTTTACGAAATTTGCTTGGGTACAATCCTACGGATCACGCTGCGTGAAGCCGCCAATTATTTATGGAGATGTTGAGTTTACAGCGCCAATGACCGTGAAAGAGACGGTTTACGCACAAAGCTTAACGAAGAAAAAGGTCAAAGGAATGCTGACAGGTCCTGTCACGATCTTAAACTGGTCTTTCCCAAGAACAGATATCTCTCGAAAGGACATTGCCTTCCAAATCGCTTTCGCATTACGTAAAGAGGTAGAAGCGTTAGAAGAAGCAGGAATTCAAGTCATTCAAGTGGATGAACCTGCACTAAGAGAAGGTCTTCCGCTCAAAGAAAGTGATTGGGCAGACTATTTAAACTGGGCAGCAGAGTCATTCCGTCTATCAACATCATCTGTTCAAAATGAAACGCAAATTCATACACATATGTGCTACAGTAACTTCGAGGATATTGTCGATACGATTGAAGACCTTGATGCCGATGTGATCACAATTGAACATTCACGCAGTCATGGCGGATTCCTCGATTATTTAGAGAAACATCCGTATTTGAAAGGACTTGGTCTTGGGGTATATGACATCCATAGCCCGCGCGTTCCATCTGTCGAAGAAATGAGTCAAATCATTGATGATGCATTGAACGTATGCCCAACAGATCGCTTCTGGGTGAATCCTGATTGTGGACTAAAAACGAGACAAGAGCCTGAAACCATTGCTGCTTTGAAAAACATGGTGACGGCGGCTGAAGTCGCTCGTAAAAAGCTGACGCAGCATGCATAATTGATTTCCTCTCCCCTGCTATCCTGGCGGGGGATTTTTTATGCGTAAATTGTCCTGATTGACCATCTACTAGAAGGTTTCCTTTTCTAGCATGATTCGTTTATACTAGAGAAGTCAGACGAACAAAGGGAGGAAGACAATGAATCACGAAGATTTTTTACAACGCGCAATTGACCTTGCAGTAGAAGGAGTCAATAGTGGTACTGGCGGTCCTTTTGGAGCAGTCATTGTCAAGGATGGACAGATTATTGCCGAGGGAAGCAACAATGTGACAACAACGAATGATCCAACCGCACATGCTGAGGTCACAGCCATTCGAAAGGCGTGCCAAACGCTGAATACATACCAATTAGAAGATTGTATTTTATATACAAGCTGTGAGCCTTGTCCGATGTGCCTTGGCGCTATTTACTGGGCTAGACCAAAAGCGGTCTATTTTGCTGCTGGACATCAGGATGCGGCAGTTTCTGGTTTTGATGACTCATTTATTTATGAAGAAATCAATAAAGATTACGAATCAAGAAATATTCCATTTTATCAGCTGACACTTCAAAAAACCCTTGCACCATTTGAAGCATGGGCAACATACGAACAAAAGAAAGAATATTAAAAAAGACACCTGCTCATGAGCAGGTGTTTCTTTTTTCAGAGTGATAGAGAACCTTTTTATTCAGCCACTTCAAGCTCTACTTCGATGTTCCCTCTTGTTGCTTTTGAATATGGACAGAATTCATGCGCAGCCTCGACTAGCTCTTTCGCTTTGTCATGGTCAAGGCCTTTTGCAGATACAATCAGCTTGACACCAAGCTTAAATCCGCCATCACTTTCATCTTTTAACAGACTGACATGTCCCTCGACTTCTGATTCAATGTCGATCCCTTGCTTTTTCGCTACTTGTTCAAGTGCCCCTCCGAAACAAGCTGCATAGCCCGCTGCAAATAATTGCTCTGGATTCGTACCAGTTTCTCCGTCTTTCTTTGCATTAGGCATGACAATGTTATGATCGAGCACACCATCTTCTGAGCGAACATGTCCAGCTCTTCCGTGTTGTGCCTTTACTTTTGCTGTGAATAATGGTTTCATCTTTATCTCCTCCTTTATCTATTTATTCCTTTCACGTTCTATCCATTTCTCAAACATTTATCGCACATTAAATAATTTTTCGTTTTTGGGCTGTATTTATTTTAAAAAAGAAGAAAATCTTATACAATAATAAGTATGACAAAAAATAGTTGGTGACTGACATGACAAATGAATTCGAGCACATGAAGCTGGAAAATCAGCTTTGTTTCTTGTTATATGCAAGTTCAAGAGAGATGACGAAGCAGTATAAACCGTTATTAGAAGAGTTAGACATTACGTATCCGCAATATTTGGCACTGCTTTTATTGTGGGAGCATGGGACATTAAATGTGAAAACGATGGGTGAGCTTTTATATTTAGACTCCGGTACACTCACACCTATGCTGAAACGGATGGAGCAAAACGGACTCATCATCCGCGAGCGCTCAAAAGAGGATGAACGTTCTGTGCAAATTCGTTTAACGGAATATGGAGGGCAGCTAAAAGAGAAGGCTACTTCAATTCCATTTCAGATGCTGTCTGGGACAGGCAGATCGGAAGAAGAGTTAAAAACGCTGCGCGCCTCTTTACATGAGCTTTTGCAAAAATTAACACAATCAAAAGGCTGAGGGAATATTCCCTCAGCCTTTTATGATATCAATTATTGTGCGACAGCTACTAATTCTACTTCGATATTTCCTTGAGTTGCTTTTGAATATGGGCATACGCCGTGTGCTTTATGAACAAGCTCATCTAATGCTGATTGCTCGATTCCAGTTCCTTTTACTTCTAACTTAACGCCTAGTTTGAAGCCGCCATCTGAACTGTCTTTTACTAAACTCACATGTGCTGTTACTTCGCTTTCAAAACGGATACGCTCTTGTCTTGCGACCATTTGAAGGGCTGAATCAAAACATGCAGAGTAGCCTGCTGCAAATAATTGCTCTGGATTTGTTGCTTTTTCTATTTTTTTCGCTCTTGGTGTTCCAGGCATTGCTACATCATGCTCAAGCACTCCATCAGTTGAAACAACCTTTCCTTCTCTTCCTCCGACAGCTGATACCGTTGCAGTAAATAAAACTTCTGACATGTATATAACCCTCTTTCTCTCCAATAATATTTGCTACAATTGAATTGTACACAATTTAAATTTAAGAGTCAACGAATACACACTCTTTTTTTAAGATTTCCTTCTTGCCTCTCTTTTATGTAGACAGTAAAAAAAGCCCTTTAATAAGGGCTTTTAGATGATGTCATGCTGCGCATTTGGTTGTTGTAGCGTATGGTTTCTGTTATCCGGGTCGGCATTTGCTGCTGCCAGCCATAACGCCAAGATGGTGATGCTTGTACAGACGACTGCCCATTTTTTAAAATTCATATAAACAATCCCCTCTCTGAATATAGATTCGAGCATGTTCTGCTTCTCCGTAGAACGCGGAAGATTTTTCATAATCTTCCATTTCATTATAATACTTTGCGGTGTCTAATGCCAGCTCCTCTATATCTGGATATGCATAGGCAGACTCTAAAAAATGAAAAATTCGTTTAATATGCTCCGCATCTTGCTTTAAATACAATGCTTCTAAAAATATCGTCTTTTGAATATGAATGTCATCCTGAAGTGCTTCTGCTCGCTTCATACATTCTTCTCTGTAGTGTAAGGCTTCTTCGTGTTTACCTTGTTTGTATAATATCTGAGCGGCTGTATAAAGAGGGTCTATGGATCGACGAAGGTGATCAGATTGATTTTGGTCAAATAACGAGATGGATTCTTTCATTAGTTCGAGTGCGCGGTCAAGATCCCCCATTCGGTAATAACTGTTGCCCATATTAAACAAAGAGGAAGCAATAAAACGCACATTTTGAAAGTCTCTTGATCTCGCAAGCGCTCTCTCGAGATGTGGTAATGCCTTTTCATGTCTTCTCATATCATCATAATTACCTGCCACAATAAATTCGCATTGGATCGTGCGAAGCGCATATAGCTCGTGCTGAATATAGACATCCAGCGCCAGTTTGGCATGATGCATCGAGATATGTGTTTGTTTCATGTGATAATATATTTCTGACATTTTAAAATGAAATTCCGCACGTTCAATATCATCTGACACAAAAGAAAGCTTGTGCTCTGCCTTTTGATAAGACGAGATGGCAGCAATATACTGCCTACGGCCAAATTCATACATGCCTCTGAAAAAATGATAGTAGTATTCAAGCATGCCTGTGACATGTGTTTGATGCTCATCTATTTCTTTCGAAAGCTCGGAAAAGTTGGCGCGAAGCTTTCCTTCCTTTAATGGCTTTAAATAATCGAGCATGACCTCATGTCTGAATTCCATTAAAGAAAAATAGAGAAGCAAATTCTGATCTTCTTCCATTGAATCAAGAGAGGTGCGAATTTCCTGCTTTAGTTGTTCTGCTTGTTCTGAATCAAATCTGCGGATTAATTCATACCACTTGTTGATTTTCACTCCAATATCCGAAGAGGGAATGATTTTCGCCATACGTTGCCTTCTCCAATCTTTTCAAAATATAAAACATTACCATATTTTATCATACTTGACCGAAGAAATACAAAAATGAAAGGAAAAAGAGAGCCTATTGTCACAAGACTCTCTTTTGAATTCGTTATTCTCTTATTTGTCCTTGACCGCGAATGACAAACTTTTCAGAGGTTAAGGCAGGCAGACCCATAGGTCCTCTTGCATGCAGTTTTTGTGTGCTAATCCCTATTTCTGCTCCGTAGCCAAATTCAAAGCCATCTGTGAACCGAGTAGAAGCATTATGATAGACAGCGGCAGCGTCGACAGCTGTTAAGAAAAGTGACGCATTTTGATCATTTTCCGTAATGATCGCTTCAGAGTGCTTGGAACTATACGTTTGTATATGCTGAATCGCTTCTTCTATGCTCTCTACGGTTTTAATACTGACAATCGGCGCTAAAAACTCTGTTTCATAGTCCTCTGTGCTCGCTAATGAAGCACCTTGCGCAAGGGCACATACAGCTTCATCGCCCCGTATTTCTACCCCATTTGCATGAAGGGCTTCAAATAATGAAGCGCCATATGTTTTTGCCCATGTTTCATGAATGACAATGCTCTCGATCGCGTTGCAAACAGATGGCCTTTGGGTTTTAGCATTCAGCACAATCTGCTCAGCCATTTCGTTTTTCGCTGTTTCATCAATGTAGATATGACAGTTCCCTGCCCCTGTCTCAAGCACTGGCACGGTAGACTCTCTCACGACAAGATCAATTAAATTTTTCCCGCCGCGCGGAATAAGAACATCCAAATATTCATTTAAAGTGAACAGCGTTTTCGCCGTTTCACGGCCTGTATCTTCAATCAATTGCACACTGTCTACTGGAATATCTGTTGTGTGAAGCGCTTCATGGATCACCTTCACAATCGCTTTATTACTATGAATGGCAGAGGAGCTCCCGCGAAGAATAACAGCATTCCCAGTTTTCAAACAAAGGGTGGCAGCATCTACAGTCACGTTTGGTCTTGCTTCATAAATCATTCCAACCGTTCCAAGAGGCACACGCACCTTTTCAATGAACAAACCGTTTTCTTTTCGAATGGTTTCTAATGTTTCACCAATTGGGTCTTTTAGGTGAATGAGTTGAAGGGTCGCGTCTGCGATGGCTTCTATTCTCTCTTCTGTGAGTGTAATCCGGTCAATAACAGAAGGCGTGAACTGCTTTTCCCCGGCAGCCTGCACATCTTTTTTATTCTCATCGAGTAAATAAGCGGAAGATGCTTTAAGTGCCGTTGCGATGGCATGTAAAGCTGCATTTTTTTGTTCCGTCGTTTTTAGGAGCAGCTGATCTTTGGCTACACTTGCTTTTTTTGCTTTTTCAAGAACTTCATTCATCGTATTCCCTCCTCAGTTTTGTACATGCTGTACCCAGTGATCTCTGTGTATGACTTCAGGCTTCTCATTTGAAAGCTCATCACTTCGCAGTCCTTTAATACCGAGAAGCTCATCGGATGCGTACAAGGTTTGTCCTTTACCTACTAGCCCATTCGGACCGACGACTTCAACGACCTCTCCTTTAGAAAAGTCACCAGCGACATCAATAACTCCAGCTGGAAGAAGACTTCTCCCATGATGCAAAATCGCCGCTTCTGCTCCTGCATCTATCATGATTTTCCCAGAAACGGGTGAATGGAATTGAATCCACTGACGACGGTTGTTGATCGCTGATAAGTCCTGTTCTCCGATATACGTTCCGTCTCCTTGACCCGCAAGAATATGAAGCAGCTTATCTTCACCAGTGCCTGTACCAATGAAGACTTTCACGCCTAGTGAAAGTGCCGTTTGTGCAGCAGACAGCTTTGATTTCATCCCGCCTGTTCCCACTTTTGAGCCTGTACTCTTCGCATATGAAAACAATTCTTCTGAAATGTGTGTTAGTACATCAAAACGCTTCGCATCAGGATGCTCATTTGGATTTGCATTATAAATTCCGTTAATGTCTGTTAAGATGATCAATTGGTCTGCATGAATTAAACCGCTGACAAGAGCTGACAGCATGTCATTATCCCCAAAAGTAAGCTCCTCAATGGAGACAGAATCATTTTCATTAATGATCGGTAAAATTTTTCTTTCCAGCAGCTCCATCATCGTTGCGTAAGCATTTCGATATCTTGTTCGATCTGAAAAGTCATTACGGGTTAAAAGCATTTGTGCAGGTGTCATGTGAAACTGTGAAAATAGTTCTGTATATTTCTGCATTAACAAGCCCTGTCCAACGGCTGCTGCTGCCTGTTTTCCCTTTAAGGTCACAGGTCTTGATGGATACCCTAAGCTGCCAAACCCTGCTGCCACGGCTCCTGATGAAATTAAAATAATTTCATGCCCAGCCTCTTTCAGCTTTGCTATCGCTTTCACATGATCCTGCATTTTTTGTTCATCAATGGCTCCTTTTTGCTCTGTTAATGAACTGCTGCCAATTTTGATGACGATCCTTTGCTTTTTCATTATTGATTCCCTCCGCTATACCTTTAGGCACAAAAAAATCCCTTTTTCTCCTTATGTAAAGGACGAAAAGGGATTTTCCGTGGTACCACCTTCATTGAATAAGCATACTTCCAGCTTATTCCACTCAACTCCTGTAACGCCAGGCACGCGCTTAGATTTTTCCTCTAAGGCTCAAAGGGCAGGTTCAGCAGCTGTCTGCGGCAAATGTTTCAGCATGTCATTTGCTCTCTTTACGCATCAGTTCCTGCTTACTATTCCTTTTCAACGCTCGTTAATTTTTTTATATTATCACCAATTGCAAAGGAAAAGTCAAGCGGTCAATTAAATACAATCGTTTTATTCTCATGCACAATAATTCGATCTTCTAGATGCCATTTGACGGCACGTGCTAACACACTCCGCTCAATTGTTCGACCAATATTTTTTAGAGCTTCCGCATCATCCCGGTGATCTACACGCTCTATATCCTGTTCAATGATCGGTCCTTCGTCTAAATCATTGGTCACATAATGAGAAGTTGCGCCAATTAATTTGACACCTCGCTCATATGCCCGCTTATATGGATTCGCACCGATAAACGCTGGCAGGAAGGAATGATGAATATTAATGATTTTGTTCGGGTGCTGTTCTATAAAAGCAGGTGTTAAAATTTGCATGTATCTAGCAAGCACAATGGCATCAATATCATACTCTTCTAATAATGCGAGCTGCTGTTTTTCCGCTTCTTTGCGAATGTCTTTGTTCGCCTTCACAAAATGGAACGGGATTCCAAGCGCTTCTACTGTATCTTTTGCCGTTTCATGATTGCTGATCACGACCGCAATTTCAGCCATCAAATTGCCGCTTTGCCATTCCCATAGCAGCTCATGTAAACAATGAAGCTCTTTTGACACAAAGATTGCCAGCTTTTTAAGCTCACTTGCACGCGACATGCTCCACGTCATTTGAAAAGATGCTGCAATTGGCTCAAACTGCTGCTTCAGCTGATCCATATTTGCCGAGATATCTTTCCAATCAAATTCAATTCTTAAAAAGAACCGGCCGCTTTCATGGTCTGTTGTGTATTGGCTGGATTCAATGATATTTGCTCCGTTCTCAAATAAAAAGGAAGAAACAGCTGATACAATTCCAGGCTGATCCGGGCAGCTGACAAGCAATCTTCCTTTTTGCTCATGCTTTTGTCTGTGTAATTCAAGTTTCTCTGTTATCAAAGTTCTCATGTATCATGACCTCATTTACGTTTTCATTCTAATGAAATATTATACTGGACTGGAAAGAGAAAAAGCAATGTAGAGCCCCATTTTTTATTGAATATTCATTCAATTCTGCCCCTAGCGTGATATAATGTGAATAGACCTTTTATCATAAAAGGAGTGATGGAGATGAAAAGTATGACTTTGTTTGGAAAAGTGAGCTTTTGGCTCGGCATCGTTTGTCTGATCACAGGTATTTCCCTTTTTATAGCCGGTGAAAGACTCGTTCCTTTTCTCACATTTGGTGTGTGTTTTCTACTTGTGAGCCAGCTTTACCGCAAAAATGAAAACGATTCCAATCATCATTCGATGTAACAAAAGGCTGGCATCTATCTGCCAGCCTTTTCTTATTCAATGATTTTCAACCCTACTGCCGCAGATAAAATCAATGCGATGAAGAAAATACGTTTTGCATCTTTCGACTCTCCGTAAAAGAGCATACCGACCATGGCGCCTCCAGCAGCTCCGATTCCAGTCCAAATGGCGTACGCCGTTCCCATCGGAATCGTGTTCATCGCAAGAGACAGCATCAGAAAGGACATCGAAAAGCCAGCCGCAATGAATAAAATCCATTTGACATGCTTGTCTTTTTGGAATTGGTTCATCATGGTCACACAAAGCATTTCTAAGATGCCTGCTCCAATAAGTAAAAGCCAGCTCATGATTCAGCCTCTCCCTTCTTTTCACCTGTTGTCAGCTTCAGTCCTAATACACCGCACAAAAGCATGACAATCAAAAGCAGTTTGACAAGCTGAACCGGCTCACCAAGCACCATGCCTATGACGACGGTACCTGCTGTACCAAGCCCGGTAAAAACAGCATAAAGTGTGCCAACTGGCAGTACATTTGTTGCTTTCATGAGTAAATAAAAGCTCACGATAATACAAACGATGGTTGCGCCCCATTCTATGAGCGAGTGGGCATATTTCAGCCCCATCACCCAGCCGACTTCAAAGATGGCCGCGATAAAGACATTTCCCCATTTCATCTGATCTTCTCCTTTCTGAACGATTCCAACCAACAAAAAAAGCCTGGAAATCGATCGTTTGATCAAATCTCCCGGGCTTTTATCCCTCCGTGTCCATACGGCCTCTTCTAAAGACCCTATGTGTTTTCTCTCGGACCAGACTGCACCAGCGCACGGAACCCTAGAAAACCAATTCATGATAAACAGATCTGACTTAGAGCAGATTCTGTATTAAAAATCTTACCACACCCCAATATGCCGGTCTACCAGTTTGCTCTCCCTCTTCAAATATACTTGTTCATTTTTCGAAAGAAATGATTTCGGACCGGCGTATACTAAGTGTTAGAAACAGATCAACTGATAAAGAAGATCTGCGGGATATTTCCGTGCTGCCAACCGAAGGGAAATGAGCGTATATGACAATCCATTTATTTTTTATTACTTTGACGATCAAGCGTAAATACAAGGACATGGAGACCGTTCTTTACGAACAAGAAGTCGAAACAATTTATGAAGAAATGAAACAGAAACAACTAAAGTATATGAACTAAAACAGAAAAAATGGAAGAAGGACCAAGTTAGAAACGCCCAGACATTAAAGGAACGGTCATATCGCTGGTATAATGAACTCAGATTGATGAGATGAACGTTCCACTTTAGGATGCTGCATTTACAGATTATCCGTTGTATCGGCCTAAACAATGCTGAAAAACATTTTATAGAAAACCAAGAGGTGGATCATATGATGATAACCAACGAACAGAAACATGAATTTTATCAAGCACTGGTTGACAAGAATCCGCAATATGACGGCACGTTTTTCGCCGGCATTAAGACCACCGGTATCTTCTGCCATGCCACATGTACCGCTAGAAAACCAAAATATGAAAACTGTGAGTTTTTCTTTACAGCAGAGGAAGCACTGCTAGCAGGATATCGTCCGTGCAAGCGCTGCACTCCATTAACATATCCGAACAGCATTCCAGAAGAAGTCAAAACACTCGTTTCAGCAGTTGAAACACATCCTGAAAAACGCTGGAAAGAAGAGGACTTTCGCGAGCTAGGGATTCACTCTGCAACGGCCAGGCGGAAATTCAAAGAAATCTACGGCATGACCTTTGTTCAATATGCGAGATCACGCCGAATGGGGCTTGCCTTTAAAGAAATTATGAATGGAAAAAAAGTGATTGATCAGCAGGTCGCCTTGGGCTATGATTCTTCAAGTGCCTTCAATGATGCCTTTACGAAAATCATGGGAAATCCCCCTAAAAAGACGCAAACCAAAATTCTTCACGCTAATTTTATTTCTACACCGATTGGACGGATGATCAGCGTGACAGATGCGACGCATGTGTATTTACTGGAATTTATGGACAGGCGGGGACTAGAAAAGGAAATTGAGAACATGAGAAAAAAGCATCATGCGCGTATTTTAGTTGGAGAAACAAACGTCCATCAGCAATTAACAAAGGAATTGACCTTATATTTCGAGAAAAAACTGACGCAGTTTACAGTACCACTTTCCATGCATGGCACCCCTTTTCAAATGAAGGTGTGGGACCTGCTCACACGTATTCCTTCAGGCGAAACTAGTTCTTACCGAGATCTTGCTTTGATGCTGGGCGATCCGCATTTGGTCCGGGCGGTAGGGAATGCAAATGGTGCCAATCAGTTGGCAATCATCATTCCATGCCACCGCGTCATTCAAACAAGTGGTGAGCTCGGCGGCTACGGCGGCGGGATCGAACGTAAGAAATATTTACTTCAACTAGAACAGCGGATATAAAAAAACGGCTCTGCTTATTTTGTAAGCGAGCCGTTTTCTTCGTTGCGGGTGATGCTGTAAACATCAATGATTTGGTCCCATTTTGAAATGGTTTTTTCTTTTTTCATGCCCATTTTTAAAGCGACCTTTACCGATGCTTCATTGTCCGGCCGGATTAAGCTTACCATTCGTCTGACTTTCATTTCTTCAAAGCCATAGGTGAGGCACCCTTTTGCGGCTTCAGCAGCATAGCCATTCCCCCACGCTGCTTTCTTAAGCATATAGCCGATTTCAAGTTCTGTTTGTCCTTCAATGTTTTGCAGAACAATTCCGCTTTGTCCAAGTGGTTCATTCGTTTCTTTGTCTTCAATGATCCAGAGAGAAGTATGATAGATGCGGTCATTCTTTTGATTCCATGCAATCCACTCTTTCGTCTGCTGCTCATCCTTCAAAGATGGATAATACTTCATTACTTCTTCATCTTGGAACAACATGTCATATAAAAACGAGGCATCATGTTCATTCATCGTTCTCAGTCTAAGGCGCTCTGTTTCAAGCACTGTGCGTGTTTGAAGTTTCATTTATGAACCTCCCTCACTTACTGATTAAAAAGATCACCGAACAGTCCATTTGAATCTGGGGCAAAGTAATGGATTCCCGCACCGGTTAAACTAGCTGCCAGCGCCGTCCACATCATTAAACTGACTGTCATCCACACCGCAACTTGCTTTCTCTTCGTCCCGAAACTCATGCACATAAACGCCGCTAAATGACTGCCAATGATAAAAGGACCGACTATCGCTAATCCTGGGAGGCCATAACGTTCCCAAATTTTTCTCGCCCGCTGCTGCTTTTTTTCTCCTTTTTCATTGCTTTTGTCCTCTTTTCTCTTTAACCGCCAAGCTTTAAAGCGGTCTACGAAAACAATGAGCAGGAAAACGGTAAAAAAATTGCCGATGAACCCAATAACCGCTGCCGGTACAGGATGCATGCCACTTAAAATGGCCAGCGGAACGACCCCTACCACCTCAAAAAAAGGCAAAGCAGCCAATACAAAAACAAGTACATATCCCCATAAAATATCCAAACACAGAACCCCTTTTCATTTTTGTCCTCTTCCCATTGTAATGAAAAACACGTTACCATTTCTACATTTTTTTAGAAAAAGAAAAGCACATCGGATGGGATGTGCCCTGTTTTTTTACATCGTATTTTCATTTTTCTTATTCGTTCGGCGTAAAACAATGAGCACAAGCCCGACTAAGATCACAATAGATAGTAGACTTTGCAAGAGAAGCACGCTTGGTGATGTCCAGCCAATCCATTCGAATATGAGCTGCGGTCCGAAAAAGATGATTGGAATCAGTGAAATGAGATTCGCTTTCATGATTGCATTAAAAACAATGATACATAACAGCATAAGCAGGATGACGCCCCATCTTTGACCTGAAGTCAGTACAAGTAATGGTGTGCCGAGTTTTTGATCCAATAGTTTGATTGTGACCATTGAAGTCAACTGAAAGATTCCTAAGATCCAGAAATAAAGAAATGCCCGGCCTCCTGTTTGAAAGGAAGACGCTCTAAACATGACAATGATCATGATGACATTGGCTACTAAAACGAGCGGATAACCAATCAATGCATACCAAGAATAGGATAAGCTTTGACTGATCGCATCTGATAAAATCATATAAAAGAGTGAACCAATTAAGAAGGCACTGACAAAAGGAATCCAGTCTTTATGGTTTCCTGACAGCTCTTTTGCAAGTTCATCAGCATAGCCCCGCGGATCTCCGCCAAACAAAGCCTCCCCTGTTTTACCGTCTTTTTCAGCCTCAACCGCATGTGTCGTCAGTTCATCCATCAACTCATCAATTTCGTCCTGATTTTTTCCCTTTGATATGAGATAGAGTTTCACCTCTAGTAGAACGTGTCTTGTTTCTTTTGATACCATAATCTCACTTCCCTTTTTGTAGTAAACAGTTTACATTTTTTGAAAGCTCACTCCAGCGGGTAATAAACTCTATGAGCGCTTTTTCTCCAGCTTGTGTGAGCGTATAGTATTTCCTTTTCGGTCCGCTTGCTGATGCTTTTGTGACAGTGGTCACGAGCTGTTCCTTTTGCATACGCAGCAGGATCGGATAGATACTTCCTTCACTAATTTGATCAAACCCGTAATGCGCGAGCTTCTTCGTCATTTCATATCCATAAATCTCACCCTCTGAAATAATCGACAGCAGGCAGCCTTCTAAAATTCCTTTTAGCATTTGTGTGGATGTTGTCATCTTTGTTCCTCCGATTCCAGTACCTTGCATCACAAGATAGCATCATCTTACCACACACTATCTTGCCATGCAAGATACCATCCTAGAAAAAAATCACCGCTTAAAGGGTGATTTTTACGCCCAAGGCTTATCTGTCCCAAGTGCGTCAGCCAAAGCTTTACTATGCTTTCGGCGGCTCTTTCTTTCCTCTGCCCGCTGCTTCGCTGTTTGATGCAGCATGATTTCTTCCTCTGTTTCCGGCATGACTTGCGGGACTCGTTTTGGCTTCCCATTTTCATCTAGCGAGACAAATGTCAGAAATGAAGTCGCTGCGAGTCTGCGCTCTCCAGACATCAAGTTTTCTTTCATAACTTTAACGAACACTTCCATGGAAGACGTGCCAACCCATGTCACATAGGATTCCAAGCATACTGACTCTTTTTGTCCAATTGGCTCTAAAAAATCAACAGAATCCATAGAAGCCGTGACCGTTTCACTGCGGCTGTGCCTTGCTGCCGAGATGGAAGCAATGTCATCTATATAACTCATTAATTTTCCGCCAAACAAGGTTTGGTGATTATTCGTATCGAGAGGGAATACCCTGCTGGTTTTTACAACTTTCGATTCCTTGCAGTATTTGAAATTTTCTTCTCTCATCATCATAGCTCCTTCTTGCTGTTTTCGTGAATGCGGAACGACTTTTATTAAACACTATTCTTTTAGGTTTGTCTAAACTTTTTGCTTTAGTCTCTTGTGAGAGATTTTCTTTCGGAAATGTTTCAACTATGACTAGAACGAGGAATAATAGAACTATGAACAAACAAGGAGGCCATTTGATGGATTCTATGAGAGCAGAACAAATACACAAAATGCCGCAATGCATGAGTGAATATGACGATTTACAAGAAGTCCTTTTATGCAGTCCCATCTATATGGAAATCAAACAGATCATCAACGAAACCCAAAAGCATTTTGCAAGAGAAAATATTTCTCAAATGAAAGCCATTGCTCAGCATAAGCGATTGATCCAAACCCTACAAGACCATCAAGTACGCCCCATTATGCTTCCTGCAAATGACCGCTTTCCTGAACAGGTCTTTACTCGGGATATTGGGTTTACGATTGGACATACACTCTTTGTTTCAAGCATGGCCGCTCCGGTTCGGCAAGGAGAAGAACAATTGTTAAAAGAGTGGGCACAGGGAAATGGATTGAATACTGTTACCCTGACAAACGGAACAATTGAAGGCGGCGATGTCCTTGTGGATCAAACACGTGTATTTGTTGGAACAAGCAAAAGAACAAACCCAGCCGCTATTCATGAGCTAAAAAAAGAACTGCCGGATCATGACATCATTCCCATTCATCTTCCTCCTCACATTTTGCATCTCGATTGTGTGATGAATATTCTGTCTCATGATGAGATATTGATTTATCCTGAAGCGTTCAAAAAAGAGGATCTTCACCTGCTCAACATGCATTATCATCTCATTGAAATAAGCGAACAAGAGCAATTCACACTCGGACCAAACGTTTTATCCATTGGACAGAAAAAAGTGATTAGTTTGCCTATCAATCAAGAAACAAATGCTACTTTAACCGCTCACGGCTACACTGTCATTGAAGTGAATTTTTCAGAAATCATTAAATCTGGCGGCTCTTTTAGATGCTGCACATTGCCGATTCGGCGTTCATCCACTAAAAAAGCCAGCGTGTAGAACAGCTTGTCTACTTGCTGGCTTTTTATCTGCCTATTTTATTTCTGATCGTATAAATGACAGGCGACATCATGCCCTTCTTCTACTGCTTGTAATGTTGGCTTTTTTTCAGCACACACATCCATCGCTGCAGGACATCTTGTTCGAAATACACAGCCGCTTGGCGGGTTCACTGGACTTGGAATTTCTCCTTTTAAAATGAACCTTTTGCGCTTGTCCTCCACGTCAGGATCTGGAATGGGGATCGCAGACAACAATGCTTGTGTATAGGGATGAAGCGGTGTTTGATATAACGCATCACTGCTGGTCAATTCGACGAGATGACCTAAATACATGACACCGATTCGGTCGCTAATATATTTGACCATCGAAAGATCATGTGCAATAAAGAGAAATGTCAGCCCTTCCTCCATTTGCAGTTTCTTCAGCAGATTCACGACCTGCGCTTGAACAGAGACATCCAGTGCAGAAATTGGCTCATCTGCCACAATAAATTTCGGTGCTAAGGCGAGTGCTCTTGCAATACCGATTCTCTGCCTCTGTCCTCCGCTGAATTCATGAGGATAGCGTGTGGCAAAGTCATAGCTAAGTCCAACAGCTTCCAGTAGTTCTTTCACCCTAGCAACCCTTCTCTTTTGACTCCCATAAAGGTTATGAATCTCCATTGGCTCCAGCATAATATCTTTTACAGACAGCCGCGGATTTAAGGAGGAATACGGGTCTTGAAACACCATTTGAATTTGCCGATTAAAATCAAAGGATTCTTTTTGTGAAAGGTGATGAAGGCTTTTCCCTTCATATAAGGCTTCCCCATCTGTCGGTTCATAAAGACGCATAAGCACTTTGCCAAGTGTGGATTTCCCGCAGCCAGACTCGCCAACAAGACCAAACGTTTCACCTTGTTTCAGCTGAAAGGAGACACCGTCTAGCGCTTTTAACGTTTTTCCTTTCGATAGATGAAAATGTTTTTTGAGATTGTTTACTTGTAAAAGTGGTTCAACTGCCATGACCTTTGCTCCTCTCGCTTGGCAAATACCGTCTTGCACCTGCCCATTCTTTTTCATATGAAGTGCCAGCAAGGGAAAGAAGTTCAATTTCTCTGCCGGTTTTAGGCGAGTGAAGCATCATACCGTCACCTGCATAGATCCCTACATGGCGGACAGCTCCCTTTCCGTTGTCATTGGCGAAAAACAATAAGTCGCCTTGTTCTAAATGGCTTGATGCGACCGGTGTTCCTTGCACTGCTTGGTCACTTGCGTCCCTCGGCAAAAGATATCCGCTCGCTTTATACATGCTGTAAGCAAACCCCGAACAGTCATAGCCAAAGCTGCTCATGCCGCCCCATAAATACGAAAGGCCAATAAAGTGTTTTCCCTTTTCTACAACATCTTTGCCGGTCTTAGAGGAAGTGGAGGAAACTGGCTGCACATCTTCTTTATTGATTTCTCTCGTCCCTGCTGGTGTGACAACACGAAAGCAATCACTCGTTTCTTCTAAAGCTGCGAGCTCTGTTAAAAAACTAATTTCCATGTCCGCTTGCCCGTTTTGATAGAGCGTGGCTTTTTTCTGACAAACGATATGAGAAATAGCTGGCGCACTTCCTTCTGTCACTTGCTTTAGTTGGTTCGCAGGTATATAGCCAGGATAGCCTTGTGGATGTTTCCGGCTGGCCTGCTGCGGAATAACGACTTTCATCCAGCCGTCTGTCTCTTCTAATCCAATGACTCGTTCACCGAGCAGTACTTGCGACTGGATCAGGTTTTCTTCACATAAAGCCAGTTTTTCTTCATATGTTTGCTTGTCAATCCACTCTTTGATTTTGAAGGAGCTCTGAAGTACCTTTTGATCGATTTCTCTCGGTGACTGCGGCGCTGTCCATACATTCGCAACTGGAACCTTTGATTCAAATATCATCATGAGACTCCTTTCACCCCTTGAATGCCTAATCCATGATGCGGCGGGAAAAAGATATCTTTTCCTTTGTACACGATTCCTCCGTCTACCATGTCCTCTTTTAGCATCAGCGGGGCATCAAAATCATAGCGGTTGATATTCGGCTGGCTTGCGGCGAGATGAGCGGCTGCTGTAATGCCGAGTTTTGACTCAATCATACTGCCAACCATGCACTTTACGCCGTATGCTTCTGCCAAAGCATTGATTTTTAAGGCCTCTTTTATGCCGCCTGATTTCATTAATTTTAAATTGATCAAATCACAGCTTCTCGTTTCAAGCACCTTGATCGCATCATGAAAACTGAAAATGCTTTCATCTGCCATAATGAGTGTATCTGTTGCCTCCGTCACACGGCGCAGACCTTCGATATCTTCTTTTGGCACTGGCTGCTCGACTAGTTCGATATTCAGCGCCTCCATTTTTCGAATGGCTACGACCGCTTCCTTCCACGTCCAGCCCTGATTCGCATCGAGCCTGATCTGAATATCCGGTCCGACCTTTTCTCGAATTCGCTTGATACGCTGAATATCCGTGTCTATATCATCTTTTCCTACCTTGATCTTTAATGTCTGAAAGCCTTCTGCTGCGTATTGCTTCGCATCTTCCGCCATCTCAAGCGGCCGGTTCACACTGACCGTATAATCTGTTTCAAGCTGACTGCGATATCCGCCAAGGTATTGATAAAGCGGAAGTCCTGCCTGCTTCGCTAAGCCATCATAAATGGCCATGTCAACCGCTGCCTTTGCGCTTGTGTTGCAAGCGAGCACACGGTTCAAACGAGAAAAAATCTGTTCATACTCGGACAAGGAAGCCCCAAGCAATATCGGTCTGATCACTTCACAGATGGCATAGTCGATGCTTTCCAGCGTTTCACCTGTAATCACCGCTGTCGGGACTGCCTCTCCGTAGCTGACGTCACCTTGATCATATGTGATGATAACAATCAGAGATGCTGCGTCATACACCGTTCGCAAAGCGGTTTTGAACGGTTTTTTTAGCGGTACGCTCATTCTGCATGTACGAACATCGACGATTTTCATTTGATCGCCTCTTTCGCTGCAACACCGGGAGAAATGTGCAGTTTTTTCCCTGTCGCATCTAATGCAGCCTGCGTGCCCATTGGAATGGCAAAGTTCGGCGAAGAATGGCCAATCCGAAAGCCCCCAAGTGCAGGCTTTTTTTGCGGCACAATGTAGGTGTCCCATACTTGATTCAATGTGAGGGACTGATCTTTCTTTTTTGGTTCACATTGATGAAAATCTCCAATGATGAATCCAGCTGCATCATCCAATTTTCCCGCAGATGTGAGGTGCTGCATCATTCGATCAATTTTATAGGGCTCTTCATCAATATCTTCAATGAACAAAAGCTTTCCCTTCGTATCGATTTCAAAAGGTGTACCAAGTGTCGTCACGATGAGGGCAAGATTTCCTCCTACAATCTCACCTAAAGCGGTGCCCGGATAGAAAGTATGAAGGGGTGACAAGTGGTGCGCATACGTAAAGGCTTTCGGTGCGAACAGCTGTAAAAAGGTATCTTTCGTATAAGGATGGACCTCCTCAAGTCCCACATCAGAGGAGAGCATTGGACCATGAAACGTCACAAGACCCGTCTGCTGCTGGATGGCCGTATGTAAAAACGTAATATCACTATAGCCCCAAAAAATTTTTGGATTCCGGCGAATCAGGTCATAGTCAATGGCTTCCGCAAGTCTGCCAGTCCCATATCCTCCGCAAGCACAAATAACCGCTTTCACTTCTGGATCTTGAAACATACGGTGGAGATCCTCCACTCTTTCATGATCATGACCTGCTAAATACCCGTACCGGCGGCCCAAATACTTCCCTTTTTTCACCTTTAGCCCGAGGCTTTCTAAAAAGGCAATCCCTTTTGCTAATTTCAGCTCATCAGGCGGGCTTGCTGGTGCAATAATCCCCACCGTATCCCCTGTTTGAAGTGCCACTGGCAGCTGGCTCATGCCATATCCCCTCTTTCTTTTCGTTTCTTTCAATCTATGGGTTTCTGCTTCATAACATGAACGAATAAAGGAACAGACGCTTTTATTTCAAAGCGTCTTTTGATCCTAATATCACTCTCCATCTACTTGTGCCCATTTCAAATCGATATACCCAACAGGGTGACGGACAATCCCTTTCACGCCTTCTTTTTGTAAATGGACTTGATTATAAAAATGAATCGGGATGATCGGTGCTTCTTCAATGAGAAGTACCTCTGCATCATGAAGAATGTTGTTTCTCTTTTGCTCATCTGCTTCTTGGCTTGCCTTTTTGATCAACTGATCATAGGTATCGTTGGACCATCCTGTCCGGTTCATCGCATTCCCTGTTTGAAAGCTCTCTAGGAAGTTGATTGGATCTGCATAGTCTGCTAAAAATGAACTTTGTGAGAATTGGAATTTCAGCGCCTTTTGATCTTCTGCAAATACATTGGCTTCCATGTTTGCAAGCTTTACATCTACACCTAGCGCTTCTTTCAGCTGCTGTTGGATGGCTTCAGCTTTTTTCTTGTTCTCAGGCTTTGTACTATATGTCAATGTGACGGCTGGCAGTTTTGAATAGTTCTCTTCTTTCAGCCCTTTTTCTAATAGCTTCGCAGCTTCACTCTTATCATTCTTCACAAGATCACCGCCAGCTTCTCTGAAATCCTCGCCATTTGAATCTAGAATGCCTGGCGAGACGAAAGCACGTGCTGGCTTCTCTTCATTTTTTGTCACATAATCCACGATATCTTGCGGGTTGATCGCCATTTGAAAAGCTTTGCGGATGTTCTTATTTTGAAAAGGTTCCATGTTTACATTCAGACGATAAAAAAACAATCCAGCCTGGTCTTCAATTTGTACATCTTTATTTTTCAGCAGATTTTCACTTTGCTCTGCTGGGACAAAGGCAGTATCTAAATCTCCTGATTGATACATTTGATAGTCTGTGTTTCGATCACTGATCATCAGCCACTTCACTTGATCCAGCTTAACTGATTTTTCATCCCAATACGTCTCACTTTTTTCCATTGTGAAGCTCTCATCATGCTTCCACTCTGTCAGCTTGAACGGTCCATTTCCGACAAAGGTTTTGGCGTCTTTTGCCCAGTTTGGGTCCTTCTTTGCTACCAGTTCATTGACAGGAAAAAAGGCAGGGTTTGCGGTCATATTTAAGAACGATTTCTGCGGATATGCTAGTGTGACCTTAAGCGTTTTGTCATTTACAGCGCTGACTTTCACGTCTTCTTTCTTTCCTTTTCCGCTGTTAAATGCCTCTCCGCCTTCTATCATGTACGCTAGGAATGATGCGGAGGAGCCTGTTTTCGGATCAAGCAGCCGCTTCCACGCATATTCAAAGTCACTCGCTTTCACTGGATCACCATTTGACCACTTGATGCCGTCTCTTAAATGGAACGTGTACGTTTTTCCATCCTTTGAAATCTCCCATTTTTCCGCCATTGCAGGAGATGGTTCATGCTTTTCATTCAGTCTTGTTAATCCCTCCATTAGGTTATTGAGTCCTTGCCACGATACATTATTAAAACCAATCGGCGGATCAAACGACGTCGGTTCGTTTTCGTTATTTAAGGTTAATACTTTCTTTTCACCCTCTTTGCTTGATGATCCTTTCCCTGCTTGCTCATTGGCTGTACACCCTGCGAGCAGCATGATCGTGAACAAGCATATACTGATGATCCATCCCTTTTTTCTCATCAAAAACTCCCCCTTTGTGTTGAAGATAAAACGGTTTGATTCGCACGCTCATCTTGGAGCCAGCAATGCACTGTATGGGTAGGTGACCGCTGCGTTTCATGCGGCATGATATGATCACATACCTTCATGGCGGCAGGGCAGCGATCTGTATACGGACAGCCCTTTGGTGGAGCAAATAAATCAGGCGGGCTTCCTTCAATTGGAATGAGTTCATCTTTCATATCAAGTCTTGGAACAGATTGCAGAAGTCCTTTTGTATAAGGATGCTGCGGACTGTAAAAAATATCTCGCCTCGTTCCGACCTCCACCATTTTCCCTCCGTACATGACCGCCACTCGGTCTGCGACTTGGGCTACGACCCCTAAATCATGTGTGATTAAAATAATGGTGACCCCTGTTTTTCTCTGAATCTCTTTAAACAGCTCTAATATTTGTGCTTGTATGGTCACATCCAGTGCGGTCGTTGGTTCATCAGCAATCAGCACTTTCGGCTCGCAAATCAGTGCCATGGCAATCATGAGCCGCTGCCTCATTCCCCCGCTGAACTGATGAGGGTATTGCTTTAGCCTTTCCTTCGGCTGCGGAATGCCGACCAAATCAAGCATCCGAATGGCGGCTTCTTTCACTTCTTTATTCGTCAGCTTTTGATGCTCCTTTGCCGCCTCCATGAGCTGATCGCCGATTGTCAAGGTTGGGTTCAGTGCGGTCATGGGATCTTGGAAGATCATCGAAATATCGACACCTCGTATGGCGCGCATTTCTTTTTCAGATAATGACAGCAAATTTCGGTCTTCAAACCAGATTTCTCCCTGATCAACATGAGCGCTGTATGCTGGCAGCAGCCTCATGATACTTTGTGAAGTCACACTTTTCCCGCAGCCTGATTCTCCTACAATGGCAAGGGTTTCTTTTTCATATACATCCACATTCACTCCGTGTACCGCTCGAACTGAGCCGCCATATGTCCGAAAGCTGACGTGCAGATCGATGATTTGTAGAACTTTTTTCAAAGCGCCATCACCTCTTCATCTTCGGATCAAGCGCATCTTGCAAGCCATCACCTAAATTGTTAAAGCAAAACATCGTGAGTGAAATAAAAAACGCAGGGAAAAATAAACGCCACCAATGCCCGTTATTTGACAGCACTGTTGGCAGCGCATCATTGGCCATCACGCCCCAGCTTGCAAACGGTGCTTGAATGCCTAAACCAAGAAAGCTTAGGAACGCTTCTGCAAATATCGCGGTCGGTACAGTTAAGGTCATCTGAACGATAATCGGCCCCATCGTATTCGGCAGCAGGTTGCGGCGAATGATACGCAGACTCTTTGCACCAAAGGTTTTTGAGGCAAGGACATATTCCTGGCTTTTCAACTGAAGAACTTGACCTCTCACGATTCTTGCCATGCCAATCCATCCGGTGACAGTGAGCGCTACAATAATGGTGACAAGCCCTGGCCCCATCAGAACCATCAATAAAATGACAACAAGTAAATAAGGAAGACCATAGAGCACCTCGACGATTCGCATCATGACATGGTCATATCTCCCGCCCTTATAACCGGCAATCCCTCCATAGATCACGCCGATAGCAAAATCAATCAGGGCTGCCATGACGCCTACAAATAACGAAATACGTGCCCCGTACCATGTACGCGTGAACACATCTCGTCCAAGCTCATCCGTTCCGAACCAGTGAGCAGCGGATGGCGGCAGATTTTGCATCGAAAGACGCTGCTCTGTCACGCTATTAGGTGCAAGCAATGGGCCTAATAGTGCCATGATAAAAAGAAAAATCAATACCGATAGACTAAACATCGCAAGCTTATTTTGCTTCAGTCGTCTCCATGTGTCTGCCCAATACGAAAGAGAGGGTCTTTTAATAGCATGGGCCTCCGTTTTCTTTTGCTCTCTCGGAGAAAACCATTCGTCCGGCACTTCATGATGCGGATTCGGTTGATCCTGATGCAAGTGTATACTCATGCCTTTCCTCCTTTCTGATGCAGCTGAATCCTCGGATCAAGCAGGCGATACGCCACATCAACAATGAAAAGAAGTGTGATTAAAATAATGCTGTAAAAAACAGTGGTTCCCATGATGACAGGATAATCACGGTTGTTAATACTCTCGACAAAGTATTTTCCCATGCCAGGAATCGCAAATATTTTTTCAATGACAAAACTTCCTGTTAAAATACTTGCGACAAGTGTTCCAAGAATGGTCACAACAGGCAAAAGCGCATTTCGAAGCGCATGTTTGAACACAATTTTAAAGGGAGAAAGTCCTTTTGCTTTAGCAGTGCGAATATAGTCCTGAGACAGCACTTCAATCATGCTCGATCTTGTTAACCGGGCAATAATGGCCATCGGACTAACGGCAAGAGCAATGGTTGGCAGCACCATATGCATCGGACTTGTCCACATCGCTGTAGGAAAGAGCTTCAAATTCACAGCAAGCTGCTGAATTAATAAAGTAGCAAAGATGAAGTTTGGAATGGATATACCGAAAACAGCAATGGTCATGGCGATATAATCAATCAAGCCATTGTGCCGGAGGGCAGCCATGACCCCAAGCAGGATGCCGGAGATGACAGCAATCAATATTGAGATAAGACCAAGTTCTAATGAGACTGGGAAGCCTCTCGCCAATAGATCATTGACACTTTCAGAAGGCTTTTTAATGGAAGGACCAAAATCAAAGGTAACGATGGATTTTAAATAGATGACATATTGAACATACAGTGGTTCGTCTAAGTGATAGTAGCTTTCGAGGTTTCGCTGGACCGTTTCGTTTGTATTACGTTCTTCATTGAAAGGCGATCCTGGGATGACCTTCATTAAAATAAACGTTAACGTCGTAATTGTTAAGATCGTGGCAATCATCGCAATAAAACGCTTGAGCAAAAAGCTGGTCATCTGCCGTCTCCCCCTCGTTTAACAAAATGTTGTACGTGCGGCAAGCTCTGTCATGACAAGCATCGCTTGGTAGGCTTCTAATATATTCTCTGCTTGATACGTCACCGTTGTTGTTCCTTCTATGATGGCAGTACCTGGCATTAAATTCGCCCATTCAGCTTGTCCATAATTGGCAAACTCAATCTTCAGCAGCGGCTGATCAGGAGGCGTCAGCGGCTTGATGTGATGAATCTGTTTCATTGCAGCTTCCACTTGCTGCGAGATTTGTTGGTTGACTTTGGCAGGAGTGAGACATTTCACAGCAGATCTTGATATGGTCTCTTTCACTGCCACTGTTTTCACACCAGGCATCAGCTTTTCTGCTTCAAGTGCTGCTTGATCATCTCCGCAAACAAGAATCACCGGCACACCATAGTAGCCTGCAACATACGCATTAAAGCCCATTTCACCAATTGGATGATCATTTATGTAAAAATGTCTGACACCAAAAATCATACTGTGGGACATCACACCTTTCATAGACGCCCTCGCATGATAGCCTAAAAAAACAGCAGCGTCATAGGATTGATCTAACCCTTGAACCATTGAATAAGGCTTGACGTCACCAGATATAAGAGATGCCTCTTCATGCAATTCTTCAATCAACAAATTATTCATTTTTGAATGACTGTCATTGACCAAGATGTCGGTTGCGCCATGCTGAAGAAGAGCCTCCACACAGGCATTCACTTCACCTGTCATGATCTTTCTGCCCCGTTCATAATTGTGCTGACGGGCATCGACAAATGTATGATCAGCTAGACCAGTAATCCCCTCCATATCGACAGATACATAGAGCTTCATCCCCATCCCCCTTTAATTAAACTTAAAATTTGTGTATATTTTTCTAAATTTTCTAAAAAATTATATGATTACTTGATTGATTTTTCAATACAATGTCTGAAAATAAGGTAATTAGACTCAGATAATACAGGTCAAAAGACTTTGTGACAAAGGATTTTTTTAACAAATAAAACACCACTAACTATGTCTTTAGTGGTGTTTGTCCGCTTCGTTAATCTGTGTTTTTAGCTGTTTATATTTCTTCATGGTTTGTGTAAATAGATCATCAAACATCTGAGGTGCCTGTTTTTGAATAACCTCGGCGCCTTCTCCTGTAATGCCCCCTTTTGTCGCCACTCTATCGACGGTTTCAGCAAAGGTGAGGCCTCGTTCTACAAGGACTTGACCTGTGCCTAAAAGGGCATACGTTAAAAATTCATACGCTTCCTCTAAGGAAAGCTCACTGTTTCTCACAGCAGCTCTCGCCATTTCTTCAAAAAGAGCAGCGATAAAACCAGGAGATGAGCTCGTCAAGTTACTCGCCGCATCAAACTGGTCTTCCCCTATTTCACGTACGATACTAAAAGCTGAAAGGAGACGATGCAAACGCACCTTTTCTTCCTCTCCAGCAGTTTCACCATGCGCAACGAGGGATACGCCCGTTCCAACAGCTGACGTGAGCGTTGGGATGTATCTGGAAATTGGGTGAGTCGTATGCTTTGATAACTTGTCTAACGTCACAGCCGCGGCTACTGACACAATATGAACCGATTTGGCTGCTGAAGGCAGTTGATCGAGTACATCAAGTACAGCAAGCGGCGGCACGCAGATAAAAAGTACATCACATGACGCAGAAAGTTCGTCTAATGAGCAGATGTTTATTTCTTGATGCTTGTCTTTGAGTTGAAGCAGGCGGTCCGTTTCACTTCTTGTATGGATCATGATTTGATGGGCATTGAGCACTTCTTTTTCCAGCCATTTTTGCACCATCATATCAGCCATGCTTCCATATCCAATGATTCCAATTTTCTCCACAGTTTAATCTCCTCTATTTGGCTTAGATTCACTACTTATTTTAACAATTTCCCACAATGTTTTCATTTTTATCCCACACTTTTTTCTTACGATAAAGTCAATCACCACACATAAGGTCATCCCACCTCGAACCATACATGAAAAATTGAAGAAAGAGAGTGATTCGAATGACACATCACAAACATGAAAACCAACCTTCTCATGAGATTCAAACAATGAAGCAGCCACAAAAACAAAAGAAGAAGCCAAACAGCTGGTTTAAGCCATTTGTTAGCGGCATTGTAGGCGGCATACTAGCGTTAGGTGTGTATGTCCTTACGCCATATGCCCAGCACGCATCAAACAACACAGCAAGCGATTCTGCTGCAAAAACAGAAGCTGTATCAACAAATAATACAAGTGCCAGTTCGTCAAAAACAACTGCTGTCCAAACATCACATTCATCAAGCAGTATCTCAAGCATGGTCGAAGATGTATCGCCAGCCATAGTCGGCATTACAAACTATCAAGCGCAAAGTCAAACAGACATGAGCTTTGGCGATTTCAATACACCTTTTGATGAGTCACAGCAAAATAAAAGCAGTCAAGAGGAAAAAACAGGTACAGGCTCAGGGGTGATTTTCAAAAAATCTGGCAGCAAAGCCTATGTCTTAACAAACAACCACGTCATTGAAGGGGCAAATAAACTCACAGTATCCTTGCACGATGGCAAAACCGCCAAAGGGAAATTGGTCGGAGCTGACCCGCTGACTGACCTAGCAGTTGTAGAAATTAGCAGCAGTCATGTAACGAAGGTCGCGGCATTAGGCGATTCCTCCTCGCTGCGTGCTGGGGAAACTGTCATCGCGATCGGAAACCCGCTTGGTGAAGATCTATCAAGAACCGTGACCCAAGGAATTGTCAGCGGTGTCGACCGAACAGTTTCGATGAACACATCAGCAGGCGAAAGCAGCATTAATGTGATTCAAACAGATGCAGCTATTAACCCAGGAAACAGCGGCGGACCACTTCTTACGACAGATGGAAAGGTTGTGGGGATCACGAGTATGAAAATTTCTGAAACAGGTGTTGAAGGTATTGGATTCGCACTTCCAATCAATGATGTCAAACCAATCGCCGATCAGCTTCTCGCAAAAGGAAAGATTGAACGTCCATATATCGGCATCAGCATGCTGGATCTCGACCAAGTCCCAGACATATATCAGAAAGAAACACTCGGTCTCAAAAACAGTCAGCTTGATCAAGGCGTATACATCAAAGAAATCGCCGCAGGCTCACCTGCCGCCAAAGCCGGCTTAAAGTCTGAGGATGTCATTAACGCCATCAATGGGAAACAAATCAAAACCGGAAGTGAATTACGTCATGAACTATACACGAATACGAAAGTTGGAGACACCGTAAACATCACACTCATTCGAAACGGAAAAGTAGAAACGAAGAAGGTGACATTAACACAAAATGAATCTAAGCAGGTAAGTTCCTAATGCAAAAGAAAAAGGGCTAAAATCAAGATGATTTTACCCTTTTTTCTTTTCAGCGTGATAGAAAACATTTGCAGACCTGACAAAAAACGCAAGGATTTGTCTATACGCTGAGCAGTTCATGAATGAACTGCTTTTTATGATGACTGAATTGGCGTTAATCTCTGCTCTATTTCTGCTCGTTTGTGCTCTAGAAATGGTGGAAGGGCTAATTGATCGCCAAGCTCATCTACTCCTTCGTCCACTGTAAACCCAGGACCATCTGTTGAGATTTCAAATAAGATACCATTCGGTTCTCTAAAGTAAAGGGCTTTAAAGTAGAAACGTTCCACAACACCAGAGTTTGTGAAGCCTGCTTTTGATATTTTGTCATACCATTTTTCCAGTTCCTCAGCATCTTCCACGCGAAAGGCTACGTGATGCACACTTCCTCTGCCTGAACGCTCAGAAGGTCCTTCCGTTTTTTCGATCACATGAATTTCTGTTCCAGCACCGCCATTTCCTGACTCAAAAATGGTCACGATCTCACCATCATTTGATTGTTCACGCGCTCTTTCGGTAAAGCCAAGGATGTCTGTTAAAACACGGATCGTTTTGTCCGCTTCTGCAACGGTTAATTCCACTGGCCCCAAACCTCTAATGGCGAACTCTGCCGGAATATCATCATGCACTGGCGGTGAGCCTGCTTCTTGTGCGTTCGGTTCTACTGTTAAAAATAGCTGCTGCCCCTCTGGATCTTGAAAGCGCAAGGCAGGTCTACCCCCTCTTAAGGAAGCCGTTTCTTGCTGCACGCCTGTCTCTTCAAAACGCTTTTCCCAAAATGAAAGTGCTTCTTCAGAAGAAACGAGAAGGCCTGTGCTTGTGATGGCATTTGTTCCTTTCAAACGACGGGCGAGCATTGGAATTTCAAAGAAGGTGAGCTCCGTTCCCGGTGAAGCGACCTCATCTCCATAAAATAAGTGATACATAGATGGGTCATCCTGATTGACTGTTTTCTTTACAAGTTTTAAGCCAAGAATCTGGCGGTAGAAATCAACATTCTTTTGAGCATTGGCTGTTAATGCAGATACGTGGTGAATCCCATTGATTTTCATTATATTCACTCCTATTTCAAAATATCTCGAATTCAAGATAATATCCTTATGAATAAAATAGGTCATTTTTCAAGAAAAGTCAACCATTTGGCTAGATGTTCGGTTTCTAACGATAAAATTAACATTAAATCAAAATTAATCTTTTATTGTTCGTTTTTAACGAAACATTCACCCTGATTTCTCCAATAAACGAACACTTTTAAATACAAATACGAAAATCAGAAAATTTTTTTAATTCTTGTTTTCCTAAAATCGTATTACAATGAACAAAATACATGTCACAGTAACGTACGAAAGTGATGCAGGAGGTCGTGTGTAATGAACAAAGAACAACCAGCGTTAAAACAGGACATCGGCTTATTTTTCGCCCTATCTCTTGTCATCGGGACGATTATCGGGTCCGGCGTCTTTATGAAGCCAGGCAACGTCCTTTCCTATTCAGGAAGCTCAGATATCGCATTATTCGCTTGGCTGCTAGGTGGCATTTTAACTCTTGCAGGCGGACTCACTGTTGCTGAAATTGGCACACAAATCCCTCGGACTGGCGGATTGTATGCCTATCTTGAAGAAGTGTATGGTGAGTTTTGGGGCTATTTATGCGGCTGGGTGCAGATTATCATTTACGGGCCTGCCATCATCGGTGCGCTCGGTCTTTATTTTGGTTCATTGTTAGCCAATTTATTTTCTCTTTCTTCTTTATGGTCGACAACAATCGGCATTATCACTGTTTTATTTTTATGTTTAATTAACATTATGGGCACAAAATACGGCGGTTTTGTACAAGGACTGACCACCATCGGAAAGCTTGTCCCGATTGCCGCTATTATTGTGTTTGGCTTATGGAAAGGAAACGAAAATATTTTGATGGCAGTCAACGATAGTATCGCTCAAATGAACTTTGGTGCAGCGATTTTGGCTACGTTGTTTGCTTATGATGGCTGGATATTGCTTGCAGCACTTGGCGGTGAAATGAAAAACCCAGAGAAGCTGCTTCCTCGTGCAATGGCAGGCGGGATTTTAATCGTCACGGCTTGTTATCTCTTTATTAATGTTGCTCTTTTGCACGTGTTACCAGCAGATCAAATCGTACAGCTTGGAGAAAATGCGACAAGTACTGCTGCGACAATGCTCTTTGGACCAATCGGCGGTAAAGTGATTAGTATCGGCATCATCATTAGTATCTTTGGCTGTTTGAACGGAAAGGTTCTTTCATTCCCACGTGTGATTTTCGCGATGGCAGAGCGAAAGCAAATTCCTTTCGCAAACGCGATTTCGCGTATTCACCCTACATTTAAAACACCGTGGATTGCTGTATTTGTACAAATTTTGATTGCCATTGTATTTATGATCGTCAGCAATCCAGAAAAACTGTCAGAGGTTTCGATTTTCATGATCTACATCTTTTATGTCATGGCCTTTTTCGCAGTCTTTAAACTGAGAAAACAAAACAAAGGAATGGAGCGTGCTTATAGCGTACCACTTTACCCGCTCACTCCAATCGTTGCAATTATCGGTTCTTTATTCGTTTTAATCAGCACCATGATCACCGACTGGAAAAGCTGTCTCATCTCCATGCTGATCGGAATTGCTGGACTGCCTATTTATTATTATATGAAAAAAGCACACAAAAAAGCAGAGCGCTAATCAGCTCTGCTTTTTTTCTTTCTTCACAGCGTGATAGAAAACCTTTGCTTTCTAGAAAGAACGAGCATCCGAGCGCAGACCTGTCAAAGAATGCGAGGTTTTGTCTAAACGCGCTAGTGCTCTGCTATTTTTTATATTGCTTAATCACTTTGTATGATTCGTTTAAATATCTCATGAGCCGGTATGGCTTACTAAGCACGCGGATTGGGAGTCTTGAGATAAATCCATTCAAATTCGCCTTATATTCCTGCGTCATCCGCTTTGGCTTTGTCGCAATTTTTTCGTATACTTCTTTGTAAAATTCCTTCATGATGTCGACTTGCACACTGATCTTCTGATGACACTCTGTACACTCAACGCTTTTCATCTGATCATTCACATAAACGATGCTGTGGAGGGTCTCTTCTTGGCACCGAGTACAATGCAGGTTCGCTTCCATTTCGGTTTTCTTCAAGATACACAGCTCCTTTCTCGTTTGATGTTGCTCTTTTTATACAATTCGATGGCTATGAGCCGTTTATTGGACGGAAGCTTCCTTTAAAATGGCTGCCGCCGTTAGTTCGTCTGTCACCAGCACTTGAATGAATCCGCCATTTAAAGCCCCTAAAATACTTTCAGCTTTATGGGTTCCTTCTACAACAGCGATGACCGTTTTGACGCTCTTTAACTGCTCCAGTGATAAACCAATGACCTTTTGATTCAGTTCATCTTGGACAGGTTTACCTTGACCGTCAAAGAAACGAAAGCCAATATCACCTACAGCCCCTGATTGCCTTAAACCAGATAAATCCTCTTCTTTTAAGTAACCAACTGTTTTTAACGTTGAACCTTTATGCGGGTTGCCAATACCGATGAGGGCAATGTCGACATTTTTACCTTCTTCAAGCACAGCTTCTATATCCTGCATTGCCATAAGCCGCTCTTTTAATTCTTCTGTTTCTAAAATCGCCGGGGCATATAAATAGGAACACGTGCCATTCATTTTCTTTGCCAGCTCATATGCCAGCTGATTGGCATGAATGTCGACTGCCTGCCTGCCCATTCCACCCTCTAATGGAATGACCTTCACATCGTTTCTTCGCTCGAACGGGTATTCCTTTACAAGCTCAGCTAGCGTAGTTCCCCATGAAATGCCGATTTTCTCCGCATCTTTCATGTTTTTAGATAAATAATAGGCGCCAGCTTGACCGACGGCACGTTTCACCATCTCAGACATTGTCCCGACACTTGGGACAACAACAGCATCTGTTAATTGAAAAGTTGTTTCTAGCTGCTTTTCCAGTTCCACCGTGTGAATACTTTCGTCTTTAATGTACACCTCAACGATTCCCACATCTTTTGCTTTTTGTAAGAGCTTTGAAATGACTGGTCTCGAGACATTGAGCTTTTTTGCGATTTCCTGCTGCGTCCACCCGTCTGTATAATAAAGATGAGCAACTTTGACGAGCTGTCGTCTTTCTTCCCAATTCAGCATGTGACATCATCCTTTTAATATACTATGATTCCCAGTATACCAAACATTCGTTTCTAATTGGAACAATTGTTACGAAAATGACAAAAAGAGCGATTACCTCTCCGCTCTTTTTCTCTCCATATATTTTGGCTGATACGTTCTCCCGCCGTCTAACAGGATAATTTGTCCGTGCAAATAGCTTCCCTCGTCACTTGTAAGAAATAAAGTGAGTCCTGCAATATCGTCTGGTCTTCCTAATCTTCCGACAGGAATGAGCGATTGCAGCTGCCTTTTCTCCACCTCAGTAGGATAGAGCGTATCAAGCATTTGAGATTCAATTACGCGGGGGGCAATCACATTGATACGCACATGGTGTGCCCCCAATTCCTTTACGAGCGAACGCATCAGACCAAAAGCACCTGCTTTTGAGGCGTAATACTGAATTCCGCCGCCTGAGCCAGTTATAGCAGATCCTGATCCAATCATGACAATGCTTCCTTCTTGCCGCTCACATATATAAGGTGCTGACGCTTTGATGCAATAATAAAGACCATACAAGTTCACAGCCAGTGTCTTTTTCCAAAGTGAAAAATCGACTTCTAAAAAAGGAAGTGATTTTGTCATCCCTGCTGAATACACAAGATGAGCAATGCCGCCTAGCTCCCTTTCAGCTGCTGAGATCATCTGCTGAACACTTTCCCACGATGAAACGTCAGCTTGAAATGTCAGCAGCTCAGAGTGCTGTTTTTTTAAAAGTGAAAGTCCTTGTTCATCTATATCAGACACAGCCACTCTGTGTCCTTCTTTTAAAAAACGCTCGGCAATTTCCTTTCCTATCCCTTGGGCACCGCCAACGATGAGAACTGGTTTTTGATCATTAGCCAGCACTCTCGCCCCCATCAAGCATAATCGCTGCACCATCTGTAAATGCGCCATATGATGTACTTAAAAAGACCGTCATATGGGCCACAGTCTCCTTGATTTGCTCTGTGTTAGGAATCAAATGGAGAGGCGGCGGTAATAAGGCGAGCACCCGAATGCCTTTGTCTTTAAATTCTCGCGCCAGCCCTTTTGTCATGGCATTCAGCATGGAATTCGATGTCGCATGTGAAATCCCGCCATCACCTGTGATACTGCCTGATGACGATATATTAATAATACAGCCTTTCTTCTGGTCAACCATGTGCCATACGGCAGCTTGACTGGAAAGAAAGACAGTATTCACAGCTGTTTCCACTTCGTCCATCCACTCATTAGGGTGAGTGGCATCAAGCTCCGCTTCCGTTCCTTGCGCTGCTTGATTGACCAAAATATCCAGTTTCCCGCACGTATCGATCACTTGCCTCAGCATACGCGTAGCATCACGCGGCGTCTCCAGCGGGTTCATGATGATACTCGCCTGACCACCCATTTTTTGAATGTCTTCACAAATGGTTCTAGCCTTTGATTCATCATGAAATGTGTGTAAAAAAACATGTGCACCTGCCCGGGCTAAAGCCAGGCAGATGGCTTCTCCAAACCCATCTGTGCTACCTGTCACAAGTGCCGCTTTCTGATGAAGCTGGACGTGCACATGCATCTCCTCCCTATCCCTTGTTTGGCATTTATTTTCTCAGCTTACTCACGATCTCAAGAGCTGCTTCATAAAAACCTTCTGAGATGGTCGGATGCGGATGAATCATTTTCGCCATCTCTTCTGCTGTTCCTTCTAAATACATAAAGGAAGAAGCTTCTGAAATCATCTCTGTGACATGCGGACCAACCATCGTTGCGCCGATCACTTCACCATATGCTGTATCGTACACCAATTTAATAAAGCCTGTTTGAACACCTGCCGCTAACGCTTTACCACTTGCCGCTAAATCAAATCGTTCTGTTTGTACGCTGAGCCCTTTGGCTTTTGCCTCTTTCTCCGTTAGACCGACACTTGCCACCTCTGGTAATGTATAAATACATCTAGGCATAATATCTGCATTCATTTTTTCAGGCACTCCGCAAATATTGCTGACCGCAACAGCAGCCTCTGCCATCGCCGCATGAGCCAGCTGATAGCCGCCGGCGACATCCCCAACTGCGTATACACCATCAGCACTTGTCTGCATCTGATCATTCACCTTGATAAACGGACCATCGAGCTGAAGATCAAGCTGGCTAACAGCTGATACATTCGGTTTTCTTCCAACGCAGACAAGCAGTCTTTCCGCTGTAAAGATGTGTGTCTCCCCTTTATCATCTGTTGCATGAACCGCTTTGACTCCTTCGCTTTCCGTCAACTCTGTCACAGTGGTCTTCTTCGCAATATGGATGCCCTTTTTCTTGAGTTCTCTTTCTAGCAGCTTAGATGCTTCTTCATCCTCTTGTGGGATAATGGACGGTGCCGCTTCAATAATGGTGACTTTTGATTGAAGACTTTGGAAGATACAAGCAAGTTCAAGACCAATGACACCTCCGCCAATAATGACGACAGAAGCAGGAATATCTGGGATGTCAAAGATTGTATCACTTGTATCAAATGAAATATCCTTAAGCCCCGGTATTGGCGGAATGGCCGGTGAAGATCCAGTAGCAATGATTAACTCTTTCGTTTCAATCGATTCTGATCCATCTTGTTTTTCTATTTCAATCCGATGCTTGGTCACCGCTGTGCCTCTGCCGTTATATACATCAATCTTTCCTTGCTTTAATAAAAAGGCGATTCCGCCTCTGAGCTTTTCAATGACGTCATCTTTGCGCTTTCTCATTTTATCGAAGGAAAGGATCATGTCACCTGTTTCGATTCCCCAGCTTTTCGCCTTCTCGATTGATTCAATGACTTCTGCATGTTTCAGCAGGGTCTTTGAAGGGATACAGCCTCGATTTAAACAAGTACCGCCTAGAAAATCCTCCTCAATCAAAGCAACCTTCCGTCCGCGCTCAGCCGCTTGAAGGGCGGCAGTATACCCGCCAGGCCCTCCGCCAATGACTGTCAGATCATACGTTTTCGTCATCCGATTCATCTCCTACATTAGCAATTCAAATGGTTGTTCAAGCACTTTTTTAAGGTCTGTTAAAAAGGCAGCTGCTGGTGCGCCATCTACCACTCGGTGATCAAACGATAAACTGACACCCATCATTGGCCGCACCTGAATTTCTCCATCCACTGCAACAGGCTTATCTTGAATCCGTCCTACTCCTAAAATCGCCACTTCCGGCTGATTAATGATCGGGGTAAAAGTATCAATGGCATACATGCCTAAGTTACTAATCGTAAAAGTGGACCCTTTCAGCTGGTCCGGAAGCAGCTTTTGATCGCGTGCGTTTCGGCCAATTTCTTTCGCTTCTTTTGTTAGTTGTTTTAATCCTTTTTGATTCGCATGAGAAATGACTGGTACCATCAAGCCGTCTTTCACTGCAACAGCAAGACCAATGTGTACATCCTCATGGAAATGGAGCTCATTTTGTTCAAATGTCATATTGATCTGCGGGTGGCGCGTGAGTACATGGCTGACCGCATGAATGATGATTTCTGTGAACGACAACCGGTAGCCTGTCTCTTTTTCAATCGCCGGGAGTAGCTGCTGACGCACTTCTTTTGCTTTCGTCATATCAATTTCACTTGTTAATGTGACGTGCGGTGCTGTAAAGGCACTTTGTGACATGCGATCAGCAATCACTTTTCTCATGCCAGCTAATTTTTGTGTTTTCACAGGCGAAGCCTCTGCTGTTTGCGTTGCTGCTGCTTGTACGTCACTCTTCATGATCTTGCCGTGAGCGCCAGATCCAGAAACTGCTGCTAAATCGATTCCTTCACGAGCAGCGACTTTTTCTGCAAGTGGTGAGACGCGTCGGTCTTTCTTACTAGAATGAACGACTGCCTCGACGTCCCGCTTTTGGACTCTGCCTTTTGGTCCTGTGCCAGATACCTCTTGAATCACCACATGATGATCCTTTGCCGTTTTTCTCGCTGCGGGCGTGGCACGTACTTTTTCATCAGATGTTTTTGGAGCTTCAGTAGAACTGGATGAAGACGAGTCTGGTGAAGATGGTTCGCTGCTTTCTGAGGAATCCTCATCTGCCTGTGCTGGCGGCTCGCTTGGCACCTGTTCATTTGCCTCTCCAATATATCCAATAACAGCATTGACTGGAATTTGATCATCAGCTTCGTAGTATTTTTTTAGAAAAATGCCGTCATCATAGGCTTCCACCTCGATGTTGATCTTGTCTGTCATAATTTCAAAAAGAGGCTCACCGATTTCAACCGAATCTCCTTCTTCTTTAAACCATTGAAGCAAGGTTCCGATCTCCATCGTACTGCTTAGCTTCGGCATAAATATCTCTTTTGGCATGATCTTCCCCCCTTTATTTAAGAGCGTGCAAGCTCTTTTGCTGCTTCAATAATATCTGGCACTTGTGGAATGACCGCTTTTTCCAAAGCCGGGTTGTATGGTATTGGAACTGCAAGGCCGCCAAGTCGTTTAATCGGCGCATCTAAGTAGTCAAACGCTTCACTTTCCGCTATCATACTTGCAATCTCTCCGCCGTAGCCGCCTCGTTTGACCGCCTCATGAACCACGATACATTTACCCGTTTTCTTCACAGATTCGATAATGGTTTCTTCATCTAATGGAACGAGCGTTCTTGGGTCAATGATTTCAACATCGATTCCCTCTGCTTCTAGTTCCTTCGCCGCTTCTAATGCTTTGTGTACCATAATCGCTGTTGCTACAATTGTGACGTCCTTCCCGCTTCTTTTCACATCAGCTTTCCCTAAAGGAATCGAATAAGGCTCTTCAGGCACTTCGCCGATTGTTTTATATAAAAGCTTGTGCTCGTAGAAAATGACAGGGTTGTCATCATCCATTGCTGCTTTTAAAAGTCCTTTGGCATCATAAGCTGTTGAAGGCTGAACCACCTTTAATCCCGGAATATGAGCCATCCACGCTTCTAAGCTTTGTGAATGCTGCGCTGCGGCACCTGTTCCTGATCCTGCTGGTGTTCTCACAACGAGTGGTACTTTTCCTTTTCCGCCAAACATGTATCGTGTTTTAGCTGCTTGGTTTACAAGCTGATCCATTGCGATTGTAATAAAGTCAGAGAATTGAAGCTCTAAAATCGGACGCATACCTGTCAAAGCCGCTCCGACTGCACCTCCTGCGATGGCAGCCTCAGAGATTGGTGTATTGCGTACGCGCTCTGGACCGAACTCTTCAATCATGCCGCGCGTGACCCCAAAAGCACCGCCATATACGCCAATATCCTCACCTAAAATGAATACATCTTGGTTCTCTCTCATTTCCTGACTCATAGCCTCTCGAACGGCTTCTAAATATGAAATCTCTCTCACTGTTGTTTTTGTCACGTGATTCCCCTCCTAATTAGGCGTATACATCCTCTAATAGTGTATCGATTGACGGTTCTTTACTGTTTTTAGCGAATTCTACAGACGCTTCAATTTCTTGCTTCGCTTCTTCCTGTAAAACCGCTGCCTGCTCTTCTGTCAAAACATTTAGTTCAATCAAGAGAGATTTAAAGCGCTTGATCCCGTCTTTTTGTCTCCACTCTGTTTCTTCTTCACGTGTACGGTATTTTTTCGCATCACTCTTAGAGTGACCCTTCCAGCGATACGTTTTCATTTCAACAAGTGATGGACCTTCTCCAGCTCTTGCACGGCTGACCGCTTCATCTACTGTGTTCATAATCTCAACCATGTCATTTCCATCAATTGATTTCCCTGGGATTCCGTAGCTTTCTGCTCTTGTTGAAATGTCTTCAATGTTAATCATTTCTTTTACAGGGCCAGACATACCGTACTGGTTGTTTTCACAAATGAATACAACAGGCAAATCCCAAATGGATGCAAGATTTAGTGCTTCGTGAAAGCTTCCTTCATTTGTCGCTCCATCTCCGAAGAAACAAAGAACGACAAAGCCTTCCTGTTTCATTTTAGATGTGAGCGCTGCACCTGTTGCCAGCGGGATACCGCCGCCAACGATTCCATTTGCGCCAAGGTTCCCTTTTTCTAAATCAGCGATATGCATCGAGCCGCCTTTTCCTTTGCAATAACCAGTCTCACGCCCGAATAGTTCCGCCATCATCTTATTGACCTCTGCACCTTTTGCAATACAGTGACCATGTCCACGGTGCGTACTGACGATCTTATCTTCGTCCTTTAATACGGCAATTGATCCAACAGCTGACGCTTCCTGTCCGACACATAAATGAGTGGTTCCATGGATAAGTCCTTTCGCAAAGAATTGATCGACCTTTTCATCAAAATATCTCACTAACCACATTTGTTTATATAAATCTGCTAATCTCTCATGACTAATCTGTTCAGGCAAAGTGATTTGTTTTTGCATTTATTCTCTCCCCTTTACATTTGTTCTTGTGTGTTACATTTGTAATTATCATACGTTTAAGTATCATTGAAGTCAAGCATTTCTATTTCATTTTTAAGCGTTTTCATCTTTTATCAGAAAAAAAGAGAAAGGCAAAGCCCTTTTCTAAAGAACTTCTCTTTCTCTCCCAATCCCTTACGTTCTCATTTATCTGGATACATCATGATTTTGACACTCTCACCTTCAGGGTGCCTTGCGCATTCTATCGCCTGAAGGAGCTGACTTAACGGATAACGATGCGTCACCATCTTTTCTGTGTTGACCACTTTTGCTCTTAGAAGTTCAAGGGCTTCGAGGTAGTGATAAGGATGCGAGGAATAGACTCCTACTACTTTCACTTCATCATGGAAAAACCGATCAGCCGGAATGGAGACGTCTCCCTTTGGAAAATGAGCAAATACTAAAATCGTTCCGCCTCTCGCTACTGCTTGAAACGCTTCTTTTAAAAGCGCACTACTCCCAACAGAAATAATGACGAGGTCTGCTCCCTTTCCATTTGTTTCCCTCATGACCCGGTCTTCCACCGGCTCAGAGGCTGGATGAAAAGCGACGTCAGCCCCTAAATTTCTCGCTTGCAGCAGCCGGTTCTCATTCACATCCGTTATCATCACTTTCCCAGCCAAGTAATGTTTGGCAAGCTGTAGTTGAATGCAGCCAATTTGCCCCGCTCCAAGGATCAGTACAGAATCTCCTGGATGAACAGGTGCTCGTTCAAAACCGTGCAGGCAGCAGGCGACTGGCTCCACCATCGCCCCTTGCTCATATGAGACGTCATTTGGGAGCTTGCCCATTGTGTGCTTGACATGTAATGCAGGTACGCGGATATACTCTGAAAACCCGCCTGGCTCTACATTAGTGGCTGCAAACTGCGGACACATTGTATAAAATCCCCTTTGACAAAAGTCACAGGTAAAGCAAGGCACATGGTGCGCAACATAAACCCTGTCTCCCGTTTTTATATTTGTCACATGCTTTCCGGTTTCAACAATATCACCAGCGATTTCGTGCCCTAGTACCGTTCCTGGAGGTACCGTCTCATGTGTTGCTTTGTAAATATCTGTGCCGCATAAGCCGCAGGCACGCATCCTTAATAGAACTTCATCCTCACTTATCGCAGGCCGGTTCCGCTTCTCATACCGAATGTCCTCTGAAGAATAAAAGACAGCTGATTTCATGTAGCTGCATCCTCCTTTTCATCACCTTTCGCAAAATCCTGCAACGTTTGCACAAGCTGCTTGTACTCACTCATCTCACTGGATATCCAGTAACGTCCTCCGAATATACGAGATGGGCCCACCCTGACATAGACTTTTCCGATATGAGGGTATGGCTTAATAAAAAGCTTTCCTTTAATATCAGAGACCACATATGTGTGCCATCTGCCAAACGCTCCGATTTTGAGTTTATCTTCACTAATGATGACGTTTGTCGGCTGGTTCAGTCCAGTGATACTAGAAAGCATGAGGATAGGCAGCGTATAAACGCCTAACACAGCTAACGGTTCAGGCCCTGCTGACATTAACGTATAAAGAGACCAAAGGAAAAACAGACAGATGAGTACGGCTGGAAGAAAAATAGACAACACTGCAGACGTTCGGCTATAAGCATGATGCTGCATGAGACGTCCTCCTTTCAGATACATAGAAGGAGCCGGGAAAGCTCCTCCATGGAATGATTGTTTACTTAATATGATCGATGATTTTTTCAATATCATCTTCAATGCCAAATCCGGTTAAAAAGGATAATGTTTGAATCACAGGCGTTCCTTTCGTATCACTCACTGGTGTTGTCGTTACGATTAAATCGGCGCCCTCCGCTTTTTGCGGGACTTCAGATGCCTTGCACTGTTCCACCACAACATCGTATCCTTTTTCCTTTAACGTCTCTTCGACCTTTTTAGCAACAACCGTTGATGTTGCAACCGCTGTTCCGCATGAAACCAATATTTTCTTTGCCATAAGAATCCCTCCAGCTCGTTTATTGATCTTTCTGATCTAAGCCCATTTCTTTCGCATACTGCTTTCTAATATCATTTCGCACCCAGTACCATAGAAGCGCATAAGCCAAAGCACAGATGATGGCTGCAATAAAGTATGGGTTGCTCGGATCAAGAAGTCTCACCATGATCCAAGGAATGACGTGGGAACCAAGGTCAATACCTGAAATCATATTGGCTCCTTCTGGGAAGTCAAATCCGACTGCTTTCCCCATTGTTGTCGCAAGCGGTGCGAGATTTGTTGCGATAAAGAAGACAATCATTAATGTAAAAATACTGTTAATAAGACCGCGAATAATATTTCCACGAGCGGCTGCTACTGCCCATACAACTGTAAACGGCAGAACTGATAAGTCAGCAAACGGCAGCATGCCATTGTAAGGCAGAACGACCGCAAGTAGAATCGTAATCGGCACCATAAGAAGAGCTACCGCCATATTTGCAGGATGACCAATTACAATCGCTGTATCTAAACCAATATAGACATTTTTTCCAGGGAAGCGCTTTTGAATATAAGAACGAGCGCCCTCAGAGATTGGAATAAGACCTTCCATTAATAACGCAACCATTCTTGGCATTAGCACAAGAACTGCTGCCATTTGAATACCAAGCGTCATGACGCCCTTCGCATCATATCCGCCTAAAAGACCAATAATGATACCAAGTATGAGACCCATCACAAGTGGTTCGCCAAAAATGCCAAAACGTTTCTTCAATGTTTCTGGATCAGCATGAATTTTGTTTAAACCAGGGATCTTGTCAATGATGCGGTTAGACGCATACATAAGCGGCGCGAAGTTGACCGTTTCAGCATGAGCCATCGATACGCCTTTCAATCCAAAGTGGTGTTCGATTGTCGGTGCCGTCCAATCGGCTAATTTAAGTGTGATAGCAGAGACGATCAAACCAACAGCAAGTGCCAAGAACATATTATGATAAGCGTAGTAAGTCACAGAGGCTGCGAAAATCAAATGCCAGAAGTTCCAAATATCCACATTCAGTGTTTTCGTAAAATTAACGGACAATAAGATGACATTTAACAAAAGCACAAGAGGAATCATCAAAGGGGCAACGGGTGTTCCAAAGGATATAGCAGCTCCAATCGGCCATCCAACATCCAAAATATCGAGCTTTAGCCCAAGGGAAGTAACCATGGCTTTTGCTGCTGGCCCAAGGCCGCTCACAAGCAAATTAATGACAAGGTTGACACCGACAAACCCAATTCCGATCGTAATACCGGCTCGGAAGGATTTCTTAAAGCCTTGCCTTAAAATCATACCGAAAAGCGTCATAATAATCGGGAGCATAATAGTTGGTCCAAGGTCTAATATAAAATCGACAGCTTGCTTGATCATACATCCACCTCCTGGATTTTTCGAATAAAGCGCTTACATTATTTTGTCAAAGGCTATTGGTTTAATTCTTTCTGAAGCAAAGCAACCGCTTCTTCATACGACGTCATGTCAGACAGCTTCGTCATCACCTCTTCTTTTCTAAAAAGTGTCATGAGCTTCTCTAACATCACAAGCTGCTTACTAGGTTCAGAGATTGCTAGGACGAACACAATTTTGGCCAGCACAGTTTCATCAGGGCTCCCCATCTTGTGAAACATAACAGGTTCCTTTAGAGTGGCTACACTAATCGCCGGTTTGTTCACATGCTCAGGATCTGTATGTGGAATTGCTACCCCAAAGGTCGCAAGTGGAAGGCCTGTAGGATATGTTTTTTCTCTTTCAAGCACCGCTGCTAAAAAGCTCGACTTAATATATCCTCCTGCTTCTAATTGCTCTGCTAAATATGTGGTCACCTCCTCTCTCGAAGATGCATCGTACTGCAGCTTGATCAGTTGTTCATCTAACTCAAACAAGTTGTTCAAACAACCACCCCTTTCATTTGGTATAAACGTGAACACATGTAACAAAAAGAAAGAACATTTTAGAATAGAACCTTTTATAAAGCGCTTACAAATACACATATAGAAAAATGTTCAATGTTGTTACCTTTGTAAAGATATTATAATATTCTAAATTATAAGTCAATGTTCCTAGGAAAAATTTTATAAAAAAAGATGCAGTTTTTTCTGCCTCTCAGATTGTTGACAAAGGGCTAAAATGATTTTTATTTTAGCCCTTTGTCTTCTTTTCAGCGTGATAGAAAACCTTTGCAGTCTAGGGAAGGACGAGCACAGGAACGGAGCGAATTTGACATCCGTGAGTACCGACGCGCAGGACTGACACCGAATGCGAGGGTTTGTCTACACGCTGAGATGCAGTCTTTTCTGCATCTTTCATCAACTCTGCTCTTCTTCTTATTAAATGTGACTTCTTCTAATCACTCAGTACTTGCTCTTTGATGTGAGCAACAACTTTGTCATTCATACACAAAAAGACCCTTAGCCATTGAAATACATTACAGTCTGTACTTCAAATGGCCAAAGCGTCTTCGATTCCCTGATCCGCTGTGTTTCTTTTATATAAATAAAAAAGAAACGCCATCCTCAAGAGGCGCTTCTTTTCCCGGGAAATGTTCTTATTGGGCAGAGAGCTTTAAATCGACGCCAACGGCAGTTCCGTTTCTCGAGGAATCAGCCACTCCAGTAAAGGTTCCTGCTTTTCGATCAATGAGTAGCGCTTGAACATTTCCTATATCAATAGGCGAATTGCCGAAACGATGCCCCATATCATTAAGCTTTGTTCTCACATCGAGAGGGACACCTACTTCATAACGATAAGAAGTTGGACTGTTTGTATAAATTCTTGGTTCTTCAACTGCATCCTGAAGCTCCATCTCATATTCAAGCAAATTCAAAATAGTTTGTGAAACAGAAGCAATGATGGTTGTTCCTCCCGGTGAACCTACTGTCATGACAGGCTCATTATCTTTAAAAATGATGGTCGGTGTCATACTGGACAACGGTCGTTTATTCGGCTGAACTTCATTTGCTCCGCCTGGTATTGCATCAAAATCTGTTAGTTCATTGTTTAAGAAGAAACCATATTCCGGGACGAGAATCCCTGTACCAAATAACTGTTCAATGGTTGTCGTGAACGACACAACATTTCCCCACTGATCAGCAACAGTAAAATGTGTGGTCTCACCAATGGTTTTATCTTCAGGCTGCGGTACAATAGGAGATGGATTTTTTTCATCCTCATACGCCCACGGATCTCCTTCTTTCGGGTTAAGATTCTTTTTGTCTAATTGAATAAGAGAGGCTCTTTCTGAAATGTAATCATCGTCTAATAGTCCTTTTAGTGGAACATCTACGAACTCGGGGTCACCGGCATATGCAGCACGGTCAGCATAGGAGAGATGCATCGTTTCAGCAAGTAGTTGATATTTTTCGAATGATTTGGGGTCATATTGAGATAGGTTAAAGTGGTCAAGTATTTTGAGCATTTGCAGCATAAACACCCCGCCTGAGCTTGGTGGAGGCATACTTGCAAGCTGGTATCCTTTATAGTCTCCCCAGATAGGCTTGTCAGTCTCGACCTCATAACGACCAATGTCATCAGTTGTCATTGTCCCGCCAAAATCTTGGACTGTATTTGCAAGTGCCTTCGCTACTTTTCCTTCATAAAATGCTTTGCTTCCTTTTTTCGCAATGAGCTTAAATGTTTTTGCAAGGCCTGGCTGAACTAGGAGGTCTCCTTCTTTGAGCGGCTGATCATTTGGAAGAAAGATGGGCGCTGCAGCCGTTTTTTTCAATTTTCCTTGATGATCATCAATGGCTTTTGCCAAGACAGAATCGATTTCAAATCCATCCTCTGCAAGCTGGATGGAAGGCTTAATCAATTCCTTCATCGAGCGGGTTCCCCACTTATCTAATGCCGCCTCAAGACCTTTCACAGTCCCTGGAACACCAACAGCATTACCATGTGTGGATCGCTCAGCAAACGGGATGGCTTTCCCCTCATCTGTTAAAAACATGTCAGGTGTTGCGCCTTGTGGTGCTCTTTCTCGACTATTGATGATGGATGTTTCTTTTGTCTTCCCATCATAAACCATCATAAATCCTCCGCCACCAATTCCAGACATCATTGGCTCTGTCACATTCAGTGCGTACTGGATGGCAACAGCAGCGTCAACAGCGTTTCCACCTTTCTTTAATACATCTGCACCCACTTCTGATGCGAGTGGATGGGCAGTAGCCACCATGCCATCTTTCCCAACAGCTACTTTATTCCCATGAGTTTCGTTTGCAGTGACCTGACCGACAGGCAGAAAAAACGAGAAAACCAACAGACATATGGACAAAATAGTTAGAGAAATGCGTTTCATACACAACACCCCTTCCATATTCTTACTTTGACCATACCGACTTCTTGACCAGAATACAATAGATTATTCTAAAATTTCTATAATTTTCATTCTATCATCCTATATTCATCAAATGTAAAGTGGATTTTCAAAACATATGACACACGTACTAAGTAGGGATAAAGACACTATCCTTTCATGTTTTTGATTTCGCGGTATAATAAACGCATCGCAAAGGGGGAAGAATGATGAATCAAAAAAGCACTTTATTTTGGGAAACATATTGGAAAGAAAAATCAGAAAGCGCACCAATTGACGCATCTGTTTCCGCTTGGGCATTTGGAGCAGACCCAGATCATTTACTTGACCTTGTTCTGCAAGGGAAAAAAACAGCGACATGTTCTGGACATCTTTTTTACGAAAAGGAACAGGAGCCGCTTCCAAAGGCAGGACAATATGCGGTTATTTTGGACAGCCATGACGAACCAAAAGCCATCATAGAGATCACGCATGTAGATGTCATGCCAATGAATGAAGTTCCAGAATCATTTGCCCAAGCAGAAGGTGAAGGCGATCTTTCTTATCACTATTGGTACAGAGCCCATGAAGCATTTTTCACAGAATCACTCAAACCGTACGGATTAGAATTTAAAGAAGACATGCTCCTCGTTTGCGAGCGATTTAAACTTGTTTATTCAGCTTCTTAAGCTTTAAGCGGCGCCAAAAAAGGACCGCTTTTTTCATTTCTTTTCTCCTTTCTGAAAAAGGTGTGATGAGAACACATCTTTAGGTCAGAATAAGATCAAATAGAAAAAGTGAAGAAATTTTCGACTACACCTGTTTTTTTTCGACAAAAGAATATATAATTATTTGATGTGTGCATTGTCTCATTTATACAATGGAGGGTTTTTACATGTTAAAAAGGAAAAAAGACAAGTTTTCCGTCTTGTTAACGGAAATTGCTAAAAATTTAGATGAAACTGCTGAGTATTTTGTTAGCTATAAAGTAACAAATCAAACCACTCTGAAAGAATTTTCTGACACATTGAAGGAATATGAGACAAAAGGTGATAATCATGTTCATACTATGATTAAAGAGCTGAACAAAGCCTTTATTACACCGATTGAACGTGAAGACATTCTTCAATTGACGAATAGCCTCGACGATGTTTTAGATGGAATTGAGCATTTTTCAGCGACAATGGAAATTTATTCAATGACAAGCTCTGACGAACATATCGACAAATTCAGCCACTACATCAGAGAATGTGCGAAGGAAATTTTAATTACAATCGATTTACTGGCTGAAAATCGCTTAAAAGATATTCAACCACACGCAATCAAAATCAAAGAGATCGAGCACAATTGTGACAATCTTTATCGTAAATCACTCAAGAACTTGTTTGGAAAAGAAACGGATCCAATCAAGGTAATTCAATACAAAGAAATTTACGAAACACTTGAAGAAATTGCTGATTCCTGTCAAAGTGTTGCCAACAATCTAGAAACAATCATAATGAAGAATGCGTAACGGGGTTAGTTAAACATGGACACATTACTCATCCTTACCATATTTATTGTCATTTGTGCACTTGCTTTTGATTTCATCAACGGATTCCACGATACAGCAAATGCCATTGCCACTTCGGTTTCAACAAAGGCGTTAAAGCCTAGACATGCTATTATTATGGCAGCGTTTATGAACTTCTTAGGAGCAATGACATTTACAGGTGTGGCAAAGTCCATTACAAAAGACATCGCAGATCCTTTTACACTTCAAAACGGTTCTGTCGTCATTTTGGCTGCTTTAATTGCGGCCATTACTTGGAACTTGCTTACTTGGTATTACGGGATTCCGAGTAGTTCTTCGCATGCACTGATCGGATCAATTGCAGGAGCTGTTATTGCCTCTGCTGGTTTTGGCGCTTTAAACTATTCGGGGTTCATTAAAATCATTCAAGCACTGTTGCTTTCACCTATCCTAGCTTTCGTATTAGGATATATCGTGTACACCATTGTCAAATTTATATTTAGAAACCACAATCTCGCAAAAACAAATAAACAATTCCGTCGTGTTCAAATTTTAACTGCAGCACTACAATCGTATACCCACGGAACAAACGATGCGCAAAAAGCGATGGGAATTATTACGATGGCTTTAATTGCAGGGAATTTGCATACAACAGACGATATTCCTTTCTGGGTACAATTCTCTTGTGCGCTTGCAATGGGACTAGGTACGTCTATTGGCGGCTGGAAGATTATTAAAACAGTCGGCGGTAAAATTATGAAAATTCGTCCAGTAAACGGAGTATCTGCCGATTTAACGGGTGCAGCTATTATCTTCGGTGCGACATTTATTCACTTACCTGTTAGTACCACTCACGTGATCTCATCTTCTATTCTAGGTGTAGGTTCTGCACACAGAGTAAAAGGGGTAAACTGGGGTACGGCAAAACGTATGCTTGTCACTTGGGTAATTACATTACCGATTTCAGGAACTCTCGGGGCTCTTATATACTTTGTGTTAAATGCGATTATCTAATATCAAAGACCTGTCTGACAGGTCTTTTTTTATTTGTCTGCACCCTTTTCCTACAAGCCATTTTTTCATGAAGCAGGTTTTCCAATCATATCCATAGAAATAAAGTAAGTATCCATCTGTCTATGGGAGAGAAAATCATGCTATTATTTTTTCAATTGACCGTGTGGTTATTGCTGGGTGCCCTTGCTGTATATGTATTTGCCGTATGGCGTTTTGAACAAAAAGTAAAAGAAAAGATGTTTGCCATTCGTAAAACGTGGTATTGGATTTATGTAGCTGGTGCTGTTGTGTACTGGACAAATGACCCTTCTTCAATCTTCACCGATTGGATGCACTACTTAATTATTGCCGTATTTTTCGCATTAACCGATGCATTCATCTTTCTCAGCTCCTATATTAAAAAACTCGGAAATCACGAACTAGAAACCGACACCCACCAACTCCTAGAACAAAATAACGATCTACTTCATTCTTACCTCAATAAACTAAAAACGTACCAATACCTATTGAAAAACGAACCGATTCATGTATATTATGGAAGTGTAGAGGCATATATAGAGGGAATTGAACGGCTCATTTATTCTTTTGCCGACAAGATGAATATTCAAGCGGTTCTTTGTCCTTACGATACGCAGGAACAAAAAGATGACCTGCTCCGGACACTTGACCAGCGAGCTCTTATTCAGGCGAAGCTTGACAGGCAGGAAGTCTATTACGATGATTTCGGCAAATTGGTGCTCATCCCGTTTTCTGTAGCAGATGATCACTTCGTCATTAAGCTCACCTCTGATGACATTGTCACTGAGTTCGACTATTTATTAATGACGTCACTAACAACAATTTATGACCTAATCTTGCCTGACGAAGAGGAAGGTGATGAAGATGGACCACGCACTTCAAGGGGATAACAACAATCGCAAGAAAAACCCTTTTAAGATTTTAAAGAAAAAGCAACATATCAGTATGGCGGATTACAAGGTAAGCCCCCATACAGAACGTATTTTCAAAAAGAATGAACAGCTCTTGGATGAGTATAAAAATAAAAGGGCTTGATTACACTAAAGGACGCGGAACAAAATCCGCGTCCTGCTTCCATTTTTACATAGACTTGCATACAATAATCTATACGCTGCAACGATTGAGGTGCCAATAAATGAAAAAGAAAATCAAACAATTGAGATATGTTCAGTTTGCTGAATTTAAGTCGTCGCCTTATATGCGTCGATTAAATGAGCAAAGTGAAGCAGTCATCCAATCATCCAAACAGAAACACTCACTGATTTAACAGCTTCAGAAGCTTTTCCTTCGTTTTAGGTCCGTATACCCCATCACTTGTCAGACCATTTACCAGCTGAAAACGCGCTACGGCGTTCGCCGTTTTTTCTCCGTAAACTCCGTCTATTCCTTTATTTGCAGATGCTTTATCAGGATAAAAATAAACAGCAGCAAGCGCCTGCTGGACGAGGCGTACGTGCTCTCCCTTTGTCAATGGAGAAGTCACCTTTAAAACCCCATCTGGCAGCTCATACAAGCTCTTTGCATCGTTACGATAAATTTTGAGAACTTGTCCAATTTGAATCTTATTCGGATCACTAATGTCATTCCACTTCTGTAAATCTTGAACTGTGACCCCATGAGCTTTCGCAATACTCGTTAACGTATCCCCGCTTTTCACGACATATGTGATGACCGTCTCAGGATCTTCTGCTGTTTCAATCCCTTTTTTAAATTCATTCCAAGTAGATAGAAGCTGGCGTGGACATGCTTTTCCTGACCAGTACTGATGTGTGACCACATTTGCTAGCGGAATGTGATGTTCTTTTAGCAGCTTTTGAATGAGCCATTGTGCATGTTTGACCGCTTGCTGAAAATTCCCATCTACATTCTCACAAATTTCAATTCCGATCGACTTCCGGTTACCATTCCCATGACCATCCCCTGCATGCCAGCCATTTTCATTTAACGGCAGATGCTGAAAGATTTCATGATCATCCACTGTAAAGTGCCAGCTCACCTCTGTCGTTGGGCTTTTTACATAGGCCGCATGACTTTTCGCATCTGCTCCCTTTGACGTGTTTGCTGTGTTATGCACCGTTACATACTCCGGTGTCATCGCATACCCTGGGCGGTTTCCGTTTCCAACTGGAATAAAATCTTGATAAATTTGTACCATGTACTGCACTCCCTTTTGCTAGATTGAATTGATCTTTCTCATCAATCGGTGGCATTCGTAAGACAATACTTGTTTGTTTTCATGAGAAGACTATGGTAAAATTTGAATTCAATTCACTCTTTTTAGTCGTGAAACGTGCAAAAATACAGAAAAAAAAACAGGAATTAATTCCATTTTTCCTTGATTTTATGTTAAAATTGTTAAAAATAAACCGATAATAAAAGTAAGTAATAGCTCATTTAGCTATTTAGTCCTATATGGACTTTTCTTTTACGTCAAAAATAGAACATACGTTTGCATGGAGGTTTTCAAATGACTGGTTTTTTAACCCATTTAGAAGAAGATATTAAGCGTTTATATGCTCAATTACAAATAAGCGGTCCTGCTTATAGAGAGATGCAAAGGATCGCTTCTGAATTTCGCGTATGGGTCCATTACGAGGAGACTGGCAGCATGATGATCCAGCATCAAGGTCTTTACAGTATTATCTTAAACAGATCCCTATCGCCTGAAGAACAGTGGCAGGATTTTGCCCACGAGCTTTGTCATGTGCTAAAGCATACAGGCAATCATTTCAAAATGAACAAACTCTTTCGAGAATTGCAAGAGTTTCAGGCAAAACAATTCATGTATCACTTTTGTGTTCCAACCTTTATGCTGATGAAAATGAAGCTTCCACCCCTTCGGCAGCAAGCCATTTTTCATATTGCTCAAACGTTTCATGTCACTTGGACTTTTGCTGAAAAGCGGCTTGCCTTATTCGAACAGCGAAAAGCAGGTATTCGCTTTCAGCAGGAGTTTACGTCTTATTTAATGAAAGCAGAAAGAGTCGCTGAAAAAGAAGCTGTTTATCAAACGTAAATTATCGCATAAAAGTTTATTCATAAAGAGCTAATACTTGTTTGAGTACATTTGTGTACCGATAAAATTGTTCAGTTTGTGTATCTCGCCGGTATTGACGCCTAAAGTCTTGAAAGAATGCTCTTCTTTGCGCCTGACTAATTTCAAGTTGTACACTTTTTCCTGTCAGACATTTGTTATTGATATTATCAGGATGCGTTCCAGAAAAACGATCAGATTCGGCTAGCAGCAATGCGTGAAAGCCATTTAGCGTTAAACGCTTCACAGTTTCTGCCGCTCTTTCTCTGTCTGTACCTCCCACTAACGTTTGAAGCACCTCTGTTTCTCCGTAGCCATGAAGTGCAAACGTATAATGATGGGTATGCACCTCTGAAAGGCAAAGCGGCTCATCAAAGCGTGTACTTGTAATATGAAGCACATGATTGCCTTTTACTTTAAGGCCTTCAAATAAATACATAGAATAGTCACTAGAAATTTCATGAACAAGCTCACTCACGCCTGATTCAATTCCTCCAGCATGAGGAGATAAAACTAGCAGCTGGTCACCTTTCCGCTCGTGAAGAATTTGATAATCAATCCCTTTTCTTTCATGAGCGGAGAGCTCTTCATAATTTTGATACGTATCGATAATTTGCATCATGTCATCTGCTCCATTTCTTTATATGAGCATAAGTCTACTGATCCCTCATTCTTTTGTAAAGAGGTTTCGAATCAAATATACCACTTGAATTCTTCCTTAAATTTTCCTTACATTTACGGCATTCTGTTGAATTTTGAGAAAAAATGACCGATAATTGAAACGAATAGAACTTTTGGACTATATGAATCTTTTTGTATTCTCTCTCATAAATTAGAAATATTGTGATCTACATCTGGAGGAATTCATGTTAAAAAAGAAAACCACCCTCACTCTTATCATCTTACTCCTTAGCTTCGCTGGCATTATTTATTGGAAATGCTTCTCTCTTCAAGGCGTGTCTCACGGAACATTCATCCGCTCGATGTCATCACCTGACGGAATGTATATCATCAACACCTATCAGCATAGCGGAGGAAAGCTAAAGGAAAACGCAGTCAGAGCAGAAATTGAAAACAAACTGACCCACCGCAAGAAAACGATTTACTGGAAATACCCTGATAAGGACCCTCTCATCAAATGGAAAAACGGACAGCTTGTTCAAATTGGACATGAGTTTTTAAATGTGGTGAAAGGCGACACCTACGATTATCGCTTTGATCAGAACAAGAGAAAATAACGACATACAAAAAACGAATCCTCTTGGATTCGTTTTTTACGTTGCCATGACGGTTTGCATAAATTTCTTCATATCTGTACTAACCGTTGTCAATCGATCAACAATTTCGCTAAATTCCGTCACAAGTGAAGCCTGTTCTGATGAAGAACCTTTCATATGGTCCATACTTTCAAGTAATGTATGTATATTGGAGGAAATTCCTTGTAATGAGCTTTCGATGTTTTCTGTTGCACGTGAAGTTTCACTTGAAAGCTTTTGAACCTCACTTGCTACAACACTAAAACCTGCTCCATCTTTTCCTGCCCTCGCCGCTTCAATTGACGCATTCAATCCTAGCAAACTCGTTTGTTTCGAGATGCCTTTAATCATTTTTGTAATATCGGCTGTTTGTTTTGAGCTTTCAAGAGTTTGCTGCGTTTGTAAGGTCATCTCCTCACTTGTAGCAGAAAGCTCCTCTGAATGCGCCGCCACCACGTGCACCTTTTCTTGAATACTTTGAATAATGTCATTCAATGAATCCATATACGCTTCAAGCTCTATTTGATTTTTGAGTGGAAATCCTAAAGCGAGGGCACCAATCACTTGCCCGTTTTCATCAAAAATGGGCAATCCCATTGCATTTAAAGGTACTCCATATACTGATTCAGGCACAAACATACTCGATGTCTCACCTCTCAGCGCTTTTTTCATATTCAGATCATCTGGTTTAATACGTTCACCAGTTCGAATTTGAAAATCAACATCTTTCGATGGCAAATACAGCAAAAATTTCTCTCGGTCAATGACACCCATCGTCACTTCATTTTTTAAAATCTGCATCATATAAGGTGCTGCTGTCACTATACTCTGTAGTATATCCAATTTCTCTACCCCCTTATATTATTTATCGGTCGCTTTTCTTAAAATAATAGTTATTTTTTAAAAATAATGATGATGATGAAAGTTATTTCTCATATGTATGAGTAAAAAGAGGGAAATTCCCTCTCTATATTCAACAAAACGTAAATTTGCTATAATTTAAGTATCAACATATGATGAAATGGTCATGTAATCATTTATATATATATATTCATTGGAGGCGCATGTTGTGAGACAACCTATGACATATGAGCGGGCGATCGTCATTGGCGGCGGTATGACGGGAATACTCGCTGCAAAAGTTTTATCAACGTTTTATCATCAAGTTTTTATTATCGAAAAGGACGAAATGCCAGACTCTCCTAAGAATCGTCTCGGCACTCCTCAAGCTTTTCATCCACATAGAATGCTGCCACTAGGCAAGCAAATCGTGGAACGTTTATTCCCTGACTATACAAAAGAGTTATTGACAATGGGCGGATTTAATACATGGCAACAAACCTCTCGATTTATCACAAAAGATGGTGAATTAACGCTTACTGATACAGAAGAAACAGCCGTTACAAGACGTGCCATGCTAGAGTGGGTGCTGATGCAAAGAATGTTAAATGAGGGACGGGTGCAATGTTTAGAAAAACATGAAGCCCTCTCACTTCAGTTGAAAGAGGGAACGAATCAAGTCATCGGACTGGTCGTGAAAGATCGGCATGAAAAACCAGGTAGCATTCGTGAAATGAAAGCAGATTTAGTAATTGATACGTCTGGAAGAATGTCTAAATTGCCAAAATGGCTGAGAGATGCTGGACTGACCTTACCACAGACAGATGAATTAAGTGTGTCACTCGGTTACAGCACTAGATATTACAAAATACCACCAGAAGCGCCATACCAGCAATCAATGGTCGTCGTGGGTCAGCCAGACAGGCAAATTCCAACAGGACTGTTTGAACGCGTAGATCATGATTTAGTAGCTGTTCTTCTATCTGCAGCTGGCGGATCACATTATCCAACAACGGATGCTGATCAATTTGATTCAGAAACGGCTGCACTCGCGCATCCAGCAATAGCAGATGCCATCACTCATTTAACGCCCTATACAAAACCAAAAGGGTTTAGAGTTCCTTCTTGCGTGAGACATCACTATGAACAAATGCACGAATGGCCAAGTGGATTATTGGTGATGGGCGATGCCTTGTGTACATTAGATCCTATTCACGGGCAAGGAATGACAAAGGCCGCACTCGAAGCACAAGTTCTTGAGCGTATGCTCAAACAAGCACAAAAAAATAAGCAGCTATCTTTTGAAAAGGACACATTACAACAAATGCAGCATGCCAATAAACTTGGCTGGTGGCTTTGTGCGATTGCTGATATGGCGTGGGAAGGCGTTGAATTAAAAGGAGAAACAACCATTCCCCATTTGACGTTCGTACAAGGATTTTTAAATCGCTACGTACAATACGCCATAGTAACAAAACAGCCTGAACGTCTTGAGGCGTATCACCAAATGCATTCTTTCTTAACAGAACCAAGAGACATCATCAACTTAGAACAGCTGCATGACATGATTCAAGCCGACACTTCTGGCGAAACGGCTGAATGGTGGAGTCAGTGGAATCAAGAGGACGATGAACGCAATCGGGCTTTTTTCCATGAAGCGGTTCCTGACTTTCGTTTACGGCAACTACTGTCATTCAATTGAAACAAAAAAAGCCCCTTAATGGGGCTTTCAGCTTGTAGACAAAGTCTACAAGCTTTTTTGTATAATAAGGGTAATAACACAAGTCTGTGGGGGATGAACATGTTATCCAAACGTGAAGAAGAAAGACGAAACCAATTAGAAGTAGTGGCTTTAGATGAATTAGTGCCTCAAGATCATCTTGTACGGAAAATAGATCAAGCAATCGATTTTGACTTCATTTATGATCTTGTCAAAGATCATTATAGTTCCGACAATGGTAGACCAAGTGTTGATCCTGTTGTCCTCATTAAGATGGTCTTAATCCAATATCTATTTGGTATTCGCTCTATGCGTCAAACCATTAAAGAAATTGAAACTAACGTGGCTTATCGTTGGTTTATTGGATATGGGTTTTCGGAGAAAATCCCGCACTTTTCTACCTTCGGTAAAAACTACGTGAGACGCTTCCACGATACAGATTTATTTGAACAAATTTTTTATCGAATCTTAAGAGAAGCGATGAAAAAAGGGTT